>JAYTEX010000383.1:0-14885 GCA_043734785.1 Pseudomonadota bacterium | reverse complement strand
ACCAAAATATCGTTGCGATAACCGGCAACGCGCAGATCGGCTTCCAGATCGGACAGGTATTGCTGCATGAGCGGCTTCAGCGACGCATCGATCGCGGTTGACGATGCGCGACGGTACTCGCGCAGAATGGGGTTGAGCTGGTGCGATAAGGTAAATGGCGTAGTCGGCAGCAGTTCCGTCAGCAGTTCGCCAACCCGCAGTTCGTGCGCCGAGTTCGCGATTGACCACAGCAGACACACTGCAATCGCCTCGATCCCACGGCGTGGGAAGCTCGCGAGGACAGCACGCAGGGCGGCCTCATCCAGCGCCGTCTCGATCCCGCCCTCCGCGTTGATCCGTTCCATGACCTCGAAGGTATAGCGCCGCGGGATATAGGGATCGGGATACTCCATCTGGAGATTGTGCGGCTCGGCCTTACCGCCTTCCTTGAGCAGGAGAATGTCCGGAAAACCGGCCGTCGTCAGGAAGGCGGTACGTGCGGTCTTGCGCTCCACAATTCCATTGGTGGCGCGCGTGGTGCCGTATAGGAACATGCTGGTCGCCGCCAGCAAGGCCTTGGCGGTGAGGCCAAGCTGCAGAGCGGCGAGCGCCAGGGCGGCTTCGACACCCGCGAAGGCGCGCTGGCGATCGGTCAGCGCTTTGCCGATCGTGAAGCGCCCCTCGGCATCGGTGACCACGACATCCGTGAAGGTACCTCCGGTATCGACAGAAATTCGAAAAGGCATGGCCGGGATCCCTCGGGAATTCGTCTTAAAATGGCGCATATGCAAGGTACGAAAGGCCAAGGATGACGTCAACGGGCGCAACCAAAGCATTGCGTCTCACATGTTAGCGGCACACGTGGTGACCACGTGGACGCGGCAATACGCAATGCCGGTAGAACACCCGGCGAGCGACACATTCTTAGGTTATGCTCACGCTGATTTCCACTCTGGAGCGATCGATGCCAAGCGCACCCGAAATTACGGTGCTCGTCGTCGACGACGACGCGACGGTCCGTGAGCTGCTCGAAGATTATCTCGGTGGTGACCAATACCGGGTGGTGACGGCCGCCAATAGCAATGAAGCGCGCGCGGTGCTCGCCGACAGCGCGCCGCATGTGGTGCTGCTAGACATTGGGCTGCCTGGCGAGGATGGCCTGTCGCTCGCGCGCTTCATCCGCGAACAATACGATATCGCCATCATTATCGTATCGGGTGCCGGCGAGACCGTCGATCGCATTGTCGGCCTCGAAGTGGGCGCGGACGACTACCTTGGAAAACCCTTCGATCTACGCGAGCTGCGCGCACGATTAAAGAGTGTGTTGCGCCGCTACCAGCGGGAGCCTGCGACGTCCCTGCCGGCGGCAGACACGCTAGACAGTCACCGGATTACGATTGGGATGGCTGCGCTCGATATCGATAGCCGGCAGTTGTTCGATCGTGCCGGCAATGAAATTCCCTTGACCAGCACCGAGTTCGATTTGCTGAAGGTTTTCGCGGAGCGACCCAATCGGCCGCTCTCCCGTGATCAATTGATGACCTTGACCCGTAACCGCGATTGGGATCCGTTCGATCGCAGCATCGATATCCGCATCGCGCGCCTGCGCCGTAAAATCGAGGAAAATGCGGAGAGCCCGAAAGCCATCAAAACCCTGCGCGGTGTGGGCTACATGTTCGTGCCGAACCGCGCTTGATTGTTGCGGCTTTGTATCAAATAGTTCTGGCATTGTTGGTCAGGGCAACATATCCGCAAGCAGGTTGCTAGACTCCCCCCAACACCACTCGATACGGTACCCATGACTCCCCCGATTACCGCCAAAGCCACCGCGATACTCAATAACCTGCTGCGCCTCGACCAACGCGATTCGTCGGCGGCGGAACAATTGTTCTTGAAGGCGGCCATTGCCCTGTCGAGCGCCCAGCGGGAAACCGTCTTCGAAGATCTCACACACAGTCTGGCCGAACTCCTGGAAGTTGATGTCGCCATGATCAGTGTGCTTGGTGCCGGGGCGAACACCAACATCATGGAGGCCATTGCGCTGTGGATAGATGGGCAATGGGTCAAAGATTACCGTTACGAGATGGTCAATACACCCTGTGCAACGGTGATCGGCAACGAATTCAAGTTCTACGCCCGGGGTGTTCATCAACAATTTAGAGATCCGGAGATCAAACGCCTCAAGATCGAAGGTTATGCGGCCTTCCCCCTGATCGGCACCGACGGCGCAGCGCTCGGACTCATTGCCGTCATGACGCATGCCCGCATGCTACACGCGGACAGAGTCGAGGCGCTGCTGCGGATTTTCTCCGATCGAGTGGTGGTTGAGATCGAGCGTGCACGCACGGAATCTGCGCTCAAGGGGAGCGAAGAACTTTACGGCTCGTTCTTCAATTCAGCGCTGGACGGTATCGCGATGCTCACCACGGAGGGCATCATCGTCGACGTCAACCCGGCCCTGATCACCATGAGCGGCTATACCCGCGAAGCGTTGCTCGGGCAGAGCATCTACGACTACGTTTCGGAGCGCGCGAAAGCGGAAGCCTTCTATGCGATCGTCCGCTCGGCAGGCAAGGCCTGCAACGAAGGCACCACCGCGCGCAAAGACGGCACGCCGTGGTACTGCGAGTATCGTGCCTCATTGGTGCATTTTCGCGGCCGCCCGCATTTCATGCTGATGGTGCGTGATATCACCGAACGCAAGGAAGCGGAAGACGCCCGAGCCGCGCTCGAGGAACAACTCCGACATGCCCAGCGCATGGAGACAATCGGGCAACTGACCGGCGGTATCGCACATGATTTTAATAACATTCTGACCGGTCTGCTTGGCTACGTCGAAGTAGCCAAGGAGCATGTCGAAAATCTGCAGGACGCCAAGCTTTCGCGCTACCTCGATCGTGCACATCGCTCCGGCCTGCGCGCGCGTAACCTAGTACAGCAGATGCTCACCTTCAGCCGCGGTCAACGCGGCCAGCCCCGTCCTGTAGATCTGGCGCAGGTCACCCGCGAAATGATCGTACTGCTCGAATCCACCCTGCCCTCTTCAATTGAGTTGTCCAAGCGCATTCCGGATCGCCTACCGACCACGGTGTTAGACCCTCTCCATTTCGAGCAGGTGTTGCTCAATCTTTGTATCAATAGCCGCGACGCGATGAATGGGGTCGGTCAACTCGCGATCGAACTGAGTGAACGTCAATGCACGGAATGCTTCTGCTGTGCCTCCTGCCACCAGCCTCTGGATGGGTGTTTTGTAGAGTTGGCAATCACGGATACCGGCCCTGGCATTCCGCCAGATGTTCAGCAGCGGATGTTCGAACCGTTCTACTCGACTAAGGAAACCAGCAAGGGAACGGGCATGGGCCTTGCCATCGTGCATGGCATTGTCCACGAATACGGCGGACACCTAGTCGTGAAGAGCGAAGTCGGTCGCGGCACGACTATCCGGGTGCTCCTGCCCTGCGCGCCGAGCGCGTTGACTATTCCCATTGCTAGCTCGCAAACCTCTGTGGCTCACCTTGCGCGAGCGCAGTTGTCAGGCCATGTGCTGTGCGTCGACGACAACCCGGAAGTCGGTGAATTCATGCAAGAGCTGCTCGAGGAATGGGGGCTTGAAGTAACACGCTTCGAAGACAGTCTCGCTGCGCGCGCTCATTTTGAAACCCATCCAGACCAGTTCGATTTCGTGCTGCTCGACCAAACCATGCCCTCGATGACAGGCCTCGAACTCGCCACCGTGCTGCTGAATAACCGCCCGCGGCTTGCGGTGCTGCTCTACACCGGATACAGCGATCGCGTCAACGAAGAGACCGTCAAGGCCGCCGGCGTGCGCGCGCTCATCAAGAAACCCCTGGACCTGGCCAATTTTCGTCGGCAAGTCGAATCTTTGTTGCAATACCGCACTGCAACAAACACATAACAATTAACGCCCTAAGCGACACAGTTCCGCAACATCTTCCATCTAATATTCTTCTCAACGGGGCAGGTAGGCGCAGCTACCAACTCCCATCAGATTCAATTTTTTGAGGAGAAACTCGCATGAGCAAGCAGCAGGAATTCATCGCCTCGATTGGGGTCGGACTGGCGGGAATCGCCGTGTGGACTTTGCTGGTTGCTTATCTCGCGACCAAACTCAGCTACCCGGGATTCGTCTAGCGCATCCTCGAGTATTTGCACGCGTAGCGCCAGGGTCAGCCTCCTCCCCCTCGATCCTCGCTGCGCGAACCTCTTTGCCGCACTCATCGAGTTGCGGCATTTTTTTTGCGTGCCACCAACGGCAATTATTTGACACCCAAAAATTTGTGCCACTGCGCCGAGAATTCAAAATGTAGGCCCGCCCGGTTTAACGTATAAACCTAGAAACGGCAGTTGAACGTCGTGCCCAGTGTCGGCCATGGTGTGCAGCAATGATCTCTTGGGACAAGAAATTATCTAGTCGTCCCTGAGAAAAGGCATTTCAGTCAGCGGGAATAGGCCAATTTCGCGTAAGCGGCGAGATGAATTTGCAAGGTATGTGGAATAAATAAATGGAGCGAAAGCGTGCAAAGCCGGAATTGGCGACCAAATCGGGCAGTCGATTGTAGGTTGGGATGAGCGGAGCGAACCCCAACATTAGCTCGACGAGGCTGCGCGAGCGAAGCGCCTAGCTGGTTGTTGTTGGGGTTCGCTTCGCTCACCGCCAACCTACCTGTAAAGCCGCAACGCAAACGACTTTTTCAGGGACAACTATTTGGAGGACAAATCGGGACACCCATCGAATTGGGCCCGTCACGCCCTCCCCGGGGGAGAGATGACAGACTTATTTTCGTCGTTCCCGCTGATCGGACATGGAAATGGGAACAGATTTATTTTAGATGTCTTCGAAATTGAGCTTGAAAGGAGCGAGCGATGCCAAGGATGGCGCGAATCGTTTTACCGCCATACCCTCACCACGTGGTTCAACGCGGCCACAATCGCCAGGCGACTTTCGCGGAGGACGCCGACTATGAACGCTACCTCACCTCGCTGCAGGCATACAAAACCGAATATCGTGTGAACGTGTTCGCATAGTGCTTAATGACCAACCACGTGCACTTGTTGTTGGCACCAGAGGATCGCGACGGACTTGGCAAGCTGATGAAGCGGCTCGCGGGTCGCCAAACGCGACACTACAATAAGTTTGAACGCCGCAGCGGCACACTGTGGGAAGATCGATACGAATCGAGCCTGGTGCAAAACGACGCATATCTGTTGGCATGTTGCCGGTACATCGAACTCAATCCGGTACGCGCACGCATCGTTGTGGCGCCGGACGAGTACCGATGGTCGAGTTGCCGGTATTCCCCGCCCGGCCGGGCTCACGTCGCAGGACCCAAGGTGTCAATCACGCCCCGCATGAACTGGTGCACGACGTCGGTGCCACGGCAACGCCTTCTCAAGTTGTCCCGCCAAGCGCAGCAAGGTGGCCTCATCACCGAAACGGCCGACCAGTTGCACCCCCACCGGCAAGTTTTCCGGCGTCCAATGTAGCGGTAACGATAGCGCCGGGTGGCCGGTGAGATTGAACAGCGGCGTGAACGGCACGTAAGCGAACACTTGTTCGGTCCAAGCTCGTGCGCTCAAGCCGCGGCGCGCCTGATTGATCTCCCCGAGCGGCGGCGCCAGCCGCGCAGTCGTCGGTGTCACCAGCACATCGTATTGGGTAAAAAAGTCACCGACCAGCCGCGACAGCTTGTTCCCGTACGCCAGTGCATCCAGCAGTTCTACCGCCGAGCGCCGTTTGCCATCGCGATAGCAGGCGAGGGTCACGGCTTCCAGCGTTTCGAGGCTGGCGGTTCGATTCATCTCCACACAGAGTGCATCCACGAACTGCGCCGTGAACGCCGTCCACACCACGTGCGTTGCATCGAGAAACTGTTCCCAAGCGTATTTGGGCGCGGCTTCGATCAAGGTGTGTCCCGCGTCGAGTAGCGTTTGCACCGTGCGTTCGACCGCCTTGCGGCATTCCAGATCAATCCTGGCGCCCGACACCGGCAGCGTCGTCCAGGCAATGCGCAGCTTGCCCGGGTGGGTCTTTGCTTCCTTGGCGTAAGCCTTCAACGGTGGCGCGATCAGATGTGGGGCGCCGACATCCGGGCCCGCCACTGCATCGAGTAAGGCCGCCGTGTCGCGCACACTACGCGTGACCGCAAATTCGGTCGCCCACCCACACAGCAGATCACCATAATCGGGGCCGGACGGAATGCGATCACGGGTGGGCTTCAAGCCCACTAGGCCGTTACAGGCAGCCGGAATGCGAATTGAGCCGCCACCATCGCTGGCATGCGCCAGCGGCACGATGCCGGCCGCCACTGCAGCGCCCGAGCCGCCACTGGAGCCACCGGCACTGCGTGTTAAATCCCAGGGGTTATGCACGGGGCCAAACAAGGTGCATTCGGTGGTCGGGTTATAGCCAAGTTCCGGCGTTTGCGTGGTGCCGACAAGGACCAGTCCGGCGCGTCGAAAGCGTGCCATCAATTCAGTATCCGCGCGCGCCACATAGCCTTGCGCGAGGCGCGATCCCATGTCGCAACGCACGCCCTTGGCGTGCAGCACCAGTTCCTTGATTAAGGTTGGCACACCCGTGAACGGCCCTTGCGGCAGACCTGACTTGATCGCGGCCCGGGCCTGTTTGGGTAACGTCTGCAGCACGGCGTTGACTCCGCCGTTGACCTTCTTTGCGGCCGCGAACGCGGCCTCGAGCACTTCCATTGGCGTCACATCTTTGCGGCGAATGAGTTCGGCAAGTCCTAATCCGTCAAGTTTCGTGTAGTCGTTTAAGGCGAGCACGTGTCCTCCTCGCGTATTTCAGTTATTTGACACCCAGAAATTTGTGCCACTGCGCCGAGAATTCAAAATGTAGGCCCGCCCGGTTTAACGCATAAACCATTTCGAGCGTTGCGGCCTGATTACTGCCGCCCGCACGCCAGCAGGGCTGCAAGTAATAGTTCCAGGCCGAGAAACCATCGTAATAGGCTTTCAACTCCTCGATCGACTGGCCGGTATAAACGATCTTCAACTCCTGCGCAAAATCCATTTCCAGCGCCGCGACCGGTCCCTTCGGCGAGACTGTGCACCAATCCCACGGCGCGTTCACCCGTCGCAGACCAGACGTCTGCACGTTCACATGCAAGCCGCGCCGCCGGCATTCCGCGATCACCTGCTCAAAGTCAGGCTGCTCGGCGGGCTCACCGCCGGTTAGACACACCCAGCCGCGCGGGCCCACGGCCTGCACCGCGAGTTCGGCCAGGGTGGCTGGCGTGTAGTCGGTACCGCCCTTGAAGCCCAGGGATTCTGGTTGATCGCAGACTTCGCGGATCGGGCACTTGACTGCACAGCCCTGCGCACGGATGAAGTACATGGGCTTACCGGTGAGGTGTCCCTCACCTTGAATGCTATGGAAGAGTTCGCTGATACGCATGGTGGATAAGCTCAGGCAACGAGATAGGGTTCGAAGAAAAGCCACTGCACCTCAGAAAACTGGACACGCAAGGCTGCCTCCACCGTATTGAATGGCATCAACGAGCGCCGACGCGCCGCGCGTTGAGAAACGCTTTCATCGCCGCGTCCGGCTGAAAGACGCTAGGCGATCCCGTCGAACAGCACGCTCGACAGATAGCGCTCACCGGCATCCGGCAGGATCACCACGATCACTTTGCCAGCCATCGCCGGTTCGCGTGACAGGCGAGCCGCGACCGCAGCCGCGGCACCGCAGGAAATTCCGCACAGGATGCCCTCCTCCGTCGCGAGTCGGCGCGCGAATTCCACCGCTTCGTCATTCGAGACGCGTTCGACCCGGTCCACCAACGACATATCGAGGGTGCCCGGAATGAACCCTGCGCCGATGCCCTGAATTTTGTGTGGACCCGGTTTGAGGGGCTCTCCCGCCAGTATTTGCGTCATAACCGGGCTGGCCTCCGGTTCGACTGCAACTGACAACACGGCCCGCCCCCGGCCTTGCTTCAGGTAACGACTAACGCCAGTAATCGTCCCGCCGGTCCCGACGCCCGCCACCAGCACGTCGATCTTCCCATCGGTGGCTTCCCAGATTTCAGGGCCGGTCGTTGTTTCGTGGATCCCCGGGTTGGCCGGATTTTCGAACTGCTGCGGCATATAGAAGTGTTGCTGATCCTGGGCCACGATTTCTTCGGCCTTTGCGATCGCGCCGGACATGCCGCGCGCACCGTCCGTCAACACCAGGTTGGCGCCAAAGGCCTTCAGCACTTTGCGGCGCTCGAGGCTCATCGTCTCCGGCATGGTCAGTGTAATCGGATAGCCGCGCGCCGCGCACACGAACGCGAGCGCAATACCGGTATTGCCACTCGTGGGCTCGACCACTTCCATGCCCGGCTTCAACACGCCGCGGGATTCGGCATCCCAGATCATGGCGGCCCCAATCCGGCATTTGACCGAGTAGGCTGGATTACGGCCTTCGATTTTCGCGAGCACCAGGGCCTTGTCGGCGGCGACGACCTTGTTCAGCTTGATGAGCGGCGTGCGACCAATCGACAGCGCGTTATCATCGAAATATTGCATTTTGCGACCCTCGGACTCCGGTGACAGCGTGGATGGTTCACGCTCGATTAAGTAGTTCCGCTTAACCCCATGGGAACACCAACGATGCTACGCCGCCTCGCGGGACGACAGCAAGCAGGCGCCGAACTGATCTCATCCGCGAGCCTGTTTGGCGCTGTCGGTACGCACAAATTGCTCAGCATATTTTTAGTGCTCGCCTAACATCGGCGAAGGAATTCGGCGTATATTGACACCGCCTTTACAGAAGGCGCCTGGCTCATCCGCTCTAGCGCCCAAGAGTACACATTTTCCGAGTATCCAACTTCCTTCGCTGAGGCGGAATACAACATGCACCTGGTGCTGAGACGATGCCGGCACGGTCTTCTCCTTTGTCTGGTTTTTTTGCCCTTGCTGCCGTCGCTGGCGTTTGCGCGCGACCCGCTGCAACTGGGATGGCTGGAACGCATCCGCCTTGATCCTTGGGATATCGTCGCCAAGGCGAAACTCGACACGGGCGCGAAGACTGCGGCTATTCACGCGACCGATATCAAGCGTTTTGATAAAGATGGTCAGAAGTGGGTTCGCTTCAAGCTTGCGCTCGATCATCGCGATCCAAATTCGGAAACCTTTCTGGTGGAACGCCCGCTTGAACGGGATGTCACGATCAAGCTCAGAGGCACTAAACATAACGACGCGCGGCCCTCCGTAAAACTCGGGTTCTGTCTGGGCGGCAGGCGCTTCGAGGCCAATTTCACGTTGGTGAATCGCAGCAAATTCAACTATCCGGTCCTGCTGGGTCGGCGATTTCTCGCGGATTTGGCGGTCATTGACCCGGCTGTCAGGTACAGTTCGACGCCGACTTGTCCGAAATCCAAGAAATAATAAGCGCGACTGGGATCGCATAAGGAGAGTTCACGTGCGCGTCTCGGCAGTCTTCGTCTGGGCCTTCATTTTTGCCGCCATCGGGCTGTCACTGGTGTATCTGAAGGTGACCCGACTCGCGATTCCGCTTGATCCGTCCGCAGTCGCGACGGTGTGGGATGTTGAAGCCCGGGTTGCCTTTAAAGGTCGTAGCTTGCCGGCCAAGGTAAAACTGGCCTTGCCCGATTCACCGCGCGGATTCGCAGTGCTCGACGAGGATTTCGTCTCGCGCGGGTACGGTCTAGTGGTCGGGAACGGTAACGACAACGCGCGCCGGGCAGTCTGGACAGTGCGCCGCGCAAGTGGCTCGCAAGCGCTCTACTACCATATGAAGGTCTATCCGAAGCGCGGCGAGGCGGCCGTCGTGACCGACGGGCCTCCCCCGACCTTTCCAGAAGTGCCCGAGTACGCAGAGCCGCTCGCCTCAGCGGTTGAAGCGGTGCTTAAACGTGCGCGCGAAGAATCTGCGGATGTGGTGACTTTCACCAGTCTCGTTTTATCCATGCTCAATATATCCGACGACGAGAACATCAAGCTGATTCGCAAATCCGCTACGCCCGAGGAGTGGCCCAATTTGGTGACGAAAATCCTGGCCGGCGCGCGGATCCCCAGCCGCGTCGTGTACGGGTTAGCGCTGGATGCCGAGTTCGTCGATCGTGAATTAAGTCCCTGGCTCGAAGTCCACAATGGCGAACACTGGCAGGGCTTCAATCCGGCGACTGGGGAAGAAGGTTATCCGGAGAATTTTCTGCTCTGGACCTATGGCCAACGCAAAGTCGTCGACACCAAAGGCGTGAATCATATTCAGGTGACATTTTCCGCCGCGCGCTCGCCGATGACCCAGCTGGGCGTCGCTCAGAAAATCGAAACCAAGCTTGATACCGGCTTGCTAGCCCTGTCGCTGTCCGATTTGCCGGTCCGCACGCAGAATGTTTATCGCGTGTTATTAATGGTGCCCCTGGGGGCGTTCGTGATCGTCATTATGCGGATGCTGATCGGCGTGCCAACGTTCGGCACCTTCATGCCGGTGCTGGTCGCCCTCGCCTTTCGTGAAACGCGCCTGCTCGCGGGTGTCGCTTTGTTCCTGATCGTGGTCTCAGCTGGACTCATGATACGCAGCGCCCTCACCCATCTGCGTCTGCTGCTGGTACCTCGCCTGACCAGCGTGCTGGTGATCGTGATCGGTCTCATGCTTGCCATCAGCCTGCTCAGCGCCAAACTCGGCATCGAACAAGGTTTGTCGATTGCGTTGTTCCCCATGGTGATCCTGACCATGACCATCGAGCGCATGTCGATCGTGTGGGAAGAGCGCGGTCCTAGCACCGCCATCAAGGAATTTATCGGCAGTCTGGTGGTCGCCATCGCGAGCTATTTCGTCATGACCGAAGAACACCTGGTCTACCTCATGTTCGTATTCCCGGAAATGCTCCTGGTGGTGTTGTCTCTGTGCCTGGTCTTCGGCGCCTACACCGGGTACCGATTAAGCGAGCTTCTGCGATTCAGGGATCTCACGAAGGACTGACATGATTGGCATCTGGCTCGCACTGCGCAGACATGGGGTGTTGGGGATCAATGCCCGCAATCGCGCGTATATCATGCGGCGCAACCCGCGCCGGCGCTATCCGCTGGTGGACGATAAACTCAAAACCAAGCACCTCGCGATCGAGGCCGGTATTGCGGTGCCCAAGCTCTATGGAGTCATGAAAACCGAGCACGATCTGGCCGGTCTGGGCGCGCTTCTCAAACCTTATTCAGAATTCGTGATCAAACCTGCGCGTGGCTCGGGCGGTGCGGGAGTCTTGGTGATCGATGGCCGGCGCAAAGACGTGTTCGTGAAGCCCGATGGTCGCGGGTTGCCGCTCGGCGAAATTGAGTACCACGCTTCCAATATCCTGAGTGGCATCTATAGTCTGGGCGGCGTCCCGGATAACGCGATGATCGAGTATCGCGTGCGCGTCGATCCGATTTTCGATCCCGTCAGTTACCAAGGCGTGCCCGATATTCGCCTGCTGGTCTATCGTGGCATGCCGGCCATGGCCATGGTCCGCCTGCCGACACGCCAGTCCGACGGTAAAGCCAATCTGCACCAAGGAGCAGTCGGTGTGGGAGTTGAACTTGCCACCGGCCTCACGACAGATGGGGTTTGGCACAATCGTAGCGTCAGCGAACATCCCGATTACGGTGTACCCCTGGCTGGCTTGCAAATCCCGAACTGGCCACAGTTACTGGAACTCGGCGCGCGTTGCTTCGAACTGACCGGACTTGGCTATCTGGGGGTCGATATCGTGCTTGACCGCACCCATGGTCCGCTGCTGTTGGAACTCAATGCTCGCCCGGGTCTCGGCATTCAGATTGCGAACCACAGTGGACTCAAGACCCGACTCGACGCGATTGATAAGGTCGAATCGTTACCCTCCACGCCTGAAGCGCGAGTCCACCTCGCGATTGAATTGTTTAAATTTAATTCAGGCGGCTAGCCTCGGCAGCCATATCGATCGGTATGGTGACGTGTTGGCGAGTTTTAAGGCCTATTTCTGGACCATGGTCTGGGCCGTCGCGAGCACGGATTCGAGCACCAACGGTTTCGGCACAACGATGCCCTTCTGACAGGCCGGACGCGCTTCTAGTCGTGCAAGCCAAGCCATCAGATTATCGAGTCCCTCAACATTCACGCCGCTCCATTCGTAAATACGGACCCAGCACCAGTTCGCGATATCGGCGATGCTGTATTCGTCGCACAAATAATCGCGCCCTTGAAGTTGGGTGTTCAACACCTCGAAAAGGCGCCGGCACTCATTCTGATAGCGGTCGATCGCTGGCTGAATTTTTTCGGGGAAATAGCGGTAGAAGACATTGGCTTGACCCATCATTGGGCCAATTCCCGCCATCTGGAACATCAGCCATTGAGTGACACGGGATTCGCCTTTGTCATCGCGCGGCAGCAGTTTGCCGGCTTTTTTTGCGAGATAGATCATGATCGCGCCCGACTCAAACACCGCGAAATCCCCATTCGCGCGATCGATGATGGCAGGGATACGGCCATTGGGATTGATTTTGAGAAACTCGGGCGTCTTCTGATCCTGCGTGTCGAAATCGATTGGAATCACGCGGTAGGGCATGCCCAGCTCTTCGAGCAGGATGGAGACTTTCCAGCCGTTAGGCGTGGATGCGGTATATAGGTCGATCATGGCGTGAATTCCTTAACAGGCGAATGGGGAGGTCGAGACTACCACCACGGGCTCACTCGGGGCTATCCTCAACAGGACACCGCGAGTGCTACCGTTTAGTGTGCTGGTCCATCCGCAATGAACCATCGCGATAGGCACGCGACGCCGTTTGATAGTAGGCGATCGCTTCTGTCATCAAGGCAGGCGACGGCGCAATCGGCGTGGCAGCGAATGTCTTCGGATCGATTTGAAACGCTTCGACCTTGCGTTTTGGCGATAGCACCGTCAGCACATCGTTCTTGTAGTACCCGAGTTCCTGGTAGTTACTGATGAACGCGCGCGGGGTCACCGTCTCATCCGTGAATAGCGATTCCCCGTAGAACATCTGCTCGCGAGGGATACCGAGGAGATCCAGCAACGTTGGCGGAAGATCGATCTGGCTTGCCATTCGCGTGTGAGTCCCAGGCTTCAACATATCAGGGGCGTAAAATACCATCGGGATGTGATACTTCGCGACGGGCAGCTTGGTATTTCCGGCGACGGCCGCACAGTGATCCGCGACAATTACGAACAGGGTGTCCTTGAACCACGTTTTAGTCGAGGCGCGGTCAATGAACTGCCCAAGTGCGAAATCAGTATATTTCACCGCGCCCGATCGGCCCCCTGGTGATGGCCTATCGATTCGACCGTCCGGGTAGGTGTACGGCTGGTGGTTCGAGGTGGTCATAATGTGCGCGAAGAAGTTTTTTTTCTGCGCTACTGTCTCGTCAAGCACCCTCAGTGCATTCGCGAATAGCACCTCGTCTGCGACCCCCCAGGCGTTCTCGAAACTGATCGATTCCGGCGGAAAATCGGTCCGATCGACCACCGTATAGTCGTTTCCTGCGAAGTAGTCCGCCATGTTGTCGAAGTAACCGTAGCCGCCGTAGAGAAAGAAGGTGGCGTAGTCTTGGCGCGCCAGGATCTGGCCCACCGTGGTGAGATGGTCGTTGTGTGGTCGGCGCACGATGGCTTGACCCGGGATCGGAGGGGTGCCCAGTGAAAGGGCTTCTAGCCCGCGGACGGTGCGGGTGCCCGTCGCGAACATACGCGTGAATTTCAGCCCGCGCTCGGCCAGGCGATCGAGGTTCGGGGTGAGCCCGCGTGGGTCGCCGTAACTCCCCACAAAGTCCGCAGATAGGCTTTCGACCGACACCAACACGATATTCTTAGGGCGGCGCTGGAACGGGCCTAACCGCTCAGCGTTCGCATCGGCGGCGTCATCGCCTGCGAGTTTGGCGAGAATCTCGACCGCCTCTGCGTGGGGAATCGTGCGATAGAACCGGTCATAGTCCAACTCATTACGCCGCAGTGCGGCGGCAAGCGTAAAGAGCCCGTTACCCGACAGTTCATTGGCGTAAGGATTCCCGCTGACATTCATCTGATCGACGTTGGCGACGACATAGCTCGCCATCGGCAACCCGATCGCGATGAGCACCAGGAGCAGGCGCTCGCGCCAGGATAACGGTCTTCTGGCGCTGCCGATGCGCTCGCGCAGTAAAAACGCCAGCACTGCAGCAAGACCGCTAATGCCCATCAATATCGACCCAACGGGATAGGATTGCAGAATGTTGTCGACCACCTCGTGCGTATAAATCAAGTAATCGACCGCAATAAAATTGAATCGTGTGCTGAACTCCTGCCAGAACAGATATTCTGCGGCTGCCCCGATGAACAGCGCGCTGAGCACCATCCATAACGCAATCCCGCGAAGGATCATTCCGGGCCGACCGTTGCGCCAGCGATTTGGGATGAGGGCGGCCAGGATGAGCGCAGGCGCCACCAAGTAGGCCAGGGTCCAGCCGTCAAACCACAGCCCATACAAGAACGCGGTGGCCGTTTGCTGCGGCGAAATCTGCGCGGGTCCAACCACTCCCCACAATACAACCCGAAGCAGTGACCAGACGATCAAAGCAAGCACGGCACTGCGGCTGTAGTGCGCAAGCCTGGAGTCGCGCATGAACCTGATCGATGGAAGCATTCAGTGATCCTGACGGCTGGTTTAGTCGGAAATGATCGTGGGTTTTCGATCTCAAAGACCTACGCAACCCTTAAGTCTAAAACGCCGGCCTCGAGACGATTCGCGAAGTGGAGAAGGCGGACAAGGCCTTATCAGCGTCCGCCGGACCAGGAGCGCGTGCAAGGATAAAACGCCAGGGCGCAATAGTAGGGTTTGCGACGACCGCTCGACAAGTGCAGTGAGGGCTCTAGCCTACTGGGTCAGCGCGTCAGGCCGAAATAAGACCCGAC
>JAYTEX010000382.1:0-13368 GCA_043734785.1 Pseudomonadota bacterium | reverse complement strand
GACGTCAAGGCATCCAACTCAAGTAGGGCTGGCAGCGCCGCGAGATGTTGCAACCAACGAACTTCGATCAAGGTGCGCTGTTTGATCAAGCCGTATTCGCTTAGCGCGTGGCGCAATGCTGCGGTGTGTCGTGCGTAACGACCGTCGAGCGGTGAAAGCGCGGTGAGCGCGCAGAGCGCGAGCGGGCTAGGTTCAGTCATGGCGCGAAGAATACGAGCGCGTGCGATGGGTTGCAACGCGAAAAGCCTCTACAATCGATGCCCTGAAATATTCACCCGCAGGATTCCGTGCCCAAGTCAGCTGTCGCACAACGCTTTCGAGGCTTTCTCCCCGTCGTCATCGATGTCGAGACCGGAGGATTCAACGCCGCCACCGATGCACTATTGGAGATTGCAGCGGTCCTCGTCACGTGTGACGAAGCGCGAGGTTGGCATCGCGCGGAAACCATCGCGCACCATGTCAAACCCTTCGAAGGCGGGCGTCTCGAAGAATCCGCCCTGCGGTTTAACAAGATTGATCCGTATCACCCATTCCGGCTGGCGGTGGCGGAACGCGATGCGCTCTCGGATATCTTTGCGCGGGTGCGCGAGGCCGTTCAAGCGCAAGGTTGCACGCGTGCGATCCTGGTGGGCCATAATCCCGCGTTCGACTTATCGTTCGTGAAGGCCGCTGTGGAACGCTGCCGCCTGAAGCGCAATCCATTCCATGCGTTCAGTACTTTTGACACGGCGAGTCTGGCCGGGGTTGCCTTTGGGCAAACCGTCCTGTCGCGCGCGGTCACGGCCGCGCAATTCGATTGGAGTGAAGAAGACGCGCACTCGGCGATCTACGACGCGGAAAAAACCGCCGATCTGTTCTGTGTGATCGTTAATCAGTGGGATGCGCTGCGCGGATCAAGTCTCCCCAACGGGTAGCGTTGGCGATAAGTTGGAAGGGATCGACGTGGCCGACCACGCCATCCTGTACCACGTGCCGCCCCGCCACCCAGACCTCGCGCACGTTATCGCGATGCGCTGCATAGACGATTTGCGAAATCGGGTCATATACCGGACATAGTCGCGGATCGCGAAAGTCGATTGCAATAAGGTCGGCCTGTTTGCCGAGCGTGATGGAACCGATTTCCTGCTCCAGTCCCAGGGCGCGCGCACCATTGAGGGTCGCCATCTGGAGTGCTGTGGAAGCTGGCACGGCACGCGCATCGCCACTCATTCCTTTCGCCAGCAGCGCGGCAGATCGCATCTCGGTCAGCATGTCGAGGTCGTTGTTACTGGCGGATCCGTCGGTCCCTAGCGCGCAATTTATGCCAGCTTCGAACAATCGCGCGAGCGGACTCATGCCGCTGGCAAGTTTGAGATTTGATTCCGGGCAATGCGCGATGCTCACCCCGGCGCGCGCCACCTGCTCGATCTCCGCCGGTGTGAGCTGGGTCATGTGCACAGCTAGTAGACGTGGCGAGAGCAGCCCCAGACGCGCCAGCCGGGCCAGCGGCCGGCAGCCAGTCTGTGCGAGCGCATCGGAGATCTCCTGCGCCGTTTCGTGCACATGCATATGCACTGGCACATCCAGCTCTTCTGCGAGCATGGCAACCTGCGTCAGCGCCGCATCGTCGACCGTGTAGGGCGCGTGCGGGGCGAAGGCGGAATGCACGAATGGGTGTTCGCGATAGCGATCATGGACTGCCTGGCCCTTGCGTAGGTACTCGCGGGTGTCCTGCGCCCAGGCCGTCGGAAATCCAATCACAATCATGCCGACTACCGCGCGGATACCAAGCTCGGTGGCCGCCGCCGCCGCCTCGTCCGGAAACAGGTACATGTCGTTGAAGCAGGTGGTGCCCCCGCGCAGCATTTCGTAAGCCGCGAGGCGAGTGCCGTCACGCACGAATGTCGGGTCAACCATGCGCGCTTCAGTCGGCCAAATCTTATCCTGTAGCCAGCTCATCAACGGCAGATCGTCCGCCATGCCGCGAAACAGGCTCATCGCCGCGTGGGTATGGGTGTTAACGAACCCGGGCAGCACCGCATGGTGGCTGCAGTCGACTTCGCGGTTGGCGGTCATGTGTTGGCGCCACTCGGCGCTCGGCACAATCGCGACGATTCGTCCGTGTGCGAGACCGATACTGTGCGCCGGGAGCACGGGTGCGCCCACTTCGACGGTGATGACCCAGCGCGCGTGGATGACTTGTTCGACATTGAGCACGATATAACCTACACAGTCGGGGTGCTTACGTTACCATATCGACCGTTTTTACAACTTGCCGCGGGGCGATGATAGCGACTCCGATCAATCCCGTGCGCTGGGAAGGCGCTGCACTGGTCTTGCTCGATCAGCGCGCGCTGCCGGCGCACGAAATTTTTGTCCGATGCGAAGATTATGCCGCAGTAGTCGACGCGATCGCGACCATGGCAGTGCGCGGCGCGCCCGCCATCGGCATTGCCGGTGCGTTCGGCGTGGTGCTCGCGGCGCGCGCGGCCTACGCGCAGGCGCCAAGCCGCTGGCTGGCGTCGGTCACCCCCGGGCTACAGGCCTTGCGCGAAGCCCGGCCGACGGCGGTGAATTTGGCCTGGGCGGTCGATCGGATGACGCGCGTGGCCCGCAGTCTCGTCGGCGATCCGGTCCCCGCGTTGCTGGCCGAAGCGCAGCGCATCTTTGCCGAGGATCTCGCGGCCAACCAGCGGATGGGCGAACTCGGCGCGGTTTTTATCGAGGCTGGCTCTCGCGTCATGACACACTGTAATGCCGGGGCATTGGCGACTGCGGGGTATGGCACCGCCCTGGGAGTGATCCGCAGCGCTCATGCGGCACAACGAATTCAAGAAGTTTTTGCCACCGAAACCAGGCCCTGGTTGCAGGGCGCGCGATTGACTGCCTGGGAACTGCACCGCGAGGGCATCCCGGTTCGCGTGATCACGGATGGCAGTGCGGCGCATGTCATGCGCGAACAGCGGATTGCCTGGGTCATCGTTGGTGCTGATCGGGTCGCTGCCAATGGCGATGTCGCGAACAAAATCGGGACTTACGCCCTGGCGATAGCCGCACGCTTTCATGGCGCGCGTTTCATGGTGGTCGCGCCGTCCTCGACGATTGATCTCAAAACCCCGAGTGGGCGCGAGATCCCAATCGAGACGCGCGCCGCGGACGAGGTGCTGCAAATCGCTGGAATTCGCTGGGCCGCCGCAGGCGTCGAGGCATTGAATCCCGTTTTTGATGTGACACCGGCGAGTTTGGTCGATGTGCTGGTGACCGAGCTGGGGGTCTTGGAACGGCCGTCACGTGAAGGGCTCGCTGATCTCCTCAAAGCCACCTGGTAGGCGGCCTTGCGGGTCGACAGGACAGCACACTGGCGTGTTACACTTCCGCGCCTATTGAAAGCACGCGTTTGCCTTAATTTCTAAGAACTTATAACTGGTCTTCTCACACGAAAGATAGTCCCTAGATGGTCGATTTCGCACGCCTTTTAACCCCGATCAATATCGAAGACGAGATGCGCCAGTCCTATATGGACTACGCCATGAGCGTGATCGTGGGACGCGCGCTACCAGACGTCCGTGATGGACTGAAACCCGTTCACCGGCGGGTCTTGTTCGCGATGCACGAATCAAACAACGTTTGGAACCGACCCTACGTCAAGTGCGCGCGCATCGTTGGCGAGGTGATGGGTAAATTTCATCCGCATGGCGACAACGCGATTTACGACACGCTGGTGCGTATGGCGCAGAATTTTTCGCTGCGATATCCGCTCATCGATGGACAGGGAAACTTCGGTTCCGTCGACGGTGACGCGGCCGCCGCCATGCGCTACACGGAGTGTCGTTTGTCGCGTATCGCAGCGCAGCTGCTTGAGGATATCGATCGCGAGACGGTCGATTTCGTCCCTAACTACGACGGCAAAGAGCAGGAACCGACGGTCCTGCCGGCACGGATCCCCAACCTCCTTATAAACGGTTCGAGTGGGATTGCCGTCGGCATGGCCACCAATATCCCGCCGCACAATCTGACTGAAATCATCAACGCGTGCATTGCGCTGATCGAATCCCCCGCGCTCTCGGTTGAAGATCTCATGCGTATAGTGCCGGGGCCGGATTTCCCCACTGCGGGCATTATCAATGGCGCCGCCGGGATCCGGGAGGCCTACCGCACCGGGCGTGGCCGCATTTACGTGCGTGCGAAGGCGGAAATCGAAGATGACGGTGATTCACCGCGCATCGTCGTGACCGAATTGCCTTACCAGGTGAATAAGGCACGCCTGATGGAGAAGATCGCAGAGCTGGTCAAGGAGAAGCGAATATCCGGCATCCGAGAGCTGCGCGACGAGTCCGATAAACACGGCATGCGCATGGTCGTCGAGATCAAGCGTGGTGAAGTGCCCGAAGTGCTGCTGAACAACCTCTACCAGCACACCCAGATGCAGACGGTGTTCGGCATTAACACGGTGGCGCTGGTCGATGGCCAGCCGCGCACGCTCGATCTCAAGTCTTTACTCGAGTGTTTTCTGCGCCATCGTCGCGAAGTGGTGACGCGCCGGACCTTGTTCGAAATGCGCAAGGCCCGCGATCGCGCCCATATCCTCGAAGGTTTGGCGGTGGCGCTGGCGAATATCGATGAAGTGATCGCGCTGATCAAGGCCGCGCCAGGACCTAACGAAGCGAGGGTGGCGCTGACCGCGCGCGCATGGAATCCCGGCGTCGTGCTGAGCATGCTCGAGCGCACAGGTGCCGCGAGTTCGCGTCCGGAGGATCTGCTGGCAGCGTGTGGCCTGCATCCCGATGGCTACCATCTGTCCGATCGACAGGCCAAAGACATCCTGGAGATGCGCCTGCAGCGGCTCACTGCGCTCGAGCAGGATAAAATCCTGGATGAATATCGCGAAATCCTCGTCCGAATCGACGATTTGCTCGATATCCTCGCGCGTCCAGAACGCCTGTTGCGGGTCATCCGCGAAGAACTTGAAGAAATTCGCGAGAATTTCGGCGATACACGTCGCACTCGCATCGAGATGACCCAGGAAGATTTGTCGCTGGAAGACTTGATCACCCCCGAAGAGGTCGTCGTGACCTTGTCTCACATGGGTTATGCCAAATCCCAACCGATTGTGACCTATCGCTCCCAGCGTCGCGGCGGCAAGGGCAAAACCGCGACGACGACCCGCGACGAGGATTTTGTCGATAAGCTGTTTGTGGCGAATACCCACGATACGCTGCTCAATTTTTCAGATCATGGGAAGGTTTACTGGCTCAAGGTCTACGAACTCCCGCAGGCCGGCCGCACGGCGCGCGGTAAGCCTCTGGTCAACCTGCTGCCCCTGGCAGACGGCGAACGGATCACCGCCGTGCTGCCGATCAAGGAATTCGACCCGCAATTATTTGTGCTGATGGCGACCCGCCGAGGCATCGTGAAAAAGACTTCGTTGGCCGAATTCTCACGTCCGCGCGCGAGTGGGATCATTGCGGTCGATCTGGATGTGGATGACAGCCTGGTCGGTGTCGTGCTGACTGACGGCACGCGTGATGTGATGTTGGTCAGTTCGGATGGCAAGGCGATCCGTTTCGCGGAGCAGGAAGTCCGCCCCATGGGGCGGGTGGCGCATGGGGTGCGCGGCCTGCGACTGATCGAAGGTCAGACGGTGATCGCGCTAATACCGGTCGATCCCGCGCGCACGATTCTGCTCGCCACTGAAAATGGCTACGGCAAGCAGACCCGAGTCGATGAGTTTCCGGTGCACGGCCGTGGCGGCCAAGGCGTTATTGCGATTCAAACCAGCGCGCGTAACGGTCAGGTGATCGGGGCGGCTGCGGTTGCCCCGGATGAGGAGATCATGCTTATCAGCGACGGGGGAACACTGGTGCGAACGCCGGTCGAAGGCGTATCGGTCGTGGGACGCAATACCCAGGGAGTGCGTTTAATAACGCTAGGCGAAGGCGAGAAGCTGGTCGGCATGGAGCCGATCGCCGAAGTTGGCAACGGTGAAAGCGGGGACGCCGAAGACGTCGAGCCGGGCGCGACAGGTGAGGAAACCTGATGCCATTGGACGCGCGCCTGCGGCGAGCTCACGGATAGCGACAAGGTATGCGCGAAGAGGAAATGCTCAACGCGACGCGGGCCGAAATCGACGCCATCGATGTCGAACTGGTGCGTTTGATCAACGCGCGTGCGCGGTGCGCCATCGAGGTGGGTCGCCTCAAGCGCGCAGCGGGTTCTTCCACGATGCTCTACCGCGCAGAGCGCGAAGCAGATGTGCTGCGCCGCGTGCGCGATACGAACCCTGGCCCATTGCCGTCGCACGATGCGGTCCGCATCGTGCGCGAAGTCATGTCGGCCTGCCTTGCGCTCGAACAACCGCTGGCGGTCGCCTACCTGGGACCAGCGGGGACCTATTCGCATGCCGCAGCCGAGAAGCACTTCGGCAAGGCGGTCAATTTTCTGCCGGTGACCAGTTTCGATGACGTCGTGCGCCAGGTCGAAAACCAGAACGCCCAGTTCGGCGTGATGCCGATAGAAAACTCGTTGGAAGGGCCGATCAACCAATCCCATGACCTGTTACACGCATCGACCTTGACCGTTTGCGGCGAGGTGGTTCTCGCCGTTCATCACCAATTGCTGTCCAGCGCGGCGACGATACCCTTGCTGAAACGCGTCTACGCGCACAGCCAGGCCCTCGCGCAGTGCCGGCGCTGGTTGGACAGTCACTGCGCGCAGGCCGAGCGTATTGCACTCAGCAGTAATGCCGAAGCGGCACGGCGAGTCGTCAACGAACCCGATGCCGCGGCGATCGCCGGCATCACCGCGGCGCAGTTGTACCAGCTGCCGGTACTCGCGGCCAATATCGAAGATCAGGCCGACAACACCACACGTTTTCTGATCCTCGGTCACGAGCCAGTGCCGGCCACCGGGGATGATGTGACCTCGTTGGTGTTCAGTACCCACAACCGCGCGGGCGCCCTGTGTGAGGTGTTGCAAGCCTTCGCGAAAAGCAACATCAGCATGAGTCGAATTCAATCACGGCCATTGCGCCAGGGAACGTGGGAGTACCTATTCTTCGTCGATATTGTGGGGCACCACCTCGATCTACACGTGGCGGCGGCTTTGGCGGAATTGCGCCACCATACCTCTATGTGTCGCATTCTGGGTTCCTATCCGCGCGCAGTGTTGTAGATGATTAAACGGCTCGCCATTATCGGGGTTGGCTTGATTGGTGGCTCGCTCGCTCGCGCGCTTCGCGCGCGAAACCTCGTCGGCGAGGTGATCGGTTGCGGGCGCGACGAGCAGAATCTGCGCCGCGGCGTCGAACTTGGCGTCATCGATCGCTACACGTTCGATCCGGGCATCGCCGCAGCACATGCTGATCTCGTGGTCGTGGCCGTGACGCTCGGCGCTACGCATGGCGTTCTCGAGCGCATCGCGCCCACCTTGGCCCCGCACGCGATCGTCACCGATGTGGGCAGCACGAAGCAAAGTGTGATCGATGCCGCGCGGGCGACCCTCGGGGTGCACTTTCAGCAGTTCGTGCCTGGACACCCGATCGCGGGCGGTGAACGCAGTGGCGTCGAGGCGGCGATCCCAAATCTGTATGAGTGCCACCGGGTGATCCTGACGCCGACCGCCGACACGAATGCCGCAGCGATCGACACGGTGCGCCTGATGTGGGAAGCAACCGGTGCGAGCGTGTCCTTGATGGAGGCCGGGCATCACGATCAGGTGCTCGCCGCGACCAGCCATTTGCCGCACCTGCTGGCTTATGCGCTGGTCGATTGTCTGGTCGCAATGAGCGACTCCGATGCGATTCTCGATTACGCGGCCGGTGGATTTCGTGACTTCACGCGGATCGCATCCAGCAATCCCGAAATGTGGCGTGACATCGCCCTACAGAACCGCGTGGCGCTGGGCGAGATGTGCGGGCGTTTCGAGCACACCTTCAAACAGTTGCGCAGCGCTGTGGAGACCGGCGACGGCGCCGCGTTACAACAGATGTTCGCGCGTGCCAAAGAAGCGCGTGACGCCTACCTCGTCAAGACCCTCATGCCATGATCGCCAACGATACCTTGGTCGCGCAACCAGGCGGTGTGCTGCGGGGTGTTCTGACGGTTCCCGGCGATAAATCGATCTCGCATCGTGCGGTGATGCTCGGCGCAATTGCGGCAGGCATCACAGAAGTGCGGGATTGCCTGCTGGGCGAGGATGTGCGCGCGACCATCGGCGCATTTCGCGCGCTGGGCGTGCGCATCGATGAACTCGAAGGTGGGCGCCTGCTGCGCGTGCATGGGGTAGGGGTGGACGGGCTCCGCAACCCCTCCGAGGTTCTCAATTGCGGCAACTCCGGGACCTCCATGCGCCTGTTGACCGGAATCATCGCCGGGGCAGGACTGACGGCAACCTTGACGGGTGATGACTCACTGCAGCGGCGCCCGATGCGCAGAGTCACCGAGCCCTTAAGCCAGATGGGCGCAGTACTGTCGAGTGCCGCGAACGGTACTCCACCGTTGCGGGTAGGTCCGAGCCCGCGATTACTGGCCATCGACTATGTGCTCCCCGTGGCCAGTGCGCAGGTGAAATCAGCGATTCTCCTCGCCGGCCTTTTTGCGCACGGCACTACCTGTGTCACTGAACCGGCGCGAACCCGCGACCATACGGAAAGGATGTTGCGCGGATTCGGCGTCAGCCTCACGCAGGCGGGTGAGCGCATCTGTCTCGCAGGAGGTCAGACCTTGCGCGCGACGTCGATCACCGTCCCTGCGGATATTTCTTCGGCCGCCTTTTTCCTGGTCGGCGCCGCGCTGGCTGGACGCGACGTAGTAACGGTCAAGGCAGTGGGCATCAATCCCACACGCACGGGTGTGCTCGAAATTCTGCGTCTGATGGGGGCCTCGATTACCTGTGAAAACCCACGCGAAATTGGCGGTGAACCCATCGCGGATATCACGGTGCGGCCAGGGCCGCTTCATGGGATAGACGTCCCTCCCGCGTTGGTGCCGCTAGCCATTGATGAATTTCCGGTGCTGTTTGTCGCTGCGGCGTGCGCGCAGGGCCACACACGGGTGACCGGTGCCGAGGAACTGCGGCATAAAGAGAGCGACCGGATCGCGACCATGGCGAGCGGTTTGCGCGCGCTGGGTGCGCAGGTGACGACGTTCCCGGATGGCATCGAAATCGAAGGCGGCCCACTTCATGGGGGCGTGATCGAGAGTCATGGGGACCATCGCATCGCGATGGCGTTCGCGATGGCGAGTCTGCGCGCATCCGCGCCTATCACGATTCACGGCTGCGCCGCGATTGCCACCTCTTTCCCCACGTTTGTGTCACTGGCACGCGGCGCAGGTCTTGCTATCTAACCCCCTGGCTTATGAGGCATGGGGCCGGTGTTGATGGCAGCCCCTAACCTTAGCGCGGCGCGTGTTCCGGTCGTGACTGTCGACGGACCGAGCGGGACCGGCAAGGGCACGCTTTGCCAACGCCTGGCAGCGGGGCTCGGCTGGAATTTCCTGGATAGTGGGGTGCTATACCGCCTAGTCGGCTACCTGGCGCGCAAGCGCGAGGTGGCGTGGGACGACGCGCACCTCCTCAGTGCAATGGCGCTGGAATTACCCGTGGAGTTTAGGACGAATGACGCAGCGACTGAGATATGGCTCGAAGGGGAGCGGGTGACCGATCTCGTGCGCGATGAATTGATTGGGACCGCCGCCTCGCGAGTCGCGGCCTGTCCGGAGGTTCGCGCGGCCCTGCTCGCGCGGCAGCGCGCCATGCGTCGTGCACCCGGTCTGGTGGCGGACGGGCGGGACATGGGAACGGTGGTGTTTCCAGATGCCGAACTTAAGATTTTCTTAACGGCGAGTCCGAGAGTACGTGCGGAGAGGCGTTATAAGCAGTTGAAGAGCAAGGGAATTGATGTTAGCCTCGCGCCGCTCCTGGAGGATATCCGCACACGTGATGAACGCGATGCACAGCGTGCAGTGGCGCCGCTGAAGCCCGCACCAGACGCCGAAATTCTCGACACGACCCTGCTCGGGATTGACGAAGTCGAAACCCTTGTGATGCGCATGATGCGCTCGCGCGGTCTCGTGTGAGTTGGATGTCCGTTTGTTTAACCCTTAACCCTGGCCTAGGGGGGTGCAGCCTTGCCCACACCGAATACACGGTGTACGCCTGTAACACCCTAAATCAGAACGAGAAAATATCGTGAGTACGTCCCAGACAATGATGACCGAGAGTTTTGAAGAATTATTCAAGAGCAGCCTAGTCGAGGCAAAGATGAAGCCCGGCACGATCGTCCAAGGGACGATCGTGGAGATCCGTGGAGACTTTGTGATCGTCAGTGCTGGCTTGAAATCCGAAGGGGTGATTCCGGCAGAGCAATTTCGGAACGCTAAAGGTGAATTGGAGATCGCGGTCGGCGACGTCGTCGACGTCGCCCTCGAGGCAGTCGAAGATGGTTTTGGCGAGACTCGATTGTCGCGCGAAAAGGCTAAGCGGGCCAAGGCCTGGGATGAGCTCGAGAAGGCCTGCGAAGCCGGCCAGACTGTCACCGGCATCATCAGCGATAAGGTCAAGGGCGGCTTCACGGTCGATATCGCGACTATCCGCGCCTTCCTGCCAGGTTCGCTGGTCGATGTGCGCCCGGTCCGCGATACCAGTTATCTCGAAGGCAAGCCACTGGACTTCAAGGTCGTTAAAGTCGATCGCAAGCGCAACAACGTCGTGGTGTCCCGCCGCGCGGTGGTCGAAAGCGAGAATTCTGCGGAGCGCGAAGCGCTGTTCGAGAGCCTGAAAGAAGGTGCCGTGACCAAGGGATTAGTGAAGAATCTGACCGACTACGGCGCGTTCATCGATCTCGGGGGTATTGATGGCCTGCTGCATATCACGGACATGGCCTGGAAGCGCGTCAAGCATCCTTCCGAAGTGGTCAACATCGGCGAAGAGATCACCGTCAAAGTGCTCAAATTCGACCGCGAGCGGACGCGGGTTTCGCTGGGGCTCAAGCAACTCGGCGAAGATCCCTGGGTGGATATCTCGCGCCGCTATCCGGAGCACACGCGGTTGTTCGGCACGGTCACCAACATTGCGGATTACGGCTGCTTCGTTGAAATTGAGGAGGGGGTCGAAGGCCTCGTGCACGTCTCTGAAATGGATTGGACTAATAAGAACGTCCATCCCTCCAAAGTGGTGCATCTGGGGCAGGAAGCCGAAGTGATGGTGCTCGACATCGACGAGGACCGCCGTCGTATCTCGCTCGGCATGAAGCAATGTCGTGCCAACCCGTGGGAAGAATTTGCCGCCACTCGCAACAAGAACGATCGGGTATCCGGGGTTATCAAGTCGATTACCGATTTCGGCATATTCATCGGGCTTGATGGTGGTATTGACGGGCTGGTACATCTATCTGACTTGTCCTGGGATATTCCGGGTGAAGAAGCGGTGCGCAACTTCAAGAAGGGCGATGAAATCGAGACCGTGGTGCTGGCAGTGGATGCTGAACGTGAGCGCATTTCGCTGGGCGTGAAGCAACTAGCCCAGGATCCCTTCTCGTCGTTCATAGCAGACTTCAGCAAAGGCACTATCGTCACGGGCACGATTACGGCCGTGGATGCCAAATCGGCGACGGTGGATCTGGGTGATGGGATCGAAGGCGTTATCCGCGCCAGTGAGATCTCGCGTGACCAGGTGGACGATGCGCGCAAGATTCTGAAGGAAAACGAACCGATTGAAGCCATGATTATTGGTGTCGATCGTAAACGTCGCGTGATCAATCTCTCGATTAAGGCGAAGGACAGCGAAGAAGAGGCGACAGCGCTCCAGGAGTACGGCTCGGACTATGAGACAGGCACCACTAAGCTTGGCGCGTTGCTTAAAGCGCAACTCGACGCGAAGTAGTAACCGGCGCGGCCGCGCGTTTTCGCGCGGCCTTTTTTGGTGCTCGTCATCTAGGCGGCATAAGAGCGAGAACAAGAATGACAAAATCCGAGTTGATAGAGATTCTTGTCAGGAAGCAGACCCAGCTAGGTTACCGTGATGTTGAACTTGCCGTGAAAGCCATGTTGGAGCAGATGGGGCAGACGCTCTCTTCAGGGCGACGAATCGAGATTCGAGGCTTTGGCAGCTTCTCTCTCCACTACCGACCACCGCGCCTGGGTCGTAACCCGAAATCCGGGGATCCAGTCTCCCTCCCCGCAAAACACGTCCCGCATTTCAAGCCGGGCAAGGAGCTGCGCGAGCGTGTCAATGCGCTGGACGACGCAACGATTGAGCGGGGACGAGCCGCGTCCGCGCATGATGACGACGAGGATGATGACGATTAGGGGAACGCTGAATAAGTCTATGCTGGACTTTTCAGACAATGGCAAGCAAGCAGGGTGATTTTTGCTTTCCTTCATTTTCGCGGGTCTACGTTCATCGAAAATAGCGGCACGTCCCTGTGTCGCAAGAATCGCTGCTTTTTGCGGGGGTTTTTTAGCAGATGGTCGCGCGTAGAGACGCTGCACGGTACGGGAAATTGGTGATGGTTCGACTTGTGGTGGTGGCTGTCGCGCTGATTCTCGGACTGGCATTTCACAGTCGGAATCATCAGGTTGTCACGCTCGATTTCTATACGAATGCAGTTGATGTGCCACTGTCCTGGGTGGTGGTGGCGGCATTGATACTCGGCACGCTAGTGGGCGCGCTCGCGTTGTTGCCTCGGTTACTACGGTCGCGCCGCGCGCTCCGCCGTGAACTGAAACGCGTCAGCCTAATCGCGCCCGCAACACCTGCCGTGACTGTGCCCGATGGGCACTGATACACTTTTTTTCCTTACCGCGCTGTTGTTGCCGATCGCGGCGATCTCGGGATGGTATTACGGACGGCGAGAACCAGCGTCGACCGCCGCCGCGCTGCGTGACCATAAGCTTCAGATCGCCACAGATTACTTCAAAGGCCTGAATTTTCTGCTGCATGATCGTCCAGACAAAGCGATTGAGGTATTTGTCAAAGTCCTCGAAGTGGAAACCGATACCATCGAAACCCACTTGGCGCTCGGCAATCTTTTTCGACGCCGCGGCGAAGTCGATCGCGCGATCCGGATCCACCAGAATCTGGTCGCTCGCACCACCTTGAATGTTAACCAGCGTGGCCAGGCGCTGCTGGAATTGGGACTGGATTACATGCGATCGGGGCTCTTCGATCGCGCGGAAAATCTGTTTCTTGAGCTACTGGAGCTGGGGATGTTTGAGCCTGCGGCGCTGAGGCATCTGATCGACATCTACCAGCAAGAACGTGACTGGGATAAGGCACTCGATTTCAGCACGCGTCTCGAAGCTGTCAATGGTGAAAATCTGAGCATAGAGCGCGCGCATTTCCTCTGCGAGCAGGCGCAGGCGCAGCTCGATGGAAACCATCGCGCGGCAG
>JAYTEX010000381.1:0-11536 GCA_043734785.1 Pseudomonadota bacterium | reverse complement strand
CCTCGAACCCCATGCCTTCCACGGCGAGTGGAACTACACCATCCATCCCACGGCTCCGCACGACGAGCCGATCTGCTAATTTTGCGGCGGTCGCTTAGGCGGGCAGTCCGTATAAATCAGAGCGCAGCGGATTATCGGCGAAGTGAATCTTCCACAGCCGTGGTGTGAGTTCAGCCACACGCGCGGCCGGATGTTGCCCGACACGCTGCAGTACATCGACAAGATAGGTGTACGGATCGATGCCGTGCAATCGGCAAGTGACAATCAAACTTTGAATAATCCCGACGTGTTTGGCACCGAGCTCTGTCCAACAAAAGAGCCAGGAATTGCGGTTATGCGAAGCTTCGCATAACCGCAATTATCGCACTGCGGGCTGATCCCCTCACGCCGACAGAATGCCGCTACCGCGAGTCCGCTCTGTGCGAAGCACGCCAACAGTGTACGCATCGCTTCCGCGCCCAATTGTCCCCGTTTATGCAGTGCCATCGTTAGTTCTCCAGTGAGTTCAACTGGAGGGCTATTGTCCCCACCTTCACGCGTAACGATATAACGCCGCAGAGTTACCGCTTACGCTTGCGTAGCAATCCAAGCGGCCCGCGGGTGGTCCGCATTAGGGCGAGCTTCAACACAGCCTCGCCAAGTGATAGGAACATGTCTCGCTCCCCATAGTCTCCCCCTGCTGCGGGTTTCCCATGCATGGCGATCGTAAAAAGCAGCCTTCTCACTTCGAGGTTGGGGCGAACTTTGAAGTTCTCGCTTTGATCAATAAGCAATCCAAAGCCCCGTGCCCAGTTCCGGATACGCGACCGAAGATCGTCACCCGGCGTGTAGAACTCCTCGGCATCGAGCACCGAGAGAAATTTGGGCGGTCGCTCCGACAATCGCGCGTCATGCGCGCGCATGAAACCTATCACGAGCCCGATGAAAACCTGGAATCGTTGGTCGACCCGCAGAAAATCCGGCACCCGCCAGCCGCGGTCGTTCCAGAGATAGGGGAGCCACACGCCGGGTTTAAGCGCGAGTGGAAGGACCAGCAACGAAAGCAGCAATCCTTCGAGTTCGTAGATGTTCAGGACGCCTTTAGGCCATTCAGCATGTTTCGTCCACTGCATCAGTTCGCGAAGATCCTGCGGGAGGAACGCCCGCTTCCCTAATTCCTCAATTTTAGGAATCTGAATGTCCGGAGACGAAGCAGAACGAATTGGTTTCACGCTGGTTGTCGTTCCTCAAATTCGAACCAAGTTGGATGCGCTGTCGGGCTATTCAACGCCGATTGCGCGCTCGTGTCCGCGCTACGCGTCGGCGTTAGCAGACTCTGGCGTCCACGGTTTGCCGGTGCGCTCTTCGATATAGCCCCTTATAAGTAGGCGCACGACCTGAGAAGGGGTCGTGTCCTGTTCTGCACACAGACGATCGAAGACCGCCTTCTTACGTGGATCGATGAGGATGGTCAGGCGAGCGGTGCGATCTTCAAGTGGCATGGAAGTGGCTCGTCTCCGATTTGTGTTGACTCAAAGCATGTTAATTTAATTATAATAAAAATACAATTAAATATGTGCTCCAAAGAAACACATTGGAGCTAGGGCCCGGACGGTCGATTGAGGCTCAACCAACTGTCAACTCGCGATAGTCCGGTCGGTCGAGTCAACGGGAGTTCGTGACGTCACCGTGAGTCAATATCCGAAACCGTTCATCTCTAAGGGGATGCACACCAAAGCGTTACATTTTTCCATTCACGAAACTCAGAGCCGGATGGATGTCCGAAGACCGGATGCCCTCAATCTGGAGTACACCCGGACAATGATGGGGTTTCTTCTGTTCAGGCCTAGACCCGCACGCATTGCTATGGTCGGCCTTGGCGGCGGTTCGCTCGCCAAATTCTGTTACCGCTATCTGCCCGCGGCTGACATCACCGTGATTGAAATTAACCCACAGGTGATCGCCTTACGCGACGAGTTCCTGATACCGCCCGACTGTGACCGGTTCAGAGTGATTGAGGACGACGGCGCTGATTTTGTGCGAACGACTTCACAGCAATTCGATGTGTTGCTGACCGATGGGTATGATCATCGCGGATTGCCGCATCGTCTGTGCTCGCAAATCTATTACGACCAATGTGCCAAGGTTCTCGAACCCGACGGCATGCTGATCGCGAACCTTCATTTCGAACATCAGGATTACGTGCTTCATATCGCGCGGATCAGATTCAGCTTCAATGGCAATACGCTGTTAGCCGAGGACGATGACGAGGAATATGGAATTGTCTTTGCCTGTCGAGATGGGTTGAGCACCCCGCTGGCGCCAATCCGGCGTCCATCGGCGCTTGATGAGCGGACGTGGATGTCGCTCCAAGGCCCTTTCGCCCGCGTCATCTCGGCATTCAATCGAAAATGCCTTTAGTCATTGTTTGCGAAACTCATCGAGACAAACAGTAATAAAGGCCGACATTGGGCCTGAACATCGTAGCGGACGTAAAGACGATCCTGGACTCGATGACACACTGATAAACTGGATTTAACAGAAGGTTGGGATAAACCCGCGCTTTCATTTGCGACCGAGGTACCGGTGGTAAATTCACGTCGCTATCCTGGCATAACTCCGCACTAGCGCGCGCGAATGGCGAGCGAAAAATCATACTAAGCACTTGGTGTCTCATCGACTATATGCGAACGACGCATCTATGGTGCGCGCTCGTTCCTGTGCTCAACTAGCGGACATCAACACTAACTTAACGATGGTAAAGATAGTCAGGACAAATAGAATCGTGCCAATGATGCCGGCGATAATGAAAGCCTTGGCAGAACCTTTTTTGAAATCACGCTCGCGGTTCTTGTTGCTCTGGACCCCCATACTTGCGGCGAACACGCTCTGGATCAACTGCAGTATGTTCAGCTTATCTTTGGGGGATTTTTCGTCAGTCATCGCTCAGGCCTTTCGCGTTCCTGTCGGTCATTTAAAATCACTCCTTCCAGCGTGATCTGGATGATTTTTGCGCTGATGTCGGCAACGGTCCAAGTGGCCCGCAGGAACTGCGTAGATCGGCGAGCGCTAGTACCGCCTCATGCAGGGTCGGTGGTGGTTTGTGACCCTGATAAATTCGCGCCGCTGACGGATTTGCATGCATCGCAATCGCGAAAAGTGTTCGATGCGTAAAGGAGTCCGGGCGCACCTTGAAATTCTCACTCTGGTTAAGTGCAATTCCAAATCCGTTTACCCATTCGTCATTGGCTGATTGCGGCCTTCTTGCATACTGCGCGAACTCAGGGTTCTCCAGTATCGAGATGAATTGCGCCGGGATCTCCAGTAATCCACCATCTATCCTGCGCATAAAACCGACGATCGATTCGATGAAATCATGGAACCGTTGCTCATCCTGCAGCGCGAGCGGGATTCTCCAGCCGGATTCGTTCCACACCAGCGGTAACCATGCGCCAGGACGCAAACCGATCGGCAGAATCAGTAAGGCGGTCAGCAATCCTTCGAGTGCATAGATACTCGGCGCGCCGCTTGGCCACTTAGGATCCCCCAGTTGTTGCGCAAGATTATGCAAATCCTGCGCTGAAAATGGCTGGTTACCGAACGCTTCAATGTCGGGCGTCCGCACGTCCGCGCTCGCACCGTAGCGCGCCGCACGCCCCGTGCCGCGTCCGCTGCCGGTGTGCAGGGGAATCCGCGCGGGCTGCTTGGTTTGCCTACTTATTGGCGAGGTAGTTGACGTGGACATGCATTCAACCTCAGTGCGCAACTGGTTCACGCCGCAAGCGCAACATTAGTAAGTCCTGCTTGACCGCAAGTGATTTGGGGAGTTGCGTGCCCAACTTGGCGAACCAATCCCCGTGTTCCAGCAATTCGCGATGCCAGACATCCGCATCGACGCGGGTCAAAGGTTCGAACTCGGCGCGGCTGATATCACTGCCCGACCAATCGAGATCTTCGTAGCGCGGGATCCAGCCGAGGTCCGTTTCCCGTGCGCCGGCGCGACCCTTTACGCGTTCCACGATCCATTTGAGCACACGCATGTTCTCGCCGAAGCCTGGCCACAGGAATTCACCTCGGTCGTTCATGCGGAACCAGTTGACGCAGAAGATACGTGGTTTGTGTTCGATCAGGCGCCCCATCTTCAGCCAATGATTGAAGTAATCACCGATGTGGTAACCGCAGAACGGCAGCATGGCGAATGGATCGCGCCGGACGATGCCTTGCTCCCCGGCTGCTGCTGCGGTGGTTTCGGAACCGAGCGTCGCCGCCATGTATACGCCGAAATTCCAGTTGAAGGCCTCGTATACCAAGGGCACGGTGGTCGCGCGGCGGCCACCGAAGATAAAGGCTGAAATCGGCACGCCGGCGGGGTCCTCCCAATTAGGATCGATCGACGGGCACTGCTTCGCCGGCGCAGTAAAACGTGAATTGGAATGGGCGGCCTTGCGTCCGGTCTGCTGGGCAATCTCCGGCGTCCAGTCCCGTCCAGTCCAATCGATTAAATGCGCGGGCGGTTCCTTGGTCATGCCTTCCCACCACACGTCACCGTCGTCGGTCAGCGCGACGTTGGTGAAGATAACGTTCTCCTTCAATGTGGCCATGGCATTGAAGTTAGTTTTTTCCGAAGTGCCCGGTGCCACGCCAAAAAAACCTGCTTCAGGGTTGATGGCATACAAACGACCATCTGTACCAAGCTTGATCCACGCAATGTCATCGCCGACCGTGGTGATTTTCCAGCCGTTGAGCGCGCGCGGTGGAATCAGCATCGCAAAATTGGTCTTGCCGCAGGCCGAAGGGAACGCGGCTGCGACGTAGGTCTTCTCGCCTTGTGGACTTTCGACGCCGAGAATCAGCATATGCTCAGCGAACCAACCTTCGTCACGCGCCATGTTGGAGGCGATGCGTAACGCGAAGCACTTCTTCCCCAGTAATGCATTGCCGCCGTAGCCCGAGCCATACGACCAGATTTCGCGCGTCTCAGGGAAATGTACGATGTATTTGGTGATGCGATTGCACGGCCAACGACTGTCTTGTTGTCCCGCTTCGAGCGGCGCTCCGACTGAATGAACGCAGGGCACGAATCGGCCATCGCTCCCCAGTACCTCAAGGACCGGCGCACCCATGCGCGTCATGGTTCGCATGTTGACGACCACATAGGGGCTATCTGATATCTCCACCCCGATATGCGCGATCGGACTGCCGAGCGGCCCCATCGAGAACGGGATGACATACATCGTCCGTCCCTTCATGCACCCTTGAAACAGGCCGTTGAGGGTGGCGTACATCTGTGCAGGATCTTCCCAATTATTGGTCGGGCCGGCGTCCTCTTTGCGTGCAGAGCAGATGAAGGTTCGATCTTCGACGCGCGCCACATCAGTCGGGTCGGAGCACGCGAGATAGGAATTCCTGCGGCGTTCGGAGTTCAGTTTAACGAACATTCCCGTCCTGACCATCTCTGTGCATAACCGGTCGTACTCGACTTCAGAGCCATCCGCCCAGTAAACGCTCGCGGGCTGCGTCAAGGTTGCAATCTCAGCAACCCAGCTCTTGAGCGTGTGGTGCTTTAACGTCGCGGGGGCATTAATTGTCTGAGGCGCAAAGATCTTCATCACGGTACTCGTCTCCACACGTCATGACCGGGTCAAGCGGTGCCGCCGAATGCACTGCGATTCTCTGCGCTTAGCGCTCGGCAGCCGTTTTTTCAGGATCGGGGGTCCAGGGTTTACCAACGCGCTCCTCGATGTAGGCCCGCAACAAGCGTCGCACCACTTGCGAAGGCGTCGCATCCTCCTCCGCACAGAGTCGCTCGAATATCACTTTCTTTCGCGGGTCGATCAGGATCGTGAGGCGCGCGGTACGTTCTTCGATAGCCATGAGTCATTCTGAAATTTACGAAATATAATTCGTACACGATGATAATAGAACACGTTGTGAAGTACAATTTATAACGCACTGAATGCGATTAATTCGTTTTAATCATAGGTGTTGCCGAACTTGAATGAATTTGAACGTCGCCGGCTTCGTTTCTTGGAGAAAGCGGACGGAGACCAGCGCCCTCGGCGCGTTCCCCCGTTTTGCGTCCAGGCGCTATTTTGCGGTTCAGGTTTGGCCGGTCTCTGCCCGCAGAGATGCGCGTTATCTGGGCTGCGACGTGGACGCCCCCGCTGATGAACGACGATTAACGAAGGAAACACGCATGCCCGACACTGCCGCGAATCGGCACATCAAGCCGTTCGTCTACAAGACGTTTACGACCAAAGCGCTGCATTTTTCGATCTGCGAGACCCAGAGTCGCATGGATCTTCGGCACCCCGACGCGCTCAATCTCGAGTACACACGCTCGATGATGGGCTTCCTGCTGTTTGATCCCGCGCCCGCGAACATCGCGATGATCGGCCTCGGCGGTGGGTCGTTGGCCAAGTTTTGCTACCGCCATCTACCGCAGTCAAACATCCGTGTCCTTGAGATCAATCCGCACGTGGTCGCGCTGCGTGACGAGTTTCTGGTGCCGCCGGACTGCGAACGCTTCAGCGTCATCCAAGGCGACGGGGCAGACTTCGTGCGTGACCCACCGCAGCCCTTCGAGGTATTGCTGGTTGACGGATACGACAAGAAGGGCCTGCCCATACGTTTGAGTTCGCAGGACTTCTACGATGATTGTTTCAGGATGCTTACGCCTGGCGGCATACTGGTGGCCAATCTCCACTTCGAACATCGGCACCACGCCCAACACGTGGCGCGAATCCGGCGCAGCTTTGGTGGTGCAATCCTGGTCGTCGATGACTATGAACGAGGCAATAGCGTTGTCCTTGCGCAAAGCGGGCGCTCGCCCGCGTCGCTACGCCTCGGACCGTTGCGGCGACCGCGCACACTCGACGAACCTGCATGGAAATCGCTGCAAGGCGCTTTCGCGAGAATTCTGTCGGCATTTAAAGAACAACACGCATGATTGCACTGCTGGAAGCCCAGCGGGCAGGGCTATACGCCAGATACCACTGGCTGCAGAAAGTCCCTTAGGTCAGTGTGACACTCTTGAATGAAGCTATCTTTATAAAGATGCCAAACGCCACGCTCGATTTCTGTCTGGTCTTGCTCGCGGCCTGGGTCGTGATCGGTTTCGCAGGATTGTTGCGACCGGGAAGCGTCGCATTCGCAGGGCGCGCACTATTTCCGCTGGGTGCACTATGTGGCACGGCGCTCGCGATTGTCGCGGCTTTGGGGCTCCCAATACCGCCGGAGCAAATGATCCTTCCTTTCGGATTGCCCGATCTTCCGTTCCATCTGCGGCGCGACGCATTGAGCAGTGTGTTTCTCATTCTGCTTGGTGGGGCATCTACCGGAATCTCGGTGTTTTCGGCCGGCTACTTCCGCCAGGGGGTCGGCGCACTGCCAGGGCTGCTTTGCTTGCAGTACCACATCTTTCTGGCGAGCATGGGCTTCGTGCTGCTCGCTGATGATGCCTATGCTTTCATGGTGGCATGGGAAGCTATGGCGCTGTCCTCGTACTTTCTCGTTACCACCCAACACCGTATTCCCGACATCCGCCGTGCAGGATTCATTTATCTCCTGATCGCGCACCTCGGCGCGATCACAATCCTGTTGAGCTTTGGAGTGATGCAAGGGGGCAGCTGGCAGTTCACATTCGATGCGATGCGCGCAGCAAAGCTAGACCCGATGTGGGCTTCTGTCGCCTTTCTGCTCGCTTTCTTCGGCTTCGGGGCCAAGGCCGGGATTGTTCCGCTGCATGTTTGGCTACCCGAAGCACATCCGGCAGCGCCTTCTCCAGTCTCGGCGTTGATGAGCGGCATCATGTTGAAGACCGCAATATATGGCGTATTGCGCGTAACGTTCGACTTGCTCGGGGAATTGGCGTGGTGGTGGGGGCTCGTTGCGCTCTCGTTCGGACTGTTTACGGCATTCTACGGCGTAATTTTCGCGGCGGTTCAGACCGACATGAAGCGATTGTTGGCGTGGTCGTCAATCGAGAACATCGGCTTGATCTTCACGGGCATTGGCATGGCGATCGTATTTCACGGACTCGGTATGCAATCGCTTGCCGCGCTGGCGCTGCTCGCGGCACTTTATCACTGCGTGAATCATGCCTTCATCAAGAGCCTGCTGTTTCTGGGAACGGGCGCTGTCTTACACGCGACCGGAGAGCGTAATCTGGGCCGACTCGGCGGACTCATCCGACGCATGCCGTGGGTCGCGTGGCTGACTTTGATTGGTACCCTCGCAATCGCCGGATTACCGCCACTGAATGGCTTTGTATCCGAGTGGCTCTTGTTGCAGGCGTTCTTATTTGCCGACACTGTGCCGCGTCCTTTCATCAGCATGCTGTTGCCGATAGGCGCGGCAGTGGTGGCATTTTGCGCGGCGCTTTCTGGCTATGTTATGGTTAAGTTCTTCGGCGTAATCTTCCTCGGACAGCCTCGTGAGGACACGCTCGCGCAGGCTCACGACGCCGGTATTCTCGAACGGATCGGCCTCGTGTGGCTCGCGCTTGGCTGCTTAGTGTTAGGCTTGCTGCCTGTCCAGATTATCGGCGGTCTGGAATACGTGAGCCGGTATTTGATTGGCGCAGACTTGGGCGAACGCGCCGCCGAGTGGTGGTTGCTAGCGCCGGCCGCCGCGCGTCAGGCCACTTATGGTCCGCTCGTGTTCTTCGGCGTCGCCAGTGTTGTGGTCATCTTGACCTACTGGTTGGTGCGCCTGCTCTATCACCGTCGGGTCCGGCGCAGCGCGATCTGGGATTGCGGGTTCGCGCGCCTGAATGCCCGCATGCAGGACACGGCCGAAGGATTCGGTCAGCCCATCCGCCATGTATTCCAGTCGTTTTTTCTGATGGAGCGGGAATTACCGACACCCCTCGACGAGGCGCCTCAATACCGATTAGTGCTGGTTGACCGGGTCTGGCGTAGCGGCTATGAACCCTTGGGTCGACTCGTCCGTCGTATCGCCGATGTCGCGGCGCTTCTGCAGCAGGGGCGTATTGCAACCTATCTGACCTACAGCTTCGTCACGCTGATCGTATTGCTGGCGCTTGTGCTATGACCTTACCTGCAGTCGGTAACCAACTCCTTGAGATGATGCTTGCAGTGCTGGCGGCACCAGTATTTCTAGGTTGGATCAACCAGTGTCGTGCGTGGCTGCAGAATCGCAGCGCGCCGAGTCTATGGCAGCCATACCGTAGTCTCCACAAGCTATTTCACAAGGATGCAGTGCTCGCCACGAATGCTTCGCCGTTTTTCCGTGTCGCTCCTTATATCGTTTTCGGCACGATGGTGCTTGCGGCTGCACTCATCCCCTCGCTCGCTACCCGACTGCCATTTGCTGTCGCGGCCGATGGCATTGCGCTCGTCGGTTTGCTCGCGACCGCGCGCGTATTTTTGTCGCTGGCAGCGATGGATATTGGCACTGCGTTCGGCACGCTCGGGGCGCGCCGCGAGATGATGGTCGGGTTTCTCGCCGAGCCGGCGTTGCTGATGGTACTGTTCGTTGCGGCGATGATCTCACAGACGACATCGTTGCCGCTGATTGCCGAACGCCTAAGCAACGAGACCCTGGTGTTGTACCCGAGCCTCGCATTCACAGCGGTGGCCTTCACACTGGTGCTACTTGCCGAGAATGCACGCATCCCGGTCGATAACCCGGCCACGCACCTCGAATTGACCATGATTCATGAAGCGATGCTGCTCGAATATTCTGCGCGGCACCTCGCACTGATGGAATGGGCGGCGTCGCTCAAGCTTTTCAACTACGCGTGCATTGGCTTTACATTGTTCGTGCCGTTCGGTGTCGCCACGCCGTCTCAAGGGTCGTTTGGTTTCGCGCTCGCCGCTTCGGCGCTCGCGCTGAAGTTATTGTTAGCGGGTTGTTCGCTCGCTATCTTCGAAACCCTCTCGGCGAAGCTACGCATCTTTCGCGCACCGGAGTTTCTTGCCACTGCCTTTCTGCTGGCGGTGCTAGGGATGCTCGTTCACCTGCTGCTCGGCGCATGATCATGCACGAAGTACCTTTTGATCTGCAGATTTTGAACGTACTTGCGGCGCTCCTGCTGCTCCTCTCGTTCTCGATGTTGGCACAACGACGCGTCGTCACGTTGGTGAACATGCTCGCGATGCAGGGTCTGTTGTTGTTCCTGGCGACCGTTCTGCTCGCGTGGCGAACCGGCGAGAACCATCTTTATCTCTCAGCCGCGCTGACCTTAGCGTTAAAAGTCATCGGTCTACCGTGGCTGTTGCATCGATTGATCCGAAAACTGGATGTTTATTGGGACACTGAGCGCCTGATCAATCCCTCGGGCACGATGCTAATTGGACTTTTGATCGTGATTTTCGCGTTTGGCCTTGCCCAGCCGATCTCCGCGCTAGCGAGTACCACGACGCGCAGCTCGCTCGGTATCGCGATCGCAGTCATTCTCCTGGCGTTCCTGACCATGATCACTCGTCGCAAAGCCATGTCGCAAGTAGTGGGTTTTTTGTCGATGGAGAACGGACTTTTCTTCGGCGCCATGAGCACGACCTACGGCATGCCGATGGTCGTTGAACTCGGTGTCGCGCTCGACGTACTCGTCGCGATGCTCGTGCTTGGGGTGTTCTTTTTCCAGATCCGAGAGCAGTTTGACAGTCTCGACCTGCATCATCTCGAAGCGTTGAAGGAGGACGAGTAGCATGGATTTTTTGCTGCTAATCGGCAGCCCTGTGGCGGGCGCCGCCATCCTTGGCATTTGGGGTGCGCGACGCTGGGCACCCGAGATCAATGTAGTTTTCAGTCTCACGGCTTTCGGAGCCGCCTGCGCGGTTACGGCTCGCGTCATCGAGCATGGTAATTTACTGATTGCCCGGGAGCAGTTCTTTATCGACCCTTTCAACGTGTTCCTCGTCACGTTGACAACATTCGTCGGTCTCACCACGTCGTTGTTTTCGCGGCCATATATGCGCATCGAGGCTCAGCGCGGGCGGCTGAGCCCACCCCTACTGCGGCTCTACCACAGCATGTATCAACTTTTCATCTTTGCGATGCTGATCGCGTTGACGACCAATAACCTCGGCCTCATGTGGGTGGCTATGGAGGCGGCGACACTGTCGACGGTACTTCTTGTAACGCTGTATCGCACGCCAGCTAGCCTCGAAGCTGGATGGAAATATTTCATTCTGTGCGGCGTCGGAATCGCGCAAGCATTGTTCGGCACCATACTGGTGTACTTTGCAGCAGAAAAAATCCTGGGTGGCGAAGGTGTGACAGCGTTGTTATGGACTCATCTCGACGTTGTCAAAGCGCAGCTTGAGCCGACGGTGCTGAATCTGGCGTTTGTGTTTCTGGTGGTCGGCTATGGAACGAAAGTCGGACTGGTGCCGCTGCACAACTGGTTGCCTGATGCTCATGCGGAAGGTCCAACGCCAATCTCGGCGGTGCTTTCGGGTCTGTTACTCAATGTTGCGATGTATGCAGTGGTGCGCTGCAAAGTGCTCGTCGAGGGGTCACTGCAGTCCGCGCTCCCATCGCAAATGCTGATGAGCTTTGGTCTGACCTCCGTGGTCGTCGCTGCTTTCCT
>JAYTEX010000380.1:0-23116 GCA_043734785.1 Pseudomonadota bacterium | reverse complement strand
GGAAGTCTAAGCTTGGAACGGCCGCCACGCGAGTGCCTCGGTTACGAAAATCGCGGATACTGGACCATGCGGCATGTCGCAGCTCGGGAAGTCGAGGTCGCCGAAGTTGTTGACGCCTAGTGACGATCCGCGAGAAAGTGCCTCTACGGCATTTCTTCACTAACGTCGGGGGTGCGTCTTCGAGATCGCGCGGCAAGTGCCGAGCACGCTTCAGCAAAACGCCTGTGCGTATGACGTTCGCGCGTCAGGGGGATTAGTAGGCGGCGTTAATCCCTACACGGCATCGACCGGATTAGGATAGTCATGAAGCCCCGAGATCATTTCTGTCGGAGAGGGATAGTCCAGCTTGGCCTTACTCCCGGTCTTGGAATGAGCGCTGAGGGATAAGAAGGATAACCGCCCTTTCTTGCGTACTCGAGGGTCGCCAGCGTCAAACTTAGAGGCCGGCAGCGAGAACAATTGCGGCGCACGGTTGCGTCTGACCTCGACAATTCAGTCAAGACCGGCGCCAACGTCGCGCGCAGGGTCCTTGCTTAGGCGAAAATAGCGCGCGCGAAGCCACCATGTGCCAGGTATCAGACCAGCTTCGCGTCCGTCGTCCCCCGGTAGGGCGTCTTGCTGTGCAAGGAGGCACGAATGTCGCGAGCGCAGGGATGCGCAGGAGCGACCAGGCGGTAACGGACGTTGCCCTGGGCGGTGAGCGACAGCCGCTCAGTCGAAACCGCCGGGCGCGTGATATAGCGGCGGCACAGGCGCTCTAGCTTCTCGCGCTCGTGTGCCTCTCTCGCCACTCCGGCGTGTAACGAGAACCAATAACTCTGACCCCGTGATTAGACCCCTCAATCGAATAATGATTGAAGGTCTATCTCGTAGATCGATTTCTGTCGCACGCCTTCAGCCACGAAAACTTCAATTCGCCGCGATTGCGTATAGACCACCCAAACCTCGATCGAGCCTGCAGCAAGGTAGGCCGCCACCTTATCCCTCAGTTCCTTGATCGAGTTTGAAGGCGAAGCAATCTCGATGCATAGCTCCGGTGCTTGGCTGAACGGCGTTTCGTCGCGATGCCCATACATGAACTCGGATGAGGCCCATGCGACATCGGCTACCAAGAGTCCAATTGACGTAAGCACGGACGTTTCAACCATCGCCTGTCCAGAAAGAACTAACAGTCGTTGCACCAGGCGCCCTTGGATAATTCCATGATAATTGCTCGCTGGACTCATCAGCATTCTTCCCCAGGTATCGAGTTCGATCTTGCCGGGTAATTTGGCGAATATCGGGGAAGCGCATAATTCCCGATAGCGCTGGCCTAGCGCATCTCGGGTTAATGGTTGGCGGATGATCTCAGATACAGCGCTCATATTCTTAGGCGCCTCGGTTGTGAAACTTCGCTGATCAGTATAGCCGCGACGCGCGGGAATTTGCGGCTACTTCCGCGTTCAAGACACCGGACTTCTTATTCCCCTTGGTGAGTAATCTTGTCCAGCGCCACCTTCACCCACTGGAATCCCACCATCTCTTGCTCCAACCTCAAGCCTTTGCGGATGCGGTTGTCTCGAAGGCCATTAAATAACGACATTTCCGCGTCAGTGAGCCTCGGCAGGTCGTGCACGACCTGGTCGACCTCGACGCCCCACAAGACTTCGTGAGCCGTCAATGTCTGGTGATCCATCAGGAACGACGCCACATGCTTGAAGCGGCTTCGGAGCTGGTCGAGGATGGCGAAGCCGTGGGTGTCGATGTCGCCCCAGTAGTGAATGGCGCAGCCTGCGAGCCATTCGGCGCTCGCCAGCGCGTCCCAGCCGTAGCCGGCACCGAAGACAACAATGGCTTGGGCAGCGGGCGGGAACGCCAGAAAATTGGTCTCGTTTTCAGTGATGAACACGCGCCGTATCGGTGCATCCAGCTTGGCAAAGCTCTCCGCGTCAAGCGTTACGTCGGGCAGCATCGGGCTGCATAGCACGGCCAGCTGTTCATCCAGCACGCGGAAGCGGATGCGGATTGGCTTGTCGAGAAAACCGTAGCGTGCGGCGAACCGACTGCCGCCGGTGTGTTCGGTCGCGATGGCCTGCGGCGGCAGCGCCAGATCGAACAACTCCGAGAGGACCCCGCAATGCGCCTCGATGAATTTGCTGTGGATACCCGGGATGTCCACCTGACGCAGGTAGATGCCAGGACGAGGATGACGGACGAGCCAGTCCACCACGGCGAGCAGGGGCTGCCACTGCTCAGCCAACTCGATGACCTGCAGGGGCCGTTTGCCAACCCATTCCAGCAACGCTGGCTGCTTCGCACGCGTGAGCGTCACCAGCGCCGTGAAACGTGCGGCGTCGCTGCGTTTTCCGATCAGCGCGAGTGCGTCATCGAGGGTGTCGACCCAGACGGAATGAGGCAGACGTTGCGACCCCAGTACCCGATGATTGACCTCGCGCCACGCGATTCGGATGTACGGGATCGCGGCAAGGTCGGCAATCCAGACGCGCACGGCTTCAAATCGTTCGGCCAACTCAGCGGAACCGGGCCGCTTCAAGGTCAGCCGCAGCGGGAACCGCGTATCGCCGGTGACCAGCGGGCGCAGCAATTCGCCCCGCGCCCACAGGCGGCGCAGTTGCGTCTTAAGATCGCTGGCCGTCGTCCAGTTGACCGGGACCCTCTGTGGTGCCCGCATCGATACAGACGATTTTGTCATACCGAATGTGCTGCCTTGCGTGCCCGATACTCCGCGATGGACAGGTTGTGCAGTCTGGATGCGCAACCGCCCTCGTTGTGGACGAAGCCGACGCTAGCGACGAAGGGCTCGATGATGTGAATTTTCTGCAGCGGTGTGACGATCAATAACTGCAGGTTGAGTTGTTGAAAGAGCTTCAGACCGTACTGCGCCGATTCGTCCGAGCCCCGACCGAAGGCTTCGTCAATGACGACGAAGCGAAACGAGCGCGAACGCACCGCGCCCCATTCCAGTCCGAATTGGTAGGCGAGGCTCGCCGCAAGGATCGTGTAGGCGAGTTTTTCCTTTTGGCCACCGGACTTGCCGCCGGAGTCGGAGTAGTGCTCGTGTTCAGCGCCGTCCGCGCGCCAGCGCTCGCTGGCGGCGAACAGGAACCAATTGCGCACGTCAGTCACCTTGGCGGTCCAGCGCCGGTCCAGTTCCGAGAGTCCCTCGCGGCCCCGAAAGCGGTCGATGATGGACTTGACCTGAAGAAACTTGGCTTCCGAGTATTGTGCATCGTCGGAGCCGGTCAGCGAGCCCTCGGTGCAAGCACGTAGCTCGGCCTGGAAGTCGCGGATATCCGCGTCAACGTTCGGCTGGGATTCCAGCACAATGTAACGCCCGGGGTTGTAGTCGATCTGGGTGAGCGACTCATTGATGTGCGCGATGCGTTCCCGGATGGTCTCGCGCTCGCGCGCGAGCTGGGCATTGAAATTGGCGATCTCGTTGATCGTGTTGACATTCAACAACTCCTTGAAGCGGGCCTCGAAACGGGGTAGATCGTCCCGCCCCAACTGCTCGAGCAGGTTCTGATATTCGAAGGCGGCGTCGAGGCTGGCATCGAACTCGAGGGTCTCCAGCTTGAACTGCTCCTTGAAAGCCATCATTGCCTGAATGATCTTGTCGCGCAGGCGCTTGAGCTTCTGATCCTCGGCGTCGATCCGCGCTTGCAGCCGGGTGCGAACATCCTGTTCCCGGTTGTCGCAGGATTCCACGGTTAGTTGATGCTCGGCTGAGGCCTCGGTGCGTAGCGTTTCCAGCCGCGCTGCCAGTGCGGTATCGGGCAAGGTCAGCGCCACAATCGGCTGGATGCGCTGCTGCAGGGTTTCTGCATCGAGCTTCCGCTGCTCGATCTTGGAGCGCTTGTCCTTGGCGGTTTCCAGTTCGCGCTCAATGGAGGCGAGTGCTCCGCTGGCGTCGCTTAGCCGCAGATTGAGTTGTTTCAACACGTCGGACGCTGCTTCCAGATGCTGTCGCTCGTCGATCAATGCAGCAATCTCGGTGGCGATCGACGCCCAGTCCAGCTCGTCGAAGTCAGCAAACTCTTCAAGACGGATTAGGGCGTCGAGGCGGACCTCCAGGCCCGTCCTCTCCGAATGGGTCTTACCAAGGAGGCTGGCGATCTCGCCCAAACGTGCTTCGAGCTGACGGCTTTTCGCCTCCAGCGTGGCGACCTTGGCCGCGTTCGTCCAGCCCAGCACGTAGCGGCCGCGATCATCGATGTGGTGCCGGTCGTCCTTCTCGTGGCGCCCGCTCGGATCCTTGATCTGGCCATTGCGGGTGATGGCTCGCGTCTCGCGCCGGAACTGCTCAGGCAAAGCGCAACAGGCCACGTCAAAACGGTGCGCCAACTCGCGCTCCAGCCAGTCATAGAAAGGCGAGTCCGGTTTGATCGAAATTTTTCTGACCAACGATTCGCGGTGCAGGTCGGGCAAATCCCTGCGCCTGCTTTGCCGAACATGGAAATAAACCAGGCGGCCGCGCAGATGGTTACGATCCACCCACTGGGCGACGTCCTTGTAATAGGCGTCGGGCACCAGCAGGGACAAGCCGAACCCACGCATCAAGCGCTCTGCAGCGCCCTCCCATTCGCGCGCATCATCGCGCACCTGGAGCAGTTCACCCGCGAAGGGCATCTCTGCCTCTGTCAACTCCGTTGCGGCGCACAGCGCTGCGCGAATCTGAATCTGCTGGTCGTCGATGTTACTGCGCCGCCGTTTCAGGCTGTCGATCTCGGCCTGCAGGGCAGCGTGTTCCAGCTTGCCCTGGCGCAGGCTGACACCGTGCTCGGTCAGGGCGTTCTGTAGCGCGGCATCGCGGTCGCGCAGCTCGTCCCGCATGGCCTTGAGGCGGCCGCGCTGCGCCAGAAAGGCGGCCTCGCTTGACGCGGGTACCTCCTCCACCTTGGCGGTCAGCTGGGCATAGCGCTGGGCTTTGGTTTGCCGCGCGTCGCGCAGCGCTTCTTTTTTCTTGATCTCGACGGTCAGCCGCTCCAGCCGGTCCCCGCCGTTGTCTGCCACAGCGCGCTTCAGCTCATCGACCTGAACGCGTTGATCCTCGCGGCGGCCGTCCAGCCGTTTCACCTGCGCGTCCAGACGTTCCCACTCGTCGTGCAGGGCGACCATGCGCTTGTCGAGCAAGGCCAGCTTCAAGCGTTCGAAGTGGACGTGCAGGCCTTCACGGCAGCGACGGAGATCATCGATCTCTGTCACGAGGCTCGCGTGCCGCTGGCAGTCGGCCACCAACGGCGTGAGCAATTCCAACTGGCGCTTCGCCTTGAGCACCGCTTCATGCGCGCGGTTGAGGTCATCGAAGTGCGTGATCAGCGCGCTGATACGGGACGCGACGTCGAACGGTTCCAGCATATGACTGCGCACGAAGTCAGTGAGATTGCCCACCGACTTCATCGACACCGTTTGGTGGAACAGCTCCAGCGCCTGATCGTTGTCGATGCCGAAGCGCCGACGGAACCACGCCCCGTATTTGGGAAAGCTGTCCTCGATCTCAGCGCCTGAACTGCGCAGCTTCTTGCGCAGTTGTACGATGTCCGAGCCGAACCGGGCAAAGTCCGTCGCGATCGACAAGTCACGCTCCGCGCCGACGAAAAAGCGCGCGGGCTGACCTTGCGCCTCCTTCATCCAGAACACCTGTGCAAGTGCTACGGTCTGGTCGTAACCCGCATTGTGAAACACCCCCAGAATGACCGAGTAGCTGGTGTGATCGCGTAATGACACGGGCTTGGCGCTACCCGTCACCTCGTTGCGTTCCGACTTGTAATGCCCGAGCACGTAGGAGCGCAAGGTTCGCTCCTTGTTATCGGCGCCTGCAGCTTTGTTGTAGGCGATCCGCTGAGACGGCACCAAGAGCGTGGTAATCGCGTCCACCAGGGTCGACTTGCCGGAGCCGATATCCCCAGTCAACAGGCAGTTCTTGCCAGCGACTTCCAAGGTCCATACCCGCCCGTCGAAAGTGCCCCAGTTGAAGACTTCCAGACGCTGCAGGCGGAACCCCGATAAGGTATCGTCGGCCACGAAATCCAGGCCCAACGTGCGCGCCTCATTCACCGTGCATCTCCCCGCAGGCGTGCTAATTGGAAAATTTTCCAATTAGTCATTGTCTGCCTCTCCCGCGACTGTCGAAGTTCCTATCAGCGGCGCCTGATATGCAGCCAGTCGGGCGTCGAAGTCCGCCAGCCATTGCGCGTCGACAAAGGCCTTGAGGATGCGCCGCACCTCGAAACTGGCCGGGCCGCTCGCGACCTTTAAGCGGCGCAGAAAACCCAGATCGACGATCTTGTTGATGTGGGTTTCGATTTGATCGATCAACTTAGCCTCGTTGCTGCTATCGGGCAGAAACACCCGCACCAGCTCAACGAGATCGTCTCGGATCAGTATCAGTCGGGTCTCTCCACCGCCGGCATCGAACTCGGCGAGCTTCTTGCGCAGCAAAGCCAACAAGAGACTGACCGGAAACGATAGAGGCCGGCGCGCCACCAGGCGGGGAAGCTTGGTCGCGGATTCTTCCTCAGTGGGTTCAGGGCGACTCTTCAGGAAGGCGTAACCCTCGGCTTCGTCGAAAATCAGTTCCAAGCCCAACACCGACACATAGTCCCGAACCCGGGCCTGCAGGTTGAGCAGCGCGCCCCAGAGACGCTCGTCGCCTTCGCGGTAAATCACCCCCTTGAGTAAGGAAATCACCAAGGTCGAGAGGTCTGTGTCGCTCGTTGCCGCCAAAGTGTTGTGGGACTGGTGTTGTGCTTGTTCCATCCTCACCTCACGAAAATGACGCGGAGCAGCCGGGCGGCTTTCGATATCATTACGCCGTCGGTCGCGGACATCTCCCAGGCGATCGTCTCCACAACATCCTCGTCCACCACCGTCTTGAACGCTTCGTTGCCCAACTGCAGGTACGCCACCAGTTCCGCCAGGCCCTGCTGCAAGGGCTGTTCGTCGGTCAGTTCGCGTAGCGTTACTTGAGATCGAGCCTGCAAGGCGCGGCGGATGTGGTGGGCCAGTTGCGCGCGGTCGACCACGACTTGCGAGTACAGCGCTGCGGCGTCCACCTCCATATCACCCGCTTGCAGCTCGATTTCCGCAATTAGCGGCTTCGCCGCTGGCGTGAACAGCGGGCGCTCCATCGGGAGTTCGACCTCGGCGCCAGACTCCGCAATGCGCATCATCTCACCTGCGGGCTGGGCATCGCGCAGTGTGAGGGCTTTGGCCTCGATGCCGTGCAGGATGTCCATGATCCGGCGGTTTTCCAGCCAGGCCTGATCGTCCAGAAACCGCCGCAGTTGCTGCGAAAGCTGCGCCACCGTGCGTTGGGTGTGCTCACCCGCCTCCAGCCAGTCGTAATGCACCCGCCGCGTGCGTGCATCGGGCTTCAGGTCCGCCACCGGCGGCAAGGCTAACACCCTCGAGAGCAGCTCGGTCAATTCCTCCTGCCGACGGCTGGACATCAGGAAATCCCAGAAGGCCCGGAAACTGCGCCCCTGATCAGAATCAGCAATCGCCTCGCGCTCGCCCATGATCTCTTCCAGCAGCGCCCCTTTGGCGCCGTCCCACAGCGCGATGCGTTCGCGCACCCGCCGGTCCAGCAGGCGGAAGTTGTGCTCCACCTCGCGAAAGTCGGCCAGCAGTTCTCGCGCCAGTTGCACGAACTGCTGAAAGCGATCCTTCAGCGCAGTGTCGTCCAGCAACGGCACATCGCCCATCAGCACCCGTGCGATCTCGACATCGATCTCGTCGCGCCGTTTGTGCAACTCGGCGCTGCGCTTGGCCGGATCGGACTCGCTGCCTTCGCTCATCTGCTTGAGCAGCTCGAACAAGGTCAATAGGCGTGACTCAGTGCCGACGAAACTGCGCTCCGTCAACGTGCCCAACCACGCGATAGCCTTGTCGGTCGCCGGGGTCAGATCGAACTGAGCCTCGTCCGAGCCCTGTCGGTAGAACTTGCGCAGCCAGCCTTTCTCGGGGCTGGCCCAGTCGTTGAGATACTCCAGCGCCGGCCTCGGAAAGGTGTCATCGCCCAACCGTTCCCGCAGCGCGTATAACTCGTCTTCCAGCGCCTCGGCCAGATCGGTCGCCGCCATGACCCGCACATTGGGCGCGACGAACACGCGGTGCAGAAAACTCGCCACGAGCGGCGCGTGGTCCGAACGCAACAGCCGCCACGCGGGGTGGTGGGTGCGTAAGGCATCGAGGGTGGCGTGGTCGAGACTCATTGCAGTACGGGTTCTATCCAATCCCACCGCTGGTCCTTGACCATCATGCCGGCAGCGCATGACGGGCGCTGAGTCAACCTAACCCCTGCTCGCGTAGGAGCGCCTTCTGCACTTTACCCATGGCGTTGCGCGGCAGTTCATTCACGATCCGGTAGTGCTTGGGGCACTTGAAAGCCGCGAGTTTTTCGCGCACGTGGCGCCGGATTTGCGTTTCATCCCACGCCGCGCCGGACTTGAGCACCAGCACGGCGATCACCTGTTCGCCAAAATCTGGATGCGGGAGGCCAATCACGGCGGATTCAAGCACCGCAGGATCTTCATCGAGCACCTGCTCCACTTCGCTCGGATAGACATTCAGTCCGCCCGTGATCACCAGATCCTTGGCGCGGCCGACCAATGTCAGATAACCCGTAGGATCGAGCACCCCATCATCACCGGTGCGAAAGAAGCCATCTGAGGTAAAATCTTCACGTGTCCTACCAGGTTTTCGCCAGTAGCCCACAAACACGCTGGGGCCACGCACCTGCACGTGCCCAGCGGTACCCGCCGGCACCATCTGATCGGTAGCGTCCACCACGCGCACTTCCACCCCACGCAGTGCCGGCCCCACGGCCCCTGGGCGTCGCACACCCACCAAGGGATTGGTGGTGATGACGCTAGTCTCGGTCATGCCATAACGTTCGAGCACGGCATGACCGGTACGGGCCTGAAAAGCGTGCCAGGTTTCCGGCAACAGCGGCGCCGAGCCGCAGGTGAACAGGCGCAGCGTGCGGCAAGCCTCGGCATTCAACCCCGGCGTCGCCAGTAACCGCGTGTAGTAAGTTGGCACGCCCATCATGACCGTCGCGCGAGGTAGCAGCGGCAGCACCGCGTTGGCCTCGAAGCGCGTCGAAAACATCATCCGTGAGCCCGACATCAACGTACACCCCAGCGCGATGAACAAGCCGTGCACATGGAACAGCGGCAACACGTGGAGCAGGACGTCGAGTGGCGTAAAGCCCCAGGCGTCGCTCAAAGCGAGCGCATTGGTCGCGAGATTTTGATGCGACAACATTATCCCCTTCGGCTTGCCAGTCGTGCCGGAGGAGTACAGCAGCGCCGCTACCGCGTCCGGCGGGCACTCGATCGTCGCAAGATTGACCGGCGCACGGGCGCTTTCGCGACAGAGATCTTCCAAGGTCATGACCAGCGGAATCCGGTAGCGCTCAGCGAGAGCCGTCAGGCTGGCCTCGGAGGTCGCATCAGCGATCAGCGCTGCGGGCGCCGCATCCTCCACGAAGTATTCGCATTCAGCCGTGGTATAGGCTGGATTCAGCGGATGAAAGACCAGCCCTGCGCGCAGGCAGGCGAGGTACAGCCAGATGATTTCGGGACATTTCTCGCATTGCACGGTCACGCGATCGCCCAGCCGGAGGCCTCGTTCTAGCAGGTAGCCCGCGAGACGCGCGGTGTGATTTTCCAGATCGCTATAGCTAAAGCGCCGACCCTCCTCAGTGCATAGAAATTCAGCATCAGCGGCCGGGAAATGCCGCGCATAAGCGAGGTACAGATTCGCGTTATCCACTTTCGGCGACTCTCGTGCGTGGCGCTTTTAAAGTGAGCGCGAAATGAGTTCTTTCATGATCTCATTGCTACCGCCGTAGATCATCCCGACCCGGGCATCCGCAAAATAGTGCGCGATGGGGTAATCCATGATGTAGCCATAGCCGCCGTGGAGTTGTAGGCAGCGATGGGCGATTTCGAAGGCCTTCTCGGAGCACCAGTACTTCGCCATCGAGGCGGATTCTGCATCGAGTTCGCCCGCAATGAGCTTGCGGATGCAATCGTCGACGAACACGCGCGCCAGCCGCGCTTCAGTCTTGCACTCGACCAAGGTGAATTTGGCAGTCTGAAAATCGATCAACTTCTTGCCAAACGCCTCCCGTTGTTTGACGTAATCGGTCGTGATCCGCACGCAGTTTTCCATGCTCGCGACTGCCGAGATCGCGATGATCAGTCGCTCGCGACCAAGCTGATTCATCAACTGGAAGAAGCCCTGCCCTGCTTGTCCACCGAGTAAGTTCTCAACCGGGATACGACAATCCGAAAAAAATAATTCACAGGTGTCCTGGCCCTTCTGGCCAATCTTCTTAAGCGGTTTGCCACACCGAAAGCCGGCGAGATCCTGGGTCTCGACACACAGCAATGAAATACCCTTGGCGCGTTCCTTCGGATCCGTCTTGCACACGACCACCACCATGTCGGCGTTATAGCCGTTGGTGATGAAGGTCTTGGAACCGTTCAGCACATAGTGGTCGCCATCACGCACCGCACGGGTTTTAACCGCCTGCAGATCCGACCCGGTGCCGGGCTCTGTCATCGCAATCGCGGTGATCATCTCACCGCGCGCCATCTGCGGGAGATATCGATTCTTCTGCTCCTCGGTGGCGTAGATCAGGAGGTAATGGGCGACGATGCTCTGAATGCCACTACCGAAACTCGTGATCCCGGCCCGCATGAGCTCCTCATACACGATGGCGTCAAAGCCGAAGTCACCGCCACCCCCCCCATATTCGGTCGGCACATCCGGGCACAGCAGCCCTATTTCGCCAGCCTTGCGCCAGAATATCGGATCGCAATAGCCCTGCGCGATCCACGCTTCGCGCTGCGGCACAAACTCGGCTTCGAGGAAACGTCGCACCGTGTGGCGGTACAACTCGTGCTCCGGCGTGGCCCAGGTGTTCGCTTGCGCATGCATAGGATCGTGTTCCCCTGTCAATGAGAATAGGTCAAGCCGAATGAAGACCGAAGACCGACACACTCGCGACATTCCGAAACGGATGACCGCCGAGATTGTGGGTCAGTCCCAACGACGGGCTGTTGAGTTGACGCTGGCCGGCCCGCCCCAGCAATTGAAGATACATTTCATAGGCCATACGTAGGCCACTGGCGCCAATCGGGTGGCCGAAGCATTTCAGGCCACCATCGATCTGGCACGGCAGCTTGCCATCCCGATCGAACACACCATCCATCACGTCCTTGATCGCCCCGCCCTCCGGTGAGATGCCGAGATCCTCCATCACCACGAGTTCGGTCACAGAGAAGCAGTCGTGCACCTCCATCATGTGAACCTCTTGACGCGGATTCGTGATCCCCGCTTCGGCGTAGGCACGTTTGGCCGCGACCCGCGTCGTATGGAAGTAGCTACCGTCCCACCCGGTATTGGACATTTCGAACCCGTTGCTGGGCGCGAGTTGCATGGCTTTGACCGTCACCATGTCCTTAATCCCCATCTCCTTCGCTTTTTCGACGCTGGTCACTATCGCGCACGCCGCACCGTCGCTGACCCCGCAGCAATCCATGAGTCCCAGGGGATAGGCCACCATACCGGCGTTTAAGGCGTCGTCTTCGGTGATGATCTTGCGCAGATGCGCTTTGGGATTCAGCACGCCGTTCGCGTGACTTTTAACGGAGATATGCGCCATTGCGCGCTTCAGGTCCTGCATGTCCAGGCGATGTTTAGCGGCATACGCGCTCGCTAATTGTGCAAAGGCACCGGGCGCCGTTGCGTTTGGCAACCAGAGATCGTCAAAAGTGCCCTTGGTGCGCTCCGGCAGTCCGCCGTAACCCGTGTCCTTAAGCTTCTCAACCCCCATCGCAAGGGCGATATCGCACGCACCAGCCGCGACCGCATAGACCGCGCCGCGCAGCGCCTCGGTGCCGGTCGCGCAGAGGTTCTCGACGCGCGTGACCGGAATGTTGGGCAGTCGCAAGGCGTGACTCAAGGGTAGCGCCGATTTGCCGGCACTCTGTTCCTGGTAAAACAGACCGAGCCACGCCATTTCGATTTCTTCGCGCGTGATTTTCGCGTCCGCAATGGCCTCTTTGAAGGCTTCGAGAATAAGTTCCTCCGGCCCGCAATCCCAGCGCTCGCCGAATTTACTGCAGCCCATGCCGATGATCGCGACCTTGTCTTTGATACCTGTGGCCATTGGGAATCACCTCATCTGATCAGGGGTTGGCGCTCGGAATCGGCGCAGGCTTCCAGAAATAGCGTCGGAAATGCCGTTTGGTGTCAAAATCCTTAATCCTGAACACCATCCGAACGAGGCTCCCGACTTTAACCTGTCCGGGCTCGAAATCCGTGAATTCGAGCATGCAGTTAGCGCCATCCGGGAACTCGACATTGCCGTAGATGTAGGGCGGCAACGGCGTGTAGGCGAGCCAATCCTCGGTGTAGGACTTCACACGACCTTGCAGCCCGGACAGGCTCTCGTCGTGCAGGGTCTCCATCGCGCCACATTTGACGCAAACCTGCGAGCGCGGAAATTGCAAGGTATTGCAGGCAGAACAGCGCCCACCCAGCATGCCGGTGATGTCCTTTCGGCGACGATAGAACGCTGACTGCGAGGTACGATTGTCGCGCTCTGCGCGCAGACCGAAATCAACGTCGAGCTGATTCCTAAGTGACAGAAACGTCGTGTATTGAGGAAGAACACGCCTTTGCGCGAGCGAGCGCCCCGGACCGTGCTGCCGCTGGACCAGGGCGAGCTGCGGCGTTGTTTCCAGCACGATCGCATCCGCACCCTGACCGAAGCCGATGACCAGGATTTTTTCACCCGGCACGGCGGTTTCGAGCGCATGCGCAAGAATCAACAGGGGATGAGCCACGCCACAATCACCGCAGTTCGCGAGCAGCGGATTGACGAAGAGGTCCGGATTCGCGTTGATTGCCTTCGCCACGCCCTTGCCGATGTTGGCGTTCGCCGGGAACACCACCCGATGAATGTCGCCGATATCGAGATTCGCGTTGGCGAGTGCAGCCTGCACCGCCTTGGGCACAATCTTGAGGTAACCCTCTTCGCGAATCCAGCGCTCTTCCAGTGCGTAGTCGTAATCGGTATCCGCCGCGCGATATTGATCGACAAAATCGTCGTGCCACGCGGCTGCACCCACGAAGGTCGCGATTGGATCTCCCTCCCCGATCAGCAAGGCTGCCGCGCCATGCCCGTAGTTCATCTCCTGGGTGCTACCCGGTTTAGCATCCCGACAGTCGGCGGCCAGCAGCAGGGTTGAACGCGCACCGGGATTGAGCCCCAATCTCACCAGCGCGCTGGTGGCCGCGCGCCGGCTACCGCCCAGGTCTTCCGTCGTCGTAAGTTCAGCGCACAGCAAAGCATCGGCGACGATACCGCTGTTGCTGCGGTCGGCGAATGGCAAGGTGGTCGAGGCCAGCTGGATCTGGGCCGGCATTTCCGAGATACCGGCTAGGCAATCACGTGCGGCCTCCACCGCCAAGGTGACGCTGTCCTCGTCCCAGTTAGCAACCGCACGCTCGCCCTTGGCGAGTCCCTTCAGCGACGGCACGGCCCACGCCATCGCCGTGGCAATCGCTAAACGGGAAAGTCTGAGCGTGGGAACGTAGGCGCCAAAAGAAAGAATTCCGTAGGCCATAGCGATCTCGAGGTTAGTGGGTGGGTCTCAGGAGACGCGGGGTGCGTCGCCTGAGACCCAATCCTAACACCAGACTCGACGCCAAGCTCAGGGACTGGCTCAGGGACTGGGCTCGCGCTTGGTGATCGCACCCTCAAAACTAAGAGCGCTGCGCGCTGAAGGCGCCACGCGCCTTGGACTCACCAGTGCGCCTGTGCACGCAACGCGAAAATTTCGGGCTCAACCCCGTCGAATGAACCTAGGTCGGCATCCTCAACGTCCAGCACCTGGGTGTAATTGGCCATGAACTTGAGGTTGGGCGTCGGGTACCAGTTAAGGCCAAGCGTGAGATTGTCTTCCCGGCCGCCGTTGAAACGCGTCGCGCCATCTGTGTCGTTTAGATCAAGCGTGCTGAACCGGGCCAGCAGCTCCCACGCCCCGATTCCGCCCTGACCGACGATGCCTGCCGGTTTCGGATTCTCGAATATCCCGTCCGGAAACTTGTAGACTCGCGACTCACCCGTGATCACCCAACTGCCCATCACATAGAACGCGTCATAACTCGGCTCGGCCAAGGCGCCCAGACGGTTAACGTCAGTGACCGCATATTCACTCTGCAGTGAGAACGGCCCGTAAGTCCCCGCCCCTTCGAAGCCGAGTTTCACGGTGTTGTCCACACTGGTCAAGACATGGGTATCGACCAAGCGATCATTCGCGAGATTGGACTCTGGCCGCGCACGAATTCGCAACGCATCCCCATCATCCATGCGGCGATATTCGCTCGCCACCGCGAAATGCAGCACGCGGTCCGATGACTCACTATGAAACGGCGACACGACCAGGCGTCCAACTCCGGCGTAGCCTTCGTTGTGCCGGCCATTGGTACAGGTGACCGTGGTTCCCGCAGTGCCCGTGGTGCAACCGGGATGGTTGTTGTCCACCGCCACGCCCTCGCCAAAGAGCCCGCCCTGCAACGCCCACAGGTTATGCCCCATCGTACCGAAGCCAAGGCCCATCTTGCGCGATGGCGCGAAGGCATTCAGTAACGAACGCTCGATGAACGAGATACTGTTGGAGCTGGTATATTCCTCGAGGCTGAAGGGCTCCTTGAAGTTGCCGACCATCGCATAGGATGGAAACGCGCTCAGGGTCCGGTTGTAGCGGATATATGCATCCCGCAGACCGGCCGCGCCGCTGTTCGTGAAATCGTATTGCAGCTTGATCTGCCAGGCTCGATACAACGTCGCGGTCACATCGAGGCGGGCGCGCCGGAATTCGGTGCCGTTCGCGAAGGAGGTAGCGCGACTCGTGCCCTGATCGTTGCCGTACCAGGCGCTGTCGAGATGCATCCGTCCGCCGATGCGCCACACGAAATCGCCGGCCGGCGTGCCGACTTCGAGCTTGCCGCGGGTTTCGACCTTGGGCAGCGTCTTGGCGACCGCATTGACCTCAGTGATGCTCGCGGTGTTCTGCTCATTGTCGGCGCGTGCCGCCGACCGGATGGCTTCGAAGGTCTCGGCGTCGATCGTGCCGCTCTTTTGTAAGGCCTCAATAAGCTGCATCATCGCGTCATTGGCGGCCAATATCGGCCCGGAATTCACCGCCAGCGCCGCCCCCAAGGTGCATGCGAAAAGGTGTCGTTTCATGGTGCGCTCTCCCCCCGTTAATGAACAAACTGGGGCGCACCTTAGGTTTTGTATATGACAGGAATATGACGACTTAGTAAAAATCCCCTAGTGGCGCGCCACCGTTACCGCAGATAATCTCCGCTATCCTCTCTTAAAGCGATTGTATCCTGATGGCCCAATACGTCTTCACCATGCACCGGGTCGGGAAAATCGTTCCGCCCAAACGCCACATTCTCAAAGACATTTCCTTATCGTTCTTTCCCGGCGCCAAGATTGGTGTGCTGGGCTTGAATGGCTCCGGCAAATCGACTTTGTTGCGAATTATGGCGGGCCTCGACCGCGAGATCGTGGGCGAGGCGACGCCACAGAAAAATCTGCGGATCGGCTATCTGCCACAAGAGCCGCAACTCGATGCACACAAGACCGTGCGTGGCAATGTCGAGGAAGGCATTGCGGCTGAGAAAGCCCTGGTCGACCGTTTCAACGAAATCAGCATGCGTTTCGCCGAGCCGATGAGCGAGGACGAAATGAATGCCCTGCTCGAAGAGCAGGCCAGCCTGCAGGACAAGATTGACAGCGCCGGCCTATGGGAGCTCGATCGTAGACTCGAGATCGCCGCGGATTCCTTGCGCCTGCCCCCCTGGGACATGGATGTGACCAAGTTGTCCGGCGGCGAGCGGCGACGGGTTGCCCTCTGCCGCCTGCTGCTGTCGAACCCCGAAATGCTGTTGCTCGACGAGCCAACCAACCATCTGGATGCGGAATCGGTGGCCTGGCTCGAACGATTCCTTGAGCAGTTCGAAGGCACCGTAGTGGCCGTCACGCACGATCGATATTTTCTGGACAACGTCTGCGGCTGGATCCTTGAACTGGATCGCGGACATGGCATTCCCTGGGAAGGCAATTACACCTCATGGCTCGAGCAAAAGGAAAAGCGGCTCGAAAAAGAAGAAAAGCAGCAGTCGGCACATCGCAAAAATATGGAGGCTGAGCTCGAGTGGGTCCGTCAGAATCCGCAAGGACGCCAGGCCAAGAGCAAAGCGCGACTGGCGCGTTTCGAGGAGCTCGCTTCGCAGGATTTCCAGAAACGCAACGAAACCAATGAACTCTACATTCCACCCGGCCCGCGTCTTGGCGAGCTCGTGATCGAAGTTGATCGGGTCAGCAAAGCCTATGGCGATCGGTTGCTCATAGACGAGCTCTCTTTCGCCGTGCCGGCTGGCGCGATCGTCGGCATCATCGGTGCCAATGGAGCCGGCAAATCCACGCTCTTCCGGATGCTCGTGAATCAGGAACACCCCGATCAGGGGGAAATCCGACTTGGCGACACGGTGCACTTCGCCCATGTCGATCAGCTACGCGACGCACTGGACTCCTCGAAAACCGTCTGGGAGGAAATCTCGGATGGTCTCGACATGATCCAGATTGGCAACTACCAGACTGCTTCGCGCGGCTATGTGGGGCGCTTCAACTTTAGCGGCACCGACCAGCAGAAACGTATCGGTGAGCTCTCGGGCGGTGAACGCAATCGGGTGCATCTCGCCAAGTTGCTCAGAGCCGGCGGCAACGTGTTGTTGCTCGATGAGCCGACCAATGATCTCGATGTGGAAACCTTGCGCGCGCTGGAAGAGGCGCTGCTGACTTTCCCCGGCTGCGTGCTCGTAATCTCGCACGACCGGTGGTTTCTGGATCGCATCGCAACGCACATGTTGGCGTTCGAAGGCGACAGCCATGTCGAGTGGTTCGCCGGGAATTATCAGGACTACGAAGCCGATCGCAAACGCCGCCTCGGCACGAATGCAGAGCAACCCATGCGACTGCGCTACAAACCCCTCAGCAAATGATGTCTACACTCTCGTTGGATGCCTGGCTTACGCTCGGCGCGTTGGTATGGATCTTCGGCATGCTCCTGTTCACACAGGTTTCGGCGGATCTCGTGATGATGTCCGCGTTGAGCGTCCTGATGTTGACCGGAGTCATTACTGCTGGCGAGGCGTTGAGTGGTTTTGCCAATGAGGGCATGGCGACCGTTGGCGTGCTGTATGTGGTCGTCGCCGGTTTACGGGAGACCGGGGTCATGACCTGGATCGCCCACGGCCTGTTCGGGCGGCCTCGCTCGGTCGCTAATGCACAACTCCGGATGATGGCGCCGATCGCGGTGATTTCTGCTTTCATGAACAATACGCCGCTGGTGGCCGCGGCATTGCCGGCAGTCATCGAATGGGGCAAAAAATATGGCATCCCGGTATCCAAACTGCTCATGCCGCTCAGCTTTGCGACGATTCTTGGCGGCTTATGCACGTTGATCGGCACCAGCACCAACGTCATTGTCGCGGGTCTCATGAAGGATGCCGTGAAGTCCGGCCAAATCGACCAGACCATGGGTTTTTTCACGCTCACCTGGATCGGTGTGCCGTGTGCGATTGTGGGGATTACTTACATGGTGATTGCGAGTCGGTGGCTGCTGCCGGCGCGTAACGCGGCCTTGCGCCACAGCGCCGACCCACGGGCTTACACGGTTGAAATGATGGTCGACCCAGGCGGCGCAGTGGCCGGCAAAACCATCGAACAGGCGGGGCTGCGGCATCTCGATCAGATGTTCCTGGCGGATGTCGAGCGTGAAGGCGAGGTCATCGCCGCTGTCGGGCCCCAGCTTCGACTGCTCGCCAACGATCGCCTGATCTTCGTTGGGGTGGTCGACTCGATCGTTGAACTGCAGCGCGTCCGAGGACTGTTACCAGCGACGAATCAGGTTTTCAAGCTCGATGGGCCACGCGCTGGCCGAAGTTTGATTGAAGCCGTAGTCTCCGATCGCTGCCCGCTGATCGGCAAGACCATTCGGGATGGGAAATTTCGCACTCAATACAATGCGGCTGTCATCGCCGTGGCCCGCAGTGGCGCGCGGCTACACCAGAAAATCGGTGACATCGTGCTACAGGCCGGCGATACGTTGCTCCTCGAGGCGCGCCCCGCATTTGTTCAGCAGCAGCGCAATTCGCCGGATTTTTATTTGGTCAGCAGTCTTGAGGATTCAAGTCCTCCTCGCCACGAAAAAGCCATCACGGCACTCGCCATTCTGGTGGGGATGGTGCTGCTCGCGACTGCGTTCGAGCAGATCCCGTATTTCATGACCAAGGGGTTCGGAATGTTTCATGCGGCGATTCTGGCCGCTGGCTTGATGCTCGCCACCCGCTGCTGTGGCGGCGCTTCCGCGCGACGCGCGATCGATTGGACTGTTCTGATTGTGATCGCGGCAACCTTAGGCATCGGCAAGGCATTGGAGAGTACCGGGCTCGCCAGCTCATTCGCGCACGGGCTGATTTCGCTGGCTGGCCATGATCCGTTTGGACAGTTACTGATCATCTATTTTGTCACGATGATTCTGACTGAACTGTTGTCCAACAACACGGCCGCCGTGTTGATGTTTCCGATCGGCCTGGCTACCGCGGCGACTCTTGGCGTGAATTACCTACCGTTCGTAGTCGCCCTGACGATTGCGGCGTCCTGCGGTTTCGCCACGCCGATCGGTTACCAGACGAATTTGATGGTGTACGGACCGGGCGGCTATCACTTCACCGACTTCGTGCGCTTCGGGGTGCCACTGAATTTGCTGGTGGCAGCCGTCACGCTCACGCTCGTACCCGTCGTGTTCCCGTTTTAGGAGACTGAGGAAAGCCCCATGACAGCGCAAACCCCGACCAAGGAACGCATCATCGACCACCATGTCCTGACCTTCGATCCCACCGACAAACGCAACGGCAGTCTATACATCGGTGAGCCACTCGACGGCGACTCTGGCCTCCATTTGGCCACCGTGCTGGACGATCTGCGCGCCGCCGGTCTGTGGTCCAAAGAGCCGGAAAAACAGGTGCCAGACGCCCATCGCGCGACCTACCGTGAGCAACTGATCCTGGTGGAAGCGGTGACCTATCGCAGCCCGGGTGGAAATTTCCTGATCGCGCGTTTCGATCACCCCAAGTTCCCCTCCGACGCCGCGCGCTGGGCGCAATGGGTCGCGTATTTTGATACGCGTTACAGCCGGCTCTAAGGCACTCGTCCCGCCAATTAAGGTGATGCCTGCGCATGTTTTTATCTTTGCATCTACGCCAATTCGCCCGCAGCGTCATGTGCCTGGCGAGCGCGTTGGTGGCGTTGCCTGGTGGCGCTTATGAGTTGATCAACCAGCACGGCTTGCACGCGGAAGCTTCGCTCAACGCGCGCCTTGGGCTACGTCAGGGTTATGGCCTCAACTTCGGCTTCGGCGCGTTGACCGGCTTTGGCGCATTGCGCAGTTCGACCGGCGAAACTGAGCGCACAGATCTTCAGTTGTCATTGAAACCTTCGCTGAAAACGGCTTACACCCGTGGCGATTCGAAGCTTTATGGTGGCGTCTCGGTGGTCGCGGCAACCACGACGCTCGATGGCGAACTGTCGGGCCAATTCGCGCGGGCCGGCGATCGCGCTCTCGACACGGATGCCGCGTATATCGGCTGGCAACGCGGGGTGCTCGACCTCTCCTACGGCGGACAGCCGTTCACCCTCGGCGATGGTTTGGTGGTGGGGGATGGTAATTTCAATCAAGGTCACGACAACGGCCAGTATTGGATTGGCGCTTTCGAATCCTGGCGCAACACCGCCATCCTCAAACTCAATACCTCGCCCCTGCGCGCTGATGTGTTCTGGTTGCGCACTGATCAGGATCTCGGCGACAGCCGCGTGGTCGGGTTTAATCTCGAGAATTCACAGACCGAGCGCTGGGGCAAGCTCAGCGCGATGGCCTTCGAGATCATCGACGACCGCGGGGTCGGCCTCGAAGGCATGCAGGTGTGGGGGATCCGCGGAGGGGATTTGCACTTGCCCGCGTGGACCGGCTTGCGACTCTACGGCGAATACGTGCGCCAGGCGGGCCAGTCCGATCTCACGGGCATCGAGAACGATGCGCACGCCTGGTACCTCGAACCGAGTTATCAATTTCTGTCCTGGCGTTGGACGCCGCGATTCTACTACCGCTACTCCCACTATTCCGGTGATGACGCGGCCACCCTGGCTAACGAAGAGTACCGCGGGCTTTTTTTCACCTTTGGCAAACGCGATTGGGATACCTGGTATCAAGGCGAAATCAACGGCGAGTTCTTCCTATTCAACGAGAATCAGGTCACGCAGATGCTCAAGGTCAAGGCCTACCCGAACGAGCGTTGCGCCGTGATGGCCATGGTCTACCACCATACATTGGACACGCCACAGTATTTCGGTCTGCCGACCACCAACACCAACTGGTCGGATGAAGTGAATCTTGAGTTCGAGTTCTACCCTAACGAACAGCTTTACGGGCTTGCCGGGATTGCCTGGGCCAAGCCGAATCGCGGCGCCAAGGATATTTTCGGGGACGACCCCCAACTGGTATTCGAGCTATTTCTTTCCTACACCTTCAATTAAACGCCCCCACACTATGGTAGCGATGCGCGGGGTGTGCCCGGTCTTCGTCCTTGCGACTCTCCTCCCCCCGCGGGACCCAGTCGGTGCGGGGTCACACCGGGCACACCCGCTTCAATGTGAGGAGTGCTGCGCGGTAGCCCGTGTTACCCTAGCGAGACTGGGTTCGCCGGAATCCAGTCGGTCTCCCACCCTCGACCCACTATCCGCAATGTAGGAGGAAGCGCCTCATGAAGGCTGTTGTCGTGCAGAAGCAGAACGAATACTCAGTTACCACGGTCGATCTCGATCCACCGAAAATGGGCGAGGTCCTGGTCAAAATGAAGGCTACCGGGGTTTGCCACTCCGATCTCTCGGTGATCAACGGCACCATCCCGAGTCCCTTCCCGGTAGTGCTGGGACATGAGGGTGCTGGCATCATCGATGCGGTCGGCGAAGGGGTCACCAATGTGAAGCCAGGCGATCATGTGGTGATTTCTTTCATCCCTAACTGCGGTGATTGCTTTTACTGCCTGCACCAGGAGCCCTACTTGTGCTCCGGCGCGAAACAGGATGGTAATCTGTTTGATGGCACCACCCGCGTGCACATGAATGGTCAGCGGATTTTTGTCATGTCCTTCGTGGGGGTCATGGCTGAGTACGCCGTCGTACCGGCGGCCTGTGTGATTTCAATCGACAAGTCCTACGACTTCAAGGTCGCGGCGCTCGTCGGCTGTGGGGTGACCACCGGTGTTGGTGCCGTGATCCGCACCGCCAATGTACGACCCGGCACTACCGTGGCGGTGTTCGGCTGTGGCGGCGTCGGGCTGAACGTGATCCAGGGCGCGCGGATTGCCGGCGCCGGCCAAATCATCGCCTGCGATCTGTCGCTCGAGAAAATGCAGATGGCCAAGGAATTCGGCGCGACCGATATCCTCGATCCGGGTGCCGACATGGTGAAGCAGATCTATGCCCTCACTAACGGCATCGGTGTCGACTACGCCTTCGATGTGGTGGGCAATAGCAAGGTGATCGAGCAGTGCATTAAGGCGACGCGCAAAAATGGGACTGCTGTGCTGGTTGGCGTCGGTCGACTCGACGACCGGTTCTCTGTCAATGCTGCGATTTTGCCCTTCACCGCAAAAACCATTAAAGGTTGCATGTACGGCAGCGCTAACTTCAAGGTGGACTTCCCGCTCTACCTGAGCCTCTATAAGGCGGGCAAATTAGATCTCGATCGCCTGATCACCAAGACCTACCGCCTGGATGACGCCCCACAGGCTTTTGCAGATCTGGAACAGGGCAAAAACGCGCGCGGCGTCATCGTGCATTAGTCACCGGGTCGGCCCGGACACCAAAAGTTCCGGGCCGATCACAAAATGCATCGCAATCTGTTACTCAACGGTTTTGACCGATTCACATTTTTGACGTCGCATCCTATAGTACTGAGCCAGTACTCAAACCATCCTTAAACATACTGGAATCCGCCACCACATTATGGGCTGGGAAATTCGCCTGACCGACCTCGAGCGAGGAGGTCAAACTAATCGCTCGTTTTCACAGTCGACCGTGCGAATCGGTCGTCATTCTGAAAACGAATTGGTGTTGAAGCACAATCAAGTGTCGCGGGTCCATCTCACGCTCAGCAAGGATGGCGATCACTGTTTTGCCGAGGACACTAGCCGCAATGGCAGTTTCCTGAAACTCGAAGAGGAGTGGAAGCGCCTTGAAGCCAAAACCGAAATCAAATTGCCGGCGAGCCTCCGTGTCGCCGACTGGTCGTTGAAGGTCGATTACCAGGCAGATGATGACTGGGACAAGTCCGTGATCATCCCGGCCGGTCATCTCGTCAAACGTACCGAGACCATCCTGGTGTTCGACCTGTGCGAATCCTCGATGATTGCCAATCAAGACGATCACATGGCGCATCATCTCAAGTCACGCGTGCAGCAACTGGCCGAGCCGGTCCTGACGGAATACGGCATGCGCTTTTTTAAAGGCACCGGCGACGGCTTTCTGGCAACGTTCGTATCTGCCTCCAAATCCGTCTCTGCGGCACTCGAGTTGGTCTCTCGCATCAAGCACCGCAACAGTCGCACCCACAATACGCCGATCCACTATCGAATGGCGTTGCATCACGGGGACACCTGGGGCATTTCTACCGGCGGCCAGGATATCCACGGGAACGACGTCAACATCACCTTCCGGATCGAAGGCGCGCAGAACGAGACCTTCTCGGCGCCACTTATTGAGGTCCCACGCATGGATAGGATCCTGTGCTCGAAGGCGCTGTTGAGCGAAATCACCGACAAGGAAGGCGCAGTGGTGCCGACTCAAACCAGTGAAATCGGCCCTGCCTCCCTCAAGGGCATTCACGATCCCGTCGTTATCTATCTGATCCAGGATCGCGGCGAGGTGACGACGCGTTAGGCGCAACAGTCGTGCCAA
>JAYTEX010000379.1:0-12216 GCA_043734785.1 Pseudomonadota bacterium | reverse complement strand
TGCGCGATAACTCACTTCGCATCGCTCCAAAGTCCGGCACCTTGGTCACGACTTGCTTCGGCCCCGGTGTGACCGGATACAACCGCGCCTCCAGCGCCTGCTAGTCGCATTCCGACGGCCAGGGCCACGATAACGCTACCGACAATAAGCGACTCACCGCCGTTTGCACCGTCGAGCGCGATACCCCAACCGCTGATGCAATCTCGGTATACGAGCGTCCTGCTTCAAATCGAAGCCGCGCAATCTCTTTTAATTTCCGCATGGATGACCTCTGCTGTGCCATCGTTAACTCCGATTAGAAGTCGACGACCTTAAGGGTTACCCGTTCATACCGTACCGATTAATGCCGGAATCCCGTACCGACATCGATCGGAATCGCGTACCGACATCGTCGGAATACGCACTCGGGGAGGCTGTCCTACTTCCGACGCGGCTTCAGTTCGACCGACCGAACCCGACGCCGAACAGCGACGACGTCGATTTCTACGCAAAGTGGATTGACGGCCCAACAGACCTGGATGTGGACGCCATCGTGAAGCGGTGGCGTAGCCAGGAGCGATGAACAGTCCAAGGAAGAAACCGCCGAACTCGACAACGCCCTGCCGCTCTCCTTCAAGACCCCGAAGGAGCAGGCATACATCGAGTTCCTGTGGGACGCCTTCGAGACGAACCACGCCCACGGCAAGTATCAGTCCGCCTTCCTCGCCTACCACATGCTCACGATGAGCTTCGTCTACTTCAACATCTGGCAGATCAAGCAGACGGTCGCGGTCATGCCGTTTCCAGGGTCAGCACTGCGGGTGCAATTTTCCCGTTCCGCGCGCCCAAAGACTAGTCCGGCAGCAGATCACCATACAGATCCCAGGCGCGTTCGGCGGCCGCGGGTTGAATATAGTCGGGGAACAGCGTCGAACACGGCTGATACGCTTTCAGAACCTCGCGTGCGACTGTCACCTTGTGCACTTCGGTCGGTCCATCGGCGAGGCCGACGTGAAAGGAGTTGATCACCCAATCTGCAAACGGCATTTCGGTTGAGAGCCCGAGCGAGCCGTGCAAGTGCAAGGCACGCGCGGCAATATCGTGCAACACCGTCGGCATGACGGCTTTAACGGCGGCGATATTCTTGCGCACTGCGCGGTAATCTTTCCCTTGGTCGATCAGCCACGCGGTCTCCAGCACGAGCAGCCGGAACTGACGCAACTGCACCCACGAATCGGCAATCTTCTCCTGCACCATCTGCTTCATCGCGAGTGGCTCGCCCTTGGTCACGCGCGAGACTACTCTTTCGCACATCATGTCTAGGGCGCGCGTCGCCTGGGCCACCGTGCGCATGGCGTGGTGTAGACGCCCGCCACCTAGGCGCACCTGCGCGACGACGAACGCATCGCCGCGACCACCGAGCATGTTTTCCAGTGGCACCCGCACCTCGTGATAGCGCATGTAGGCATGGGTCGCCGCCGGCTCGCCGTGGAAGGTCAGGTTGCGGACAATCTCGACACCAGGGGTATCCGCCGGCACGATGAACATGGACATGCGTCGATAGGCGGGCGCATCCGGATCAGTCACTGCCATCACGATGAAGAACGACGCATAACGCGCATTTGACGAAAACCACTTCTCACCTTCAATCACCCACTCATCACCCTCTAAGGTGGCAGTGGTTTTGAACATCAGTGGGTCGGCCCCGCCCTGCGGTTCAGTCATCGAAAAACAGGACACGATTTCATTGGCCAGCAAGGGTTCGAGAAAGCGGCGCTTCTGCGCGGGCGTGCCGTAATGGGCCAATATCTCGGCGTTACCGGTATCCGGTGCCTGCGCACCGAACACGATCGGCCCGAAACGGGCGTAACCGAACAGTTCGTTCATCAGGGCGAGCTTCAGTTGTCCATAGCCTTTGCCGCCCAGCGCAGGACCGAGGTGGCACGCCCATAATCCGTGCGCGCGCACCTTGGCTTGCAGCGGTCGGACCAGCGCTACGAAGCGTGGATCCTGGATGTCCCACTGGCTGCCCAACAGATGCTCGAGTGGCTCAACTTCCTTGCGCACAAACTGATCGATCCAATCGAGCTGGGTCTGAAATTCTGGCTCGGTTTCAAAACACCACATCAGCGACCTCCAGTTGACTTGAGGGAACCGAGTTCACGTCCATCGGCAATGTGCTGCGACTTCCTTGCGCGCGGCACGAGCAATGACCCGCCCCGGGTATTCATCTTTCGGCACAGGACTCGGTGCGGATAATCGAACCCGCGCTAATGCGCCTGATCCGCGACACGACTCTCGCGGCCGTGCGTAGTATGTGTTTCCACCCAGCGGCGAATTCGGTTGGCGTCAGCGATCGGCGTGAGCTTGCCCCAGGAGTTCAACAGCACGACGATAACCGGCCGACGGCCAATTTTGGTGTGCATCACCAGGCAGCGCCCGGCTTCGGAGGTGTAACCGGTTTTAGACATGCCGATGTGCCATTCCTTACTCTGAGTCTGCAGCAACCGATTGGAATTGCGAAACACCAGCGGTGCCGCGCCTTTTCGCACCTGCACGACGTGGCTAGCTGTCGTGGTGAATTCGCATATCAACGGATAACCGTGGGCCTCTGTCACCATGCGCGCCAGATCTCGCGCGCTAGACACGTTGTTCTGACTGAGCCCGGTGGAATCTACAAAATGAGTGCGGGTCATCGCGAGCGCTTGCGCTTTGCGGTTCATCGCCTGCACAAACGCGCCGAAGCCCCCTGGGTAGGTGCGGGCAAGCGCGGCCGCTGCGCGGTTCTCCGAGGCCATCAGCGCTAGGCGCAACAATTCACGGCGCGTGAGTTGCGTGCCGATCTGCAGCCGGGAGTGCGTGCCTTTCAGGGTGTCGATATCGGCGTTGGCTATGCTCAGCACCTGATCCATGCGCAACCCGGCGTCCAGCACGACCATCGCCGTCATGAGCTTGGTGATCGACGCGATCGGCCTAACCGCCTCAGCATTGCGGGCCACCAGCACCTCGGATTTCGACTGGTCGAGGACCAGGAGCGAGGAGGAGCGCAAGTTCAGTCGCGCGGGGTCCACCGCAGACACCAGCACGGGCACGGGCACACTGACGGGTGTAGAGCCAACCTGGCGCTTGGGCACCAGCGGCTCGAACGGCAGGGCGCGCTCGGCAGCCCCAGCACTGCAGACCAACGCCAATGTCACCGATAAAAACAGTAAGCGCATCGCCAGCTTCAAATCATTTCCCCCTCACGCAACGCGGCGACAGTATAGGGCGGAATCGGGGACAGACCACCTTTTATCTAGGAAGCGGGGGCCTAGCCTCTTGACGTCAGGTGCGTGACAGCGGAGAACGTGGCAGTCCCAGATTCCTGCGACACCGACATCTCGACAAGGGATTTTAAATGACCAAGCACCCCCTTTTAACCACCGTGATCGGGAGCTACCCGCAGCCCGCCTGGCTGGTCGATCATGCAATGCTCAAAGCCAAACTCGTGCCGCGAGTACACGCGCCTGAAATCTGGCGCGTGGCGCCGCCCCACCTGGAGGAAGCGCAGGACGACGCGACCTTGCTCGCCATACGCGATCAGGAACTTGCCGGAATCGACATCATCACCGATGGCGAGATGCGCCGCGAAAGCTACTCGAACCGCTTCGCCACCTCCCTCGAAGGCATCGCAACCGACCACCCTTACGTGCGCAAGGTTGAGGGCTATGAAATCCCGGTACCGCGGGTCGTCGGGGCACTGCGCCGATCGGGCCCCGTGGAGGTGGAAGATCTGCGCTTCCTGAAACGGCACACCACTCGCCGCACAAAAATCACCCTACCCGGTCCCTTCACGCTCTGCAAACAGGCTTATGACGAATTTTATGGTGACGAAGAAGCGCTGGCCATGGCCTATGCGGAAGCGGTGAATGCCGAAGCACGTGACCTCGAAGCCGCGGGCGCGGACGTCATTCAGTTGGACGAACCCTGGTTACGCAACGATCCGGACGGGGCCACGCGTTTTGGGGTGAAAGCGATCAATCGTGCGCTGGCGGGCCTGCGCACCACCACCGCGATCCATCTGTGCTTCGGCTACGGGTTCGTCGTATCCCGTGACAAACCCAAAGCCTATGCGTTCCTGGCTCAACTTGCCGAGTGCACTGTCGACCAGATTTCGATCGAGGCCGCGCAACCCCATCTCGATCTAGGGGTACTGCGCGAACTCGCGCAGAAGACCATCGTGCTGGGCGTGGTGGATTTATCGACTAACGAAATCGAATCCGTGCCCACCCTCGTGGCCCGCATCCGACGCGCGCTGCCTTTTGTGGATCCCGAGCGCCTGATGCCAGCCCCAGACTGCGGCTTAAAATATCTCACGCGCGTCGCCGCCTTCGGCAAGCTCAAGGCGCTGGCTGACGCCGCAGCGGTGGTGCGCCGCGAGTTTAATGAGTCGTGACTGAAAAAATCGCTTCTATCGCAGCCAAAGCGCATGCGGGCAGCGTGTTCAACGTAGGTTGGGGTGAGCACCGCGAACCCCAACATCCATGATCTGCCGAGTGACCGCGTAGTCGCGAAGCTGAGTATCCGCGCGAGCGGGTCTACTCACTGTTGGGCTTCGCAAGCTCACCCCAACAACCCGATCGGGTCAAGCTCACTCCAACAACCCGATCTGCCATCGCGTCGTGCGCGCTCACATCGTCGCCCCGACATCCGAGAAAAGCTTAAGCTGGCGCCAGCCGCGCGCTCACGCTCTGGATGGTGCGTGTTCGATGTCGCTGTCCGTGCGCGTTCTGGCATCATTGTCGCTGCGAGGACTCTCACTCAAGAACAGATGCTGTATTGTCTGTTCAAGCACACGGCATCTTAGGTGGTACGCGACTGGGCGGTTCGAGTCGGCGAACGAGTGATCATAAAGCGTGCGACGCTCCGGGTTCTGAGGACGGTCGCGCAGCGGATCGGTGTCAAAGTCACACATCGGTGATGGCAAGAACGGTCAAGCGGTGGTTGCCTGTCGTCGGCACCCTTGGCGTGGCCGCGTACGCTTAATTACGACACCGTCCATGTTGCAAAGATCGCGATCGAACTATTCGAAGGGGAATTGAAATGATTCAGACGATCAAATGGGTCGCGCTCGTGGCCGGCTTGAGCTTAGGGACCAGCGCATCGGCAGAAGACCAACTGACGGACATGCTAAGTCGTTTGCTGGCCGTCGATATCAAAGCGGCAGCGGGGTTTTCCGCCAAAGTGATCGTGCCACCAGGAGAGTTGTATGACCCCTTGGTCATGCACGAAAAAGACGGCGCGGTATGGCTGAACGACGACGGCAAGGTGAAGGGCGACAAGGGCAGCCGCATGCTGTCTGTCGATCGGAAAGGGCAGGTCTCGGTGCTCGTAGACGCCGACAAGATGACCCCGATCAGTGCGGGCTTCGACATTGCCCCTACTGACTTCGGGGCCTATGGAGGGCAGATCTTCGCGCTATCCCAACCCAAGATCGGCTCGGAGCACCAAATCGAGAATTACGTCATTCAACGCATCGATCCGAACGACGACTACGCTGTCAGCGTCTTTTGCACGCTACCGGGTTTGGATGCCAAGCGGGTCAGCGGGACTGGCGTTGATGCCAGTTTCGCCCCCCCGGGCAGCCCGTTTGCGGGCAAGCTCTATGCGTCAACTAGCTACAACGGAACGATTTACACGGTGACACCAGAGGGACAATGCTTACCGTTTGCGATTTTTGACGCGGCGCGCCACGGCGCGCCACTGTATCTGCGCTTTGCGTTAGATGGGAAATCCTTGCTGGTGACGGTCGTGCGTGGTGGCCTTTATAACGCCAGCGGCACCGCCGTACTGCGGGTTATGCCGGACGGCACAATCATTGAGCGCGCGGTGGTGGAAGGCGCAACGATGTTCGGTGGGCTCGACATTGCGCCTGCGGGTTTCGGCGCTTACGCCGGGCAGCTGTTTGTTGTCGATGTGGGCTCGTTTGAAATTCCGGTGCCGCTTGGCCAGGCCCTGCGACCCGACGGCAAAGTCTATCGCGTTACCCCCGATGGTCGCCTGGAACTCGTCGCGAGTGGGTTAATCAATCCATGGGGCTTGCGGTTCGTCGGCAATCGTTTGTGGGTCAGCGATATCAACGGAGATTTTATTTACGGCAAGCGCGAGCTGCCGGATGGGTTTATCGTTGAGATAACACCGAAATGACCCTACTCGAGCACCGCTTGACCCAACAGCGATGATCGAATTGCGTAAGGACTCAAATGCCCACGGCACGGGCTCGCTATTTTCAGCAAGCCCACGCCGGTTTGTGCGCGAAAATGGCGCCCCCTTTTCAGACTAATGCTATGGGATCACAGGGGTGGTTTGCGCCCGGCCCACGGCTGCGCGCGTTCGAGTTGCGCGGCGAGACCGAACAGCGTGCCGTCGCGACCCATGCGGGTAACGAACTGCACGCCTATCGGTAGGTTCTCCGCGTTCCACCACAAGGGCAGCGACACACCGGCTGAGCCGGTAACGTTGAACAGCGCGGTGAACGGGATGAAGTCGAACATGCGCCGAAAATATTCGTCGACATCGGCCATGGCCGGATCGATCCGCCCTAGCGGCACCGGCGGCGTACCGAGCGTCGGCGAGAGATACACATCGTAGTCCTCGAAGAACGGCCCGACCGTGCGCGCGACCGTGTGCAGCACGCGCTTGAAGCGTACGGCGTCAGTGGCCGAGTAGGCGCGGGCCCGTTCGACCAGGGCCCAGTTGGCCCTTTCGAAATCAGCGGCGCCACCAGCCCGGCCGATCAGCGCCGACATCTCATCGATATCACAGGCGGTCTCGATCGCGAGCATACCGAGAAAGGCTTCATTCAGTTTCGCCATCAGATCGTCGGACAGGCGTGGCGTCGCTTCCTCGACCTGATGACCGAGGGTGGCGCACAGCTTTGCCGCGTGGGTGACGGCGGCGATGCAGTCCGGGTGAGTGGCGTAGTTGGCCGGGCCGTGCGCCGACCAGGCGATTCGCAGCGGTTTCGGGTCGCACGCGATTTCATCCGCGAACCTACGCTGCTGCGCGGGTGCGGAATAATAGGCCCCCACATCCTGACCGGCGACTTGGTCGAGGAGAACCGCGGAATCGCGCACGCTGCGGCTCATGACGAATTCGCCGCAACAGGATTCCCAGAGCGAACTGCAATCGGGTCCATGCGGCGTGCGCATACGCGAGGGCTTGAATCCGACCAGGCCGCAGCACGAGGCCGGGATACGGAGCGAGCCGCCGCCGTCTCCGCCATGCGCGATGGGCACGATGCGCGCCGCGACCGCGGCCGCTGAGCCGCCGCTCGAACCGCCGGCCGAGCGTGTGGTATTCCACGGGTTGCGCACGGGGCCACGAAACGTCGGCTCGGTGGTCCCGCTCAAGGCGAATTCGGGCGTGCTGGTCTTGGCAACCGTGACGAGACCGGTGCGCTTGAAGCGCTTTATGAGCTCGCTATCGTGATCCGAAGGGCCAACGTCGTTCAGGAATTTGCAGCCGTTCGTGGTTGGAAAGCCCATGTAGTGCGAGGTCATGTCCTTGACCAGGAACGGAACGCCGCGGAACGGACCATCCGGTAGGGGGCCGCGTGCTGTTTGGCGTGCGTGGTCGTACATCTTGCAGAATACGGCGTTGAGCGCCGGGTTGCGGCTCTCGATGCGGGCGATTGCGGCCTCGACCAGTTCGAGCGGCGTTACTTCCTGCTTGCGTACGAGTTCGGCCAGCGCGACTCCATCCAGATCATCGTATTCGGTAAGACTCATCATCTTCTCCTTTAGATTTTTCAGGCAGCCGTACGGCGCTAGTTTATCGGTGCGCAAGGTTCCAATCGTAGACTGGGACTAAATTGGGGATTGTTGTTCAAACGACCGGGGCCACTTCTGATTGCCTAGGCTGTGTAGCCGCTGCTACAGTTAAGTTGTAGAGAATGCTACATGATCGCGCAAGCGGTATTTCGTAACGCTCATAACGTTGAAATCGTCAGCCTGCACGCGATGCGCGCAAGGTAGGGAATCCCATGATCAAACTCGCAGTTCTGCTGAAGCGCAAAAAGGGTATGTCGTTTGAGGAATTCGATCGCTACTGGGATGGAACGCACGGCGATCTCGTGGTCGGGATTCCCGAGTTTACGCGGCATGTCCGTCGGTACAGCCAGTCTCATATCGTAGACCCGACCTACCAAGGAGAGGGCATGGCATGGAAGCGCGCCGACTTCGATGGCATCGCAGAGGTTTGGTTCGACAGCATCGATACCATGACAGCAGCATTCAACGAGCCTCGGTTTATTGAGATCGTAGGACCAGACGACGCGAAGTTTCTCGATCGCGAAGCGACTTCAATCCTGGTCACCCATGAAATCGAGAAAATCCCACTGAACGGCGCGCCTCTGATCAAGCTTTCAGTGGTAATCAAACGACGCGACGGCATGTCCTTCGAAGCATTCGACCACTATTGGAATCATACGCATGGTGGGATTGTGACGAGCGTACCGGAGTTCACGCGCCATGTACGGCGCTACGTACAGTCTCATCTCGTCACAGAATACACGGGCGCAGGCGATACCAGTAAGCTCACCAGTCAATGGGGGAAGGCCGCCTACGACGGGATCGCAGAGATATGGTTCGATAGCATTACGGACATGGTCGCCGCTTTTAATGAACCTCAGTTCATGAAAATAATCGCGCCGGACGATGAAAAATTTGTCGGTGCTGTGGAGACTCAACTCTTTACCCTCAAAGAAGTCCAAAAATTTCCGGTACTAGAAAGATTGTTCCCAATCTGAGGATGCGTGTTTCGAGCCCGGCCGGTACACGTGACCAAAGTGCCGAATGCGGTGAAAACCACGCGGATGGACTAGTGTAAGCTCCATTACGGGTGCCGACCGGCACCCGTTTCTGTTAACTGAGCCAGGTAGGAACGCGTTCATGAGTATTAAGGGCAAGGCGTATATCGCCGGCATCTACGAACACCCCACGCGCAAGGCGGAAGGCATTCCGATCGCGCAGATTCATGCGGAGGTGGCCAAAGGCGCACTGGAGGATGCGGGCCTCAAGGTCGGGGACGTGGATGCCTATTTCTGTGCCGGCGATGCGCCGGGCTTGGGTGGCCTGTCCATGGCCGACTACCTTGGCCTCAAGGCGCGCCATATCGATTCGACCGAAACAGGCGGCTCCTCCTACATCGTTCATGTGAACCACGCTGCGCAGGCGATCGCAGCAGGTAAATGCAAGGTGGCTTTGATTACATTGGCCGGCAAACCGCGCACGGGTGGCGCCCAGCCAGGTCGCGCGTCGATGTCGATGCAGCCCCCGGATGCGCCCTTCGAGGCACCGTTCAAACCCACGGTACTGAACCTCTATGCCATGTGTGCGCGGCGTCACATGCACCAGTACGGCACCACCTCGGAACAGCTCGCCTGGATCAAGGTCGCGGCCTCGCACCACGCGCAGCACAACCCGCATGCCATGCTGCGGGACGTCGTGACGGTGGAGGACGTGATCAATTCGCCGATGGTGGCTGATCCATTGCACCGGCTCGATTGCTGCGTCGTCACCGATGGCGGTGGTGCACTGGTTGTCGTAGCACCCGAGATCGCAGCGTCGCTGAAGCGACCCAAGGTGCGCGTGCTCGGCGCGGGCGAGGCGATTAAGCACCTGAGCGGCGGCGAGGTGGACCTCACCTATTCGGCCGGTGTCTGGTCCGCGGCAAAGGCCTTCGAGGAGGCAGGTGTGCGCCAAGCCGACATCAAATACGCATCGCTCTACGACAGCTTCACCATCACGGTGCTGATGCAGATCGAAGATATCGGCTTCTGTGAGAAAGGCCGGGGCGGCCGCTTTGTGGCGGATGGCAACCTCATCTCGGGGGTCGGTAAACTGCCTTTCAATACCGATGGCGGCGGGCTCTGCAACAACCATCCCGGCAATCGCGGCGGCATGACCAAGGTGATCGAGGCAGTGCGCCAATTGCGCGGCGAAGCGCACCCGGCGGTCCAGGTGAAGCACTGCGATCTGGCGCTTGCGCACGGCACTGGCGGCTTGCTCGGCACCCGACACGGCAGCGCTACGCTCATCATGGAGAGGGTCTGAGTCATGGCCGATACGAAGCACGATCTGTTCAGCGCCGATACCGCACTGGAACCCTACTGGGCAGCGGCACGCGCAGGTAGGCTGCTCCTCAAGCAATGCCGCGATTGCGGGAAAAGACATTACTACCCGCGCCCGATCTGTCCATTTTGCATGAGCGCAGACACCGAATGGCAGGAGGCTACGGGCGAGGGCACAATTTATTCGTGGAGCGTGGAACGGCGCGCCACACCGCCGTACGCCATTGCCTTTGTCACGTTGTCAGAAGGCCTCACGCTGCTCACGAATATCGTCGATTGCGATCTCGACAAACTCGCCATCGACCAGAAGGTGAAGCTCGGCTTCGAGACACGCGACGGTCAGCCCGTGCCAGTCTTCAGGCCGGTGTGATCTTTACCGTCAGCGCAGCGCTATTAACCAACCCTTCCAATTTTCTAAAGCGATGCGGGTGGTAGCCTTGTTGCGGTCTTCGCAGGTAGGCTTTAGTTGTAGCCTATGATGTTCTTCTGAACAGCAGGTCAATTCGTTGGCGCATCGCGTTGACTTCGGGTGACCGAGACCGTCCAATACGGACTTGTAGACCCGGGCGCGCGATCATGAGTCCATCTATCAACTTACCCTCAGGATCGAGCGCGCATCCGCTGCTGCAGCTACTGCGTTATTCGTTCACACCTCTCGCCTATCTTGAAGACTGCGCGCGCGCCGGGGAGACTTTTACCTTTCACCTGGCGGGTTTCGGTCGGCTCGTGATGCTGACGCGACCGGAGGATATTCGCGAAGTCTTTCGCGGCGATCCCGCCATCCTTCATGCGGGCGAGGGCAATGCACTGCTCTCATCGTTGGTTGGCGAAACCTCGGTCCTCGTACTCGACGATGCGCCCCATGTGCGGCAACGCCGAGTCCTGTTGCCGCCACTCAAGGGTGAGCGCATGCGCACATTCTTCACGGCGATGCAGAGCGAAGCGCGAATGATGGCGGCCGAGTGGGCGCACGGACAGGTAGTGCGTGCGGATACCGCGCTGCAAGGCGTGACGCTGCGGGTGATCCTTCGCGCGGTGCTTGGGATCGCGACCGGCCCGGCCTTTGAGGAGCTGCAATCCAAGATGGCACGCCTACTGCGGCAGGTCCGTCACCCGTTGGTGCTAGTGCTGTGGAACCTGTTTCCCCCGCAACGCTTCAAAGATTCGAACCTGCTGCCGTTCTACCGCCTGCGACGTCAGCTCGATACCGTGCTATATCGGGTGATCGCCGCGCAGCGCGCGCTGGCCATCACGCTGCGACCGCCCAGCCTGCTGGGCGACCTGCTCGCGGCCAGCCACGAAGACGGCAGCGACATGAGCGATCTCGAAATTCGTGATGCACTGGTCACGATTCTGGCTGCCGGTCACGATACGACCGCGCTGTCCCTTGCGTGGGCGCTGGAACGGATCCTGTCGCGCGCGGACGTCGTCGCGCGCATCGAAGCGGAACTCGCTGCGGTGTGCGGCGATGACTTGCCACGTCCTGAACATCTCGCTGGGCTTGAGTACCTTGATGCCGTGATCCGTGAGAGTTTGCGGGTGCGCAATATTTTGCCCTTCGTGGTGCGAGTTCTGAAACAGGAATTATCGGTGGGTGGCGTGACCTACCCCGCGGGGGTGGTGCTTTGTCCGGCGATTCACTTACTGCATCAACGCGCGGATCTGTATCCTGCGCCGCGCGAGTTTCGTCCAGAACGCTTTCTCGAACGAAAATTCGCACCGCACGAATGGACGCCTTTTGGGGGTGGTAATCGGGCGTGCCTCGGCCAGGCGTTCGCGCTCTACGAGATGAAAGTGGTGCTGGCGACCTTGTTTACGGAGCTTCGTATGCGACGTCCGCCCGGCGCAGTATCGAAGCCGGTGCGGCGTGGGATCTCGATTGGGCCCAGCGATGGCACGCGCTTGATGGCCAGCAGGCGCCGCGCACTTGATCCCACCTGACACACTGACTCAACGGAACCCATCCGCGCGCGCTCAAAAATTTTAACTGATGTGGAGGACACGATGCAGAAAGTATTGTTCGAAAAGCGCGGCCAGGTTGCCTACGTGACGATTAATCGGCCGCAACGAATGAACGCCTGCGATGGGGAGACTTATGCCTTGCTGGCTGCGACCTGGACCGAGTT
>JAYTEX010000378.1:0-3796 GCA_043734785.1 Pseudomonadota bacterium | reverse complement strand
TCTGCTCAGCGGGCAGCGTGTTCAAGGTAGGTTGGGGTGAGTGCCGCGAACCCCAACATCCATGATCCGCCGAGTGACCAAGTCGTCGTGAATCTGAGTATCCGCGTGAGCGGGTCTACTCTCTGTTGGGCTTCGCAAGCTCACCCCAACAACCCTCTCGGGTCTCGTGTCTGTGCGCGATTTTGCAAGCTTTCGCTCTGCTCAGCGGGCAGCGTGTTCAAGGTAGGTTGGGGTGAGGGCCGCGAACCCCAACATCCATTATCTGCCGAGTGACCACGTCGTCGCGAATCCGAGTATCCGCGTGAGCGGGTCTACTCTCTGTTGGGCTTCGCAAGCTCACCCCAACAACCCTCTCGGGTTTCGTGTCTGTGCGCGATTTTGCAAGCTTTCGCTGCTCAACCCACAAATTTTGCAAAATCATCTCGCCACTTATGCGCACTGCTTGCCAAAGTTCATCACATCCCGTCTTCTTCCGGCAATTCTCGTCGCACCTGCGCGCGATTTGAAGCGCTTTAGTTTGAATACAAACAGATTGATCTCGACATCAACAAACTCAAAGCACGTCATGCGCCCCTAGATTTGCAAGTACAGGGAACAGCCTATGGCTCGTGGAGGGATATGTTCCTGTTGTACCGGGGGGTCGCCGGACGATACGTGTCGGAAAACGCGCAGCGTTTATCCGGGACCCATGCCCCACATCAGAGGACGTTGGCAGGCGCCATCGAAGGGCGATAAGTTTCATTGCGAAACCCTTGCGCCGCGAGCGGGTATTGTTGCGACGCAATACAAAAACTGTAGGAAAATCCGATAATTGACAGGCTCTGGGGCCGTCCCTATAGTCGAGCCGCGACTCGATCTAAGGGGGACGCACTCCTCGCGACGGTATACCTACGGGGGCCCGAGGGAGGAGTGGCGCAACCGGCACTATGGGGATGCGGATAACGACAAAAACGCACCGCGCCCCAGGCCGGCATAATAACGTGACGAAGTAACAGCAATCTGGTCGCTGTCGATCGTGGGATGGGGTCTAGCTACCTGCCGTCCATGCCGCGAATTGCGCAGCAGGCCCAACAACTATTAGGCAAATTAAAGACCATGCAGACTTCACTACGTCACCGGTTAGCCGCCAAGGTTATCGGGAATAGAGGCCTATCCATAGGGATCCTGCTCGCCATCACTGCCTTCTTCGCGTACGGGTTGCGCGATGTCGAAGTCAAAACGATTTTTTCGGATCTCTTCCCCAGTAACCATCAGTTCGTAAAAACCTTCAAAGACCACCCCAACTTTGGGAATCCGTTGACCGTCGTGTTGATGATCAAACGCAAGGATGGCGATATCTATAACCCGGAGACGCTCGAAAAAGTCTTCCGTATGACCCGCGACATCGATTTGGCGCCGTCGGTCGACCATGATCAGATCCTGTCCGTCGCGACCGAAAAGGCCCGCTACTCTGAAGCGACCCCTTACGGTGTCGAAGTGAAACCCATGATGGAAGCAAGCGCGCCGAAAACGGCCGAAGAAATCGTTGAATTCAAGCGTCGCGTCGATGGCTCGAACAACGTCCGCACCTTCCTGATATCGCAAGATGAAACCGCCACCTTACTCACGGCAACGTTTATTGAGACCACGCTCGACTATGGCGAGACCTTCAAGTACGTGCATGCCATGGTCGAACGGGAGCGGGACGAGCACCATGAAATCTATGCCGCCGGCCAGCCAATGCTCACCGGCTGGGTATACGCTTACCAGGGCCAGATGCTCCAGATTTTCGGGATCACCGCAGTCGCTTTGATCGGCTCGCTCATTTTCTACATGCGGAACATTCCTGGCGTAGTCGCGCCGATTACCGTCAGTCTGGTAGGCGGGCTGTGGGGCTTTGGCCTGACGGGTTGGCTCAAGCAGCCGATTGAGCCGCTGATCATGGTCGTGCCGATGCTACTCGTGGCGCGCGCATTCTCTCATTGCGTCCAGTATCTGGAGCGCTACTACGAAATCCTCTACCAGGTAAAAGATAAACGGAAAGCGGCCCAGCTCTCACTTGGTGTCATGATGGCACCGGGTATTCTCGGGATTATCACGGACTTGGTGTGCTTGTTCCTGATCGCGATTGCGCCGATTCCTGTGATGCATCGATTCGCGATCTTTACGGGCTTTTGGGCGACCTCACTCATTCCGACCGACGTGTTTCTGTCCGCGCTGCTCGCCTCCTGGCTGCCGACGCCGAAAAATGTCGATGTCTTGATCGGCAAAAGCGACAAGATAACCTGGCACAATAAGCTGATAAGCATGCTGGGTGTGATCGGCAGCCTTTCACATGGCGCGCGTGCGAAATATACGACCGCCGTCGCTGTGATTGTGGCAGTGATTGCGATCTCGATGCAGACCCAGCTCCAGATCGGCAACCCGATCGAGGGCAGCAACCTACTGTTCGATAAATCCGAGTTCAACACGGCGGTGCGCGCGATCAATTCGCATTTCCCAGGCTTGATGACCTTGGAAATCGTCTTTGAAGGCAAAGGCGGCCAGGACGGCCCGCGTATCCTGCGCGAAGCGCATACAGTCGCGACGATGCACGCGATTCAAAGAACCGTAGAGTCGTTCGAAGACCCGCCGGCGGCGACGCTGTCATTTGCAGATTACTTACCCGAGACGAATCGTCTATTCGGCGGTGGCAACCCCAAATGGGCCTCGCTTGATCCAGTCGACGAAAAGATATACGGCACGGTAACCGGGTTGTTGTTTGGCTCAAACGCTAAGAACTACGGCCATGTTGCTGACTTTACCTTTCAGAATGGGACTGTTTCTTTGTGGTACAAGAATAATAAGCAGGAAACGGTAGATCTCGCGCTAAAGCAGGCGCAAGCGGCGGTGGACAAGGTGGGTACCGATCACCCGAATTTCACGATCCGCATGGCCACCGGCTCGATTGCACTGCAACAGTCGGTGAACGACGTGGTGCACGATAACAAGTGGCGTATTTTGCTGGCCTTGAACCTGATCATCTTTTTGGTGACCAGCTTTGCCTATCGCTCGTTCGTGGCCGGTTTCATCCTGCTGCTGCCGGTGAACCTGTCGAATTCAATGTTGGAAGCGGTCATGGTGATGCTAGGGATTGGGCTTGACGTCAACAGCCTGCCAATTGCCAGTATCGGTATCGGTGTGGGGATCGACTATGGCATTTATCTCGTGAGCCGGATGTGCGAAGAATTCCAGGATTCCGGGCACTATGGCGAGGCAATCCAGCGCGCCATCCAAACCTCCGGGAAAGCGATTTTCTTCACCGCCAGCATCGTGCTGCTCAGTATCCTGCCCTGGTACTTCATGTCGAAGTTGAAGTTCTTATCCGACATGGGGCTACTGTTGGTGATGATCATGACCATCAATATGGTCGTTCAGCTGACGGTGCTGCCGTTGCTCGTGTGGTGGATTAAACCGAAGTTCATTTCCAACGAACACCAGCTGATTTCTGAGAAACTCGACTACTCGCAACACATCTAGACGATGTAGTCGTGCCGAAATCAACCCACGAATTAAGTGAAAAGGATCATGTTGTGAAGAGACGTTTAATTTCGAAGCAGATAATCGCAGTGGCTTTCTCCGTCTGCGCCCTAGCGGCAGGCCCTGTCCTCTCCCAGGAAAAAGGCGGCGGTGAGCTACTCGCGCCGGTGCATACCGGCATTCCCCACGATGCGGTCTACGACATGACCTTGAATGGCGCGAATGGGATCGCGGTGGGCGCTTTCGGCACCATCCTGGAATCCAGCGACGCCGGGGCTTCCTGGGCCAAGGTCGACAG
>JAYTEX010000377.1:0-5393 GCA_043734785.1 Pseudomonadota bacterium | reverse complement strand
CTGCTGGATCAGGTCGCACTCCGCCATCGGAGATTACCGTGTGTTACGTGGCCGGCACCGTTCCCCTGCTTGTCAATCTCAAGCACAGGGCGCGAGGATAGTCTCCAGCTCATTTCAACAGGACGGCCCGCGATGCTGCGATGCTCAAGCTGCGCCACTGAGAACGCTCCCGGGGCGCGTTTCTGCGCGCAGTGTGGTGCGCGGCTGTCTGAGACCTGTCCCGCTTGCGGCGTCGCCGTGACTCCCGATCAGAAATTCTGCGCAAGTTGTGGTGCCGCGCTCCGAAGCACTTTGCCCAGCGGCACTGAGCTTGGCCCGCAGCCAGTCGCCTACACCCCGCCGCATCTGGCGCAACGCATTCTCGCCACCCGGCACGCGATCCATGGCGAGAAGAAGCAAGTCACCGTGCTGTTCTGCGATATCGTCAGTTCCACCGAGCTCGCCAGCGCGCTCGGTCCGGAAGCCATGCACGATCTGCTGTCGGCCTTTCTCAAGGTCGCGCTGGCCGAGGTTCACCATTTTGAAGGCACGGTCAATCAATTCCTCGGTGACGGGTTTATGGCAATTTTCGGGGCACCGTTGGCCTACGAAGATCATGCGTCCCGCGCCGCTCGCGCCGCGCTTGCGATTCGGCAGGCAGTCGGCTCGCGTGCCCCGGCGGACGCGCCGATAGGGTGGGATCGTCTGCAGCTCCGCATGGGCCTCAACAGCGGCCAGGTGGTGGTGGGCGCGATCGGCGACGATCTCCGCATGGATTACACCGCGAGTGGTGACACCACCCACCTTGCCGCACGTCTGCAAGCGCTCGCGGCACCCGGTGAGATCCTCTGTGGCGAGGCGACAGTGAGGGCCGCGAAGGGTCTGCTCGTGACGGCGGAGCCTAATGCGGTCACGGTTAAAGGCATCGCGCAACCCATAGCAACCTTTCGTCTGAGTGCCGTGGAGGATCATGTCCCATTGCTGACCCGGCCACGAACGCGCTTCGTCGGGCGCGTGAATGAAATCACGGTCTTGCGCAAGGCACTGGAACGTACTGCGGCGGGTCAGGGCGGGGTCATTGAAATTGAAGGCGAGGCGGGGGTCGGCAAAACCCGGCTGCTCGCCGAGTACGCGGGTGGACTTGGCGAGGATGCGCGCGTGGTGCGCTGTCATTGCGTTGCCTATGGGCGCCAGGCCCCAAATGTGCCGATCATTGAACTTGTGCGCGGGCTGTGCGGAATCCAGCGCGGAGATAGCGAGTCGGTGGCGGACGCCGCAATCGCCCGCGCACTCGGTCCAGAACTTCGTGGCGATGCAGATCTCTTAGGGGCGCTCCTGGGTCACTCAGCGGCCGTCGCCAACACTGCAACGCGCGATCCTGCCACGGCGCGTGCCCGTACGACGCAGCACATTCTGCATCTCGTGACCCTTGCGGCAGGCGCGGCACCGCTGGTCGTGATGGTTGAAGATCTGCACTGGGCGGACGCGAGTTCGCTGGATTTCCTGACCACGATTGTGGCCCATTCGGGAGCGACGCGCTGCTTGATGCTCGTGACCTTCAGGCCAGGATCGGAACCCCCTTGGCAGGTACGGTTGCACCTTGAGCGTCTCCGGTTGGCACCGCTGCCCGCGACCGATGCCCGTCTGCTCGCGGGTTCGCTGGACCAGGTGGCGGTCATCCCAGAGCAAACACTGTCGCGCGTGCTGATCCGCGCGGAGGGCAACCCATTTTTCCTCGAAGAGCTGGTCCGTGCTGCCGTCCACGGCAGTGACGAGATCCCGGGCGATGTCTTCGATGTGCTCGGCGCGCGCATTGATCGGCTTGACCCGCACGACAAGGATCTGCTGCGAATAGGCGCGGTGATTGGACGCGAGTTTGCACTGGATCTGGTCGAGGAGGTCGCGGGTGGTGCCGAGCGCGCGCGGTCCCGTTTCGAACGCTTAACCAGGGGAGGATTCGTTGAGCCGATCGCCGGCACCGGACGGTTCGCATTTGTCCATGCGCTGACCCAGGAGGTGGTCTATAACAGCATGCTCACGCAGGATCGCAAGGGCTTGCACACGGGCGTGGCGGAACGGTTAACGGGACGGGTGTTGACCGCCGAGCAAGCCAGTGAAGAAATTGCCCGGCATCATCTGCAAGGCCTGACCCCGGCGGCCGCGATCCCATTTCTGGAGACGTCGATCGCGCGCGCAATTCGCCATCACGCGCTCGAAGCGGCGAACGATTTCTTTCACGACGCACTGCGGCTGCTTGAAGCGGAGCCTGCGACGCCGGAGAACGCCGCGCGGCGCATCGGGCTCTTGCTCCAGCAGTTTCCGGTCTTTCACTTTACGCATCGGCACGCGGAGTATGCCGCGCTGATCGAACGCTATGTGCCGATCGTGGAGGCGCTGGGTGTGCCCGCGTTGCGCGGGCCATTTCTGGCGCAGCGCGGGCATCGGTTGTGGGTTGCGGCTCATTACGCCGAGGCGAAGGCGAGCTTGCGCGAAGCCGTCGCGATTTGTGCTGAAGTGGGTGATGCCGCCAGTGCGGCTCATGCGGAGTGCATGTTGAGCTGGACCTACGCGAGCGCGGGTAATTGCGACGCAGCCGAGGCTCACGGCTTAGCCGCTGTGCAATGGCTGGAGCAGTGCCCGGTGCCAATGTTGCAGACCTTCACCCATGTTGGCCTGATGCTCGCACATGCGTACCGCGGCGGCTGGCGGGCCGCCCTCGCTGCCGGCGAGCATGCTCGGGAAGCCGGGGTACTGGCCAGGGACGATGGTCTGGCCTCCTTCGGCGGCAGTCTGTGGTCGTTCGCGGCTTCAGCGAGTGGCGATTTGGCGTTGGCGCGCGACCTTGCGGCGCGCGCACTGGCGGAAGCGCCGACTGATTATTTTCGGGGCTGGGCCTCTGCCTACCTCGCCCTCGCAATGGCGCGTGCCGGCCAAGCCGAGCAAGGGCTGCCAATTCTTGAACAGGTGGTGACGCTGGCACGAGCGTCGTCGCACATTTCGGGTTATCTCCTGGTCGCGTTGCACCTCGCCGAAGTGCGTTTGATCGCGGGTCAAGTCGAGGCCGCGCGTAGCCTTGCCGAGCAACTCCGTGCCGAGGCGCAGGTCTTTCCGTTTGTGGTGGGCGGCTGTGAACAAGTGCTGGCGGAAATTGCACTCGTGACGGGCGACACCGCCACGGCGCTCGGGCAATTTCAATCGGCGCAGGCGATCTTCACACGCATTGGCGCGGCGGACGCAGGGTTTCAAGCGCGCTTTGGCGAAGGTCGTGCCCTTGCCGCCGCTGGTGACCTACCGGCAGCACGCGCGGCCTATGTCGAGGCCCTTGCAGGGTTTGAGCGCCTCGGCACACGCGGGGCGCCGGAGCGCGTGCGTTCGGCAATCGACGCGCTTGGTGGCAGGCCTGCCACAGGCCAGTCATCCTGACTCATTGGCCGGCGGTCGGGCCAGACATGTGTGAAGCTTGCCTTAATCCTAGGAATCAATAGCGAACTCCATGCGGCGGAAGGCGCTGCGCTTTTCCGCCCTACTAAACTACTAAACAATTCGACCTGACGATCGTCGCGAAGCACGTAGGGCGGAAAAGCGCAGCGCCTTCCGCCATTATGCTGAGCTTCGAGCTTTACGTGGCAACGTGTCAGTTTTCAATTACCCTAGTCCCTTGATTTGGCCCCTTGATTTCGAGGAGTAGACGATGTCGAACTTATTCCTGGCTGGCGACCGCGACGCGGAAGCTGGCAAGATTTCCGCCGAGGAATTAGCGAACATGATTGCCGCGCATGGGGTGTGGCTGTCGTCGGGCGGTCGCGAGGGGGCAAAATTCGATAAGCCTGGCGCCAACCTCATTTACGGTGGACTTTCGGCCGCGGATCTCCGCTTTGCCAATTTGCCGGGCGCGTGTTTGTTCAATGCCAATTTACGCGAGAGCAATTTCGCGCACGCCAACTTGGAGAAGGCCAATCTGGAAGGCGCGAGCATGGTCAACATGAATCTTGAGGATGCCTTGCTGGCGGGCGCTAAACTGGACAAAGCCGTGAGCCCCGGCGCCAATTTCGAAAATACCGACCTGACGCGCGCGCAATTGCGCACGACCAGTTTATTGGGCGCCAATTTTACGCGGTCCCAACTGCGCGGAGTCGATTTGAGCAATGCTAATCTGGCGGGGGCGACGTTGCGCGAAAGCGCGCTCGATGACGCCAATCTCACCGACGCCAAGCTCATGCTGGTCGATTTTTCCGACGCCAGCCTGAGGGGCGCAGTTTTGACCCGCGCCGTGTTCTTCGGCGCGACCTTGGATCGGGCCGATCTTGCAAATGCCGATTTGAGCTCGGTGCTCGGTTTAACCCAGGATCAACTTGCCACCGCCTACGGTAATCGGGGCACGCGCTTACCCGCCGCGTTTGCCGAATATGTCATGCAGGCAAAACCGGCCGGCGAGGATTCGTCGGTTGGATGAGCGGCTAAGCCGCGTCATCTGTCCTCCACTGGCGCATGCTTTCCCACGGGCTCTGCCTCTCACCTTTGCGATGGCTTTGCCACTACTTAAGTTGACTCGCCGATTTCGCGATTTCCTGGATCTGGGCGCTTTCCTGCCCAATCAGTCGCTCGAGCACGCCTAGACGGTCGTTCATTTGCTCGACCGGGCCGAGTAAGGCGGCATAGCGCACCAAAATAGCCGCCAACGCCTCTATCACGAGCAGCGGATCGTGCTTATTCTCGGTGAGGAATTGGTTGGTATGACGGAACAGCTTTTCGATCATTTGCTGCTTTTCCGCCAGACCGTCTGCGCTACCAGGAGCGTTCTCAGGTTGGCCGGAATCCGGGGTCTGCGGGGCTCCTGTCACGGTCTCAGAGGAGGGGCCCGCAGCACCTGCTGAGCCTTCTGTGTGGGTCGACCATGAGTTGTTGGCCATAAGCTTCACCTAACCTTGCGTTGCCGGGCGCCGAAAGTATATCGTATGGCCGCAGAGTGAAAGATTCTCACTAAAGTTCAATGCTCCCGCGACAGCCTCGGCACCCGCCGTTCCGCAGGGGCGAAACCTGTAGGCAGCAAGCGCGCTGAACGGCCAAACGGAGAGCATGACTATGTCCGGCAACCTCACCCTTTCTAAGATCGTCAAACAGAAGAGCATCAGCATCACTGAGGCGACCAAGCGCATCGCAGACTTGGGCTGGGCACCGTCTTATTTCGCAGAAATACTGAAATATCCGACGGACTACAAAGTCGAGAAAGCCCCTAAGGACCCCATGAAGCAGGTCCTCAGATCCTACTTCCCCATGCAGGAAGAGAAAGACAACCGGGTTTACGGCGCACTCGATGCTGCGCTGCGCGGCAACATGTTCCGTAACGTTGAACCCCGCTGGATCGAGTGGCAGAAGTTATTCCTGGCAATTATTCCGTTTCCGGAAATTTCGGC
>JAYTEX010000376.1:0-7227 GCA_043734785.1 Pseudomonadota bacterium | reverse complement strand
CATTAAATTCGAAAAATATTCAAGGAGTGCCGCGTATGCCGCAGCAGTTAGAGGTTCTGGCGCCCGAAGCGATTACCGCACAGTGGTTGAGCGCAGCGCTTTTGCTGCGCGGCATTGAGGCGCGGGTGGCAGCGTTCGATATCGAATCGGTCGGCACCGGCCAGCTCGCCGAAACGCGGCGCTTTCATTTGCGCTACGCAGGCACGCCGCCACCCGATGCTCCACGGACGGTGGTCGGTAAGTTTTCCTCAGCCAATCCCGTGGCACGTGAATCGGGTCGGACCCTGGGATTCTATCGCGCGGAAGTCATGTTTTATCGGGAACTCGCCGCCCGCGCGAAGCTGCGCACCCCCGTGCCCTATGTTGCCGAGATCGACGAGGTGGGGGATTTCGCGCTGTTGGTGGAAGATCTCGCGCCGGCGCAAGCCGGGGATCAGATGCGGGGTTGCACGCTCGAGGAGGCCCATGCCGCACTCGCCGAAGCCGCAATGTTGCATGCGACATTCTGGAACGATACGGAACTCATGCAGCAGTCCTGGCTCTATGTGCCGGAGGGCGCGCAAGGCTTCTACACGACCGAGCTCATTGAACGCTCGTGGCACCACGTGCAGAAGCATTATGACGGCTGGCTTTCGCCTGAAGTCGTCGCCTGTTGCGATCGCTACGTTCGCCACCATGCCTATTGGAATCGCCCGCGACCCTTTCCAAAGACGTTTTCGCACTGCGATTTCCGCCCCGACAACATGCTCTTCGGTGGGTCCGATGGCAGGATCGCGATCGTTGACTGGCAGACCAGCAATTTTCTCGGCAGCGGGATGGACGCCGCATACTTTCTGGGCGGCTGCTTCGATCGTGAGACTCGCCGCAAGCATGAAAACTCGCTGCTGCAGCGATATCACGAAGCGCTCCTGAAGCATGGCGTGACGGATTACACCTTCGACCACCTGCGTGATGACTATCGTCACTACAGCTTCGCGGTCATCGCGGTCGCTATCGCCGCGACCTTGATTGTCAAACGGACGGATCGCGGTGATCACATGTTGATGCACATGGCCATTGGTGGTGCGCAGCAGGCGATCGACAATCACGCGCTCGATTTATTGCCACCGTGACCTGGACGAAAACCCAAACCTGAAGGAGTGGACGATGCGTCTCGCCAAACCCCATCTCGATATCGGTCTGTTCACGCCGGACATCGTCGCGCACGCGGCATTCTGGGGGGAAACGATCGGTCTGCGTCTCGACCATCAACTCGCGTTCGACAGCGACTGGGTACAACATCGTTACGATGCCCATGACTCAGTCATCAAGATTAACCATTATCGTCACCCGTTGCCGGACCGCCCCCCATCGGGCTATACCGGTCTTATGATCGCGCGCGCGAACACGCCGGCCTGGGAAGGTCGGCATCCCGGGGGTGAAATGGTGCGTCTGGTGCCCCCCGGTACCGACGGGATTGTCGGCATCGGTATCACGGTCAGTACACCGGAACCTGCGCGAATGATGGATTTTTATTTGGGTGCGATGGAGTTCGCGGCAGCGGGCCCGAACGTCGCGCGTTGTGGCGATACGCTGTTGTTCGTCGAAAAAGGGCCGGGTGGGGCGCCGAGCGAGAATTTCATTGGGCCGAACTTTCGTTATCTCACGATTCAAATTTTCGATGCCGACGCGGAATGCGCGGCGATCCTCGCGCGAGGTGGCCGTCTCGGGCACGCGCCGGTCAATTTCGGAACCGTCGCGCGCTATGGCTTCGTGCTTGATCCAGACGGCAACTGGATCGAGATATCCGCGCGGACCTCGCTAACCGGGATTGCACCGACGACCCCCGCCGCGGACTGAGGATCTCGGGCGCCGGTAGAAGGCATTCAGGGCTCCAGCGCAAATTTCAGCCCGAGGAAAGCGCTCACGCCCTCGGTCTGAAAGTCGAACACCTCTTCGTACCTGTCATCGAACACATTCTCGACGCGGGCAGTCAGCGCGATTGCCTTGGTCAACTGATAGGCCGCCGAGATCCCAGCCAAGGTATAGGCGGATAATTCGGTGCGTCCGGCAAAAGTGGGCGGCAGAAAAGTAAAATCATCGCGCGTGCCGCTGTGGGTCAGGTGTGTATCCAGCGTGAGTCGCTCGTTCCATCCGCGCCAATTCGCGCTGACCGCGCCCTGGTGACGTGGTCGGCGAACTTCATCCTGGCGTAAGCCGGCGTTCTGCTCTGTCGCATCCAGATAGGTGTAAGTGCCGTTGAGTCCCAGGTGATCCGTTACCGCCAAGCGTGCCGAGAGTTCCACGCCGTCGCGTTTACTGGTGCCCGCGCGATTCAACGCCGTGAAGCTGCCGTTCACGGGGTCAAACACAAAACCATCAATCTCATCGGTGAGCTTTTCATTGAAATACGTCGCGCCAAGGCGCACGCGTGCCGCGAGCAGCGACTGTTGGATACCGATTTCATAGCCATGTGAGCGCTCGGGTTGCAGGCTGCTGTTGCCAACGAACGGCGATCCTCCACTGCTGAAGAAACCGTAGCGCTCCGAAAAAGTCGGCGCTTTCTGCCCCGTTCCGTAGGCTGCAGACAACACCGTGCCGGAGGTCGGAATTTCCTGCGCGAAGGACACCCGAAAAGTGCCGGCATCCTCGAAATCGCTGTGGTCGTCCCACCGACCACTGACGCCAAGCGAGGTGAACTCGGCCAAGGTGGCGCGATATTCCCCGACATAGCCCATGGTATGTCGGCGGCGATCTTGATTAGGATCGCCAAACCCGATCGGTCCGCGCTGCGTGAATTCCTCTAAATCGTAGTCGACGGCGAGCGTAAAGTTGTGCGCCAGCGGCATTGCCCAGCTGGAATCGAAACGCCAGGTCGACTGGTAATCCAACGAATATTTTCGCCCTTCGTTGCGGCTCTCAACCGCAGCATCCGGGAAGTGCGTGACATTGCCGAGTTTAGTCCACGCAGCGCTCAGCGTATGGATCCAGTGATGGTCAAAGGTGGCCGCTTCCGCCCGCCCCCCAACATACGCTTGGACAATATCGGTGGTGGCCGCGGCATCGCGATTGCGGCCGTCGAAAAGTGTATCAAAATCCGGCGTATCGAACTCGGTCTCGGCATCGGTCAGGCGACCATTGAGATCGAACTTCAAAACCGCCAGCGGTTGCCAGCCAAGTTTGAGATTCATGGTCGCGTTACGGTAACCATCGTCCTCGTTCCCGCGACTCGAAACATTGATGCCGCCCGCATCGACATAGCTGAGCCCGAGGCGCCCCAGCACCGCGCCACGAGCGCCGCCGATGGCGAGTGCGCCGTGCTCTGTGCCGAAGGAGCCATATTCGGCCTCACCATTAATTTCAATCGGACGTTTTGCATTGCGCGTAATGATATTGACGACCCCGGCCAACGCATCGCTGCCCCACAGCGCGCTCTGTGGGCCACGCACGATCTCGATTCGCTCAACGTCACTCGCGGTGAGGTGCGCAAAATCGAATTCATCGTTCTGGCTGAAATCATTGGCTTCCACCCCGTCGATCAACACCAGCAGATGATTGCCTTCGGCGCCCCGCACGCGCACCTGGGTCTGCGCACCGGCACCGCCATTGCGAGCCACCGCAAAGCCGGGCACATCGCGCAGCAGTTCGCTCACATATTGGGGATTACGGCGTTCGATTTCCGCACGCGTAATCACGGTGACACCACTGCCGGCGAATTTGATTGGAACCGGCACACGGGCCGCAGTGACCACAATTTCTTCACTCGCGTGGAGCGCCGAGGTGGCCGCAGGATCGGATTCGGCGGCCAACACGCTCGCCGGTAATACCCATAGAAAAAGCAGGTTTCGCATCGCTTAAGCCTCCACGCGCGGTCACGCCCGAACGCACGTTCTGGATTTAGGTCGCGAGCGAAAAGCTGGGGGGCAGGACTGCCTGCGCAATCCATCTGACACCCCGAGCGCACCCGCCGCGACTCGGTCGTTTAAACGCGCTAGGCCGGTCTCCGGGCTCACGAGTGCGATCGTCTTGGCAGGTCGCCAAAGCATCGCGGGCGTCCGTCTTCCCATGCACGCGCACAGTGACTTGGAGGACGCCTACACTCGTATACCGTTGCGGGGGCAGCGCCGGGATGACACAGCTTTCGCTGCGCGCACCGGCTTCCCGATTATCCTGGTAACCAGACGGTCACCAGGCACCTGTCACGAATTCGGGGCGGAGATTACCGTTGCGCGCCCAAGCGCGTCAAGTCGGAGTCTTTTCCGATAGGGTATGCGTCTGAACGGAGGCCGCTTCCATCCAGGTGAGCTGAATAGTTCACAATGGGGTATGGAAACATGCGCGTGCGTTGGTCGGTCTTATGCAGGTTCGCGTGCAGGATTTGAAGCTCACGTTCGGTCGACGACGGTACGCTGGACTATATGAGTCGGCGCAGCGATCGATTCGCGAACGCGTCAAAGTCTACTTCTGGATCTTGGTTCGGTTATAAATGGTCAAACGAGACACTACGAAAGCGATTGTCATGGAACTACCGGTACATCCTGCAGACCAAACCCTATCGACGACCGCGGGTACCACACAGCAAATACAGATCCCTGCACATGGCTTAGCCCAACTGCCGTTCTGGCACCAGTTTCACGTCCGCATGGCCGCGCTATATGGCGTGGTGTTGTTCTTCATTCTCACGCTGATGGGCGCCACGTTCTATTACATTGGAGTTCAGCATCAGGTCGAGGCATTGCAAAGCCGTTTGCGCACGGCGGCGACCACGTTGTCGCATGAGATTCGCCCGGAGGCAGTACTCGCGCTCAACGTGGCCGATGATCGGCAAACGCCCGAATATCGCGAACTGACTGATCTCTTCCGTCGGGTGGCTGGTGACGAACCACAATTCGTCAGTATTTATGTCCTACGGCCAACCGAAAGATCAAACATTCTCTTCTTTGCGGCCGATTTTGTGATCCCGGGCCGGACCACAGCTGCGACCGTCGGAGAAGAATACGATGCGCGACAGGCGGTAAGGCTCAAGGAAGGTTTCTTGCGTCCCACGGTCGAAAGCGAGTTCACTACCGACAGATGGGGAACCGTCCTATCTGGATATGCGCCGATCCGCACCGCAGACGGAAAGGTTGTGGCGCTGGTGGGTATCGATGTGGCCGAAGACGACGTGGCGCGGATGAAATCTGATGTCCGCAAAGTGACGTTCGGGATCTTTGGATTCGCAGCGCTTTGTCTGAGCATTGTCGCCTGGTTCGTCGGCGGTAACATTCGCAGACCCCTCGGCCAAATCACCGACGCGACAACAGAGATCGCTGCCGGGAAACTCGAAACTCGTGTACATATCCGGCGGGTTGATGAATTCGGGATTCTGGGCCGACATCTCGATGAGATGGCGGCGGGGCTAGGTGAAAGGGAAATCATTCGCTCCACGTTTGGACGTTTCGTCTCCGAGGATGTAGCGCGCCTCGTACTGTCGACCCACGACGGCACAGATTTAGGGGGTGAGGAGCGAATCGTTACGGTCCTGTTCACCGATCTGGCGAACTACTCCACGATCAGCGAAAAACTTTCGCCCGCGGATGTGATGCGATTGTTGAACACCTACTTTGGTCTCATGGTGGAGATCCTCGAGCGCCACCATGGTTGCGTTATCGATTTTGCCGGCGACGGGATTCTCTGTGTATTCGGCGCGCCGAACGCCGCGCCGAATCACGCCGAACAGGCGGTACAGGCCGCAGTCGAGATGCAAGCCGAACTTGCTGCGGCGAATCGCGTCTGGGAGCGAGCGGAAACGAAACTCTGGCACGGCCAAGGCGCGGCACGTTTACAGATGCGCATTGGGATCCACACGGGAGCCGTTATCGCGGGTAATATCGGGGCGCGGAGCCGATTGAAATACGCCGTGATCGGCGACTCTGTGAATGTCGCGTCGCGCGTCGAACAACTCAACAAGGAACTCGAAACCGAAACGCTCCTGACCGAGGAGACGTTAATCAGGCTCTCGGTACTGCTGCGTAGCCGAACGGCACCGCGCGGGGAGCACAATATCAAGGGCCGGGTGAAAACGGTCGTCGTACATTCGATCTAGCGCACCGCAGCCCTCACAGTGTTCGGGCAGCGGGAAGCTACATTCTCACCTCTGGGTTGACACAACCGAGCGCTGGAACGCAACGGCACTGTGACTTTCATCACGACTGAGGAACCAGTTGCATGGGCTCAGGCATGTCCGTTACGCTGCGGCCGTATTTGGCGCAGGTTAGGCCTTTAGGGAACTGGTCCGAACCTCCACCAGAAATAAATAATGAATAAATAAAGAACGCGTCGTGCTTCCAAGCGGAGGAACGAACGCCGTTCACATGCTGCGTTTGATCGGGCAATGGTTTAGGGGGGGCTATGCGCGCGCTTGGATTCGAAAAAGACAAGAACCGTTCATCTGGAAACCGCAATACGCTAGATGCCCGCCCGCCTTTCCGGCGCAAGGCACTCATCGAGGCCATGGAACCGCGGCTGCTGCTGTCGGCCGATCCGATGGTGTCGAGCGCCGCTGGCTTGTACACGGCCACTTTCGCGGGCACCGATGATGTGGTCGGGATCGAGCTGGTGTCGAACGCGGCTACCGGCGTCATCGTCGATCTCACGTATCTCGACAATGCCTCGGTGCTGACGAAGTTTCGGTTGGGTGACGCCGCCAGTGGCGTCCTGGACCTGACGGTCTTCGGTGGCGCCGGCAACGACCGCTTCACTGCCGATGCGCTCGGCGCCGGTGTTTCGTTGAAGATCCAGGGCGGCAGCGGCAGCGACACACTGATCGGCCCGGATGCGGCGACCGCCTGGACCATCAGCGGTGCGGGCGCCGGTTCGGCGACCGGCATCAATCTCTTCGACAGCATCGAGAACCTCACCGGGCGCAGCGGCGCCGACACCTTTACACTGGCCACGGCCGGCTCGATCAGCGGCACGATCGACGGCGGCAACGGCGACGACAAGTTGATCGGACCGGACGTGCCTCCCTGGCCGGTCGCCCTTCCCCCCACCCCAAATATCTGGGCGGTGACCGGCACCGACGCCGGGACCTTGAACGCAGGCGCGGCGAGTGGCTTCGTCAACTTCGTCGCGATGGAGAAGATCGGCGGCGGCAGCGGTGACGACGTGTTCACGTTGACGACTGCGGATTCGATCAGCGTCGAGATCGCCGGCGGCGGTGGCGCGGGTATCGACACGCTGGTCGGCTTCGACGCCGACAACAAGTGG
>JAYTEX010000375.1:0-2970 GCA_043734785.1 Pseudomonadota bacterium | reverse complement strand
GCTGGATAGCCATCTCCATAAGCCCAGTTGAACTTCTGCGTGTACGTGCGCAGTAGTCGCGGGTAGATTGCCGCCGGGCCGCCATCGTCGAGCAGGGTCCGATATTCACGGCTAAGGATGAAGCGACCTTTGTGTTGACGAATAAAGCCGGCCAGTTCGCCTATGAGCCGGGTAACATGGAGATCGTGATAGTCCTCTTCGCGGTTGATGCCGGCGTACTTGGTGTGCTCGCGGTAATCCGCTTCGCCCAAAGCAGCGAGCGCCGCCGCACGACAGAAGTCACGCGGCAGGTTGCCCTTGGCGGTGGCCTTGAGGTCCTGCTCGGCGATGCCCGTCGTCAGCAACCCGAACAGCGTCATGATGGGGCCAGTGGGCGAGATTTCCAGACACTCGACAAAGCGCACCAGTGGTGGTGACTCAAAAGGGTGGTGTAGAAAGCTGAACATCTGCTCCGACGACAAACCGTGGAAGTCCAGATTCGGAGCCCGGTTGCGCCGCTGCGTGAAACGCTCGGTAAACGCCTGAGCATCAGCAAGCGTGCCGAAATTCTGACCGGCAATCGCCTCGCGCAATTCAGTATTGAGATCGGACGCACCGCTAGATCCCGATAGGTGCGACGGGTCGTTGCAGCAATGTTTGAATTTCTTGCTGCTACCGCAGGGGCAAGGTTCGTTGCGACCCACTTTGCTAGGGGACATCCGCGCTCCGTGACGTAGGGCTCGGGTAACAGTCTATCCAATTCGGTGTCGATACGGTGGCGGAATAAGGACTCGGTTGCCCGGATTGGACCGGGATGGAGGCAAGAATATCGAAAATATTGGCCTGCAGGGCTTTGAGCAGTGCACGCAAACTAGCCTGTTCGTCGATATTGAGTGTTGGTGGCGCGCCGTATTCACAGCCGAGCGCAGGCGATTTGTTTCAGCTGACCATCCGGGGCACAATCCCCCACCGGCCGCGTAGCTCGCGCCCGCAATGAATGACGGCAAGCACGACCAACCCGGAGCATTTCACCATGGCAACCTGTGTCACCCTGGATTTCTCAATCGACCCGGCGCGCGTCGCCGAATTCTTGGCCCTCATTAAAACGGTCGCGCCTGAGACCCGCGCGTATGACGGCTGTCGGCAGTTCGATATCTGGACCGACCAGGACAAACCGGGGCATGTGTTCTTCTATGAAATCTGGGATTCGCGCCAGCACCAGGAAAAGTATTTCGGCTGGCGCATGGAAACGGGGTTGGTCGATAAGATCGGGCCTTTCTTCACCGCGCCACCGGTGATCACCTATCTCGATAAGTTCGAAGGTTAAAGCAGGCGAAACCGAAAGCATGCGTGCAAGACGTGAACCCAGGTAGAGGCCTCCCACCGCTTGAGTGCTTATTTCAAAGAACTGGCCTACTGTGCGACGCCGATGGGGGCGCTGAGTCTGCGCCGTCGCCGCGAGCTCTCGCTCGGCATCGAGGTGTACGAGATCAAGCTGGACGACGATTTCTTGATGTCGAGCTTGTTTACCGTGTCCGAGATCGCGCTGGCGCGGCTCGGCCTCGCCGCAGTGAGCGGTAACGCGCTCGAGGTGCTGGTGGGTGGGTTGGGGCTCGGCTACACGGCGCGCGCCGCGCTCCAAGACGAACGGGTGGTATCGCTGCGCGTCATTGATACGCTCGCCGAAGTGATCGCTTGGCATCAACAAGGCCTGCTGCCATTTGAACCGTTGCTGGCCACCGATGCACGTTGCGAAATGGTCCACGCGGATTTTTTCTCGATTCTGGATCCCGCAAGCGTTGGCTTCGACCGCGCGCGGCCGGGCAGAGGCTTTCATGCCATTCTGCTGGATATTGATCATTCCCCGCGCCACTTGCTGAAGCCTGCGCACGCCGGTCTTTACGCGCCCGCCGGGCTGCGATGTCTCGCAAAATCACTCCATCCGGGTGGCGTGTTCGCACTCTGGTCGAACGATCCGCCGGATGAGGCCTTCAGTGCCGCACTGGCGGAAGTTTTCGCGACCTCGAAGGCAGAAATCGTGCGCTTTCATAATCCGCTGCAGCAGCGTGAGGCTACGAGCACCATTTATCTCGCGACCACACGCGTCGCGGCCGATCACACTAACGCGATTGACCCAAACTTAATGCCGGATTCCACATGCGACTGAATAGGTACATCAGTGACACCGGCTTCTGTTCACGCCGCGACGCCGATCGCTTCATCGCGGAGCGCCGCGTGACCCTCAATGGCAAACCTGCCGATCTCGGCGTGCAGGTCGCCGCCGGAGACGAAGTCTGCGTGAACGGAGAAGTCGTGCGTGCGCAGGTCAAGCAGGGGCGAGCGGTCAGGACCTATATTGCACTGAACAAGCCGGTTGGCATCACGTGTACGACTGAATCTTCGGTTGAAGGCAACATCGTCGAGTTCGTCGATCACCCGGCGCGGATTTTCCCAATCGGTCGCCTGGATAAAAACTCCGAAGGCCTGATTCTGTTGACCAACGATGGTGGCATCGTGAATCAGATCCTGCGCGCCGAGAACAAGCACGAGAAGGAATACGTGGTGGTGGTCGACAAGCCAATCACGATCGAATTCTTGAAGAAGATGGCCGGTGGTGTGCGTATTCATAAAACGCAGACCAAACCCTGCCGCATCTACCGTGTCAACAAGTTCACCTTTCGGATCATCTTGATCGAGGGCTTAAATCGTCAGATTCGCTTGATGTGTGCGGCCTTCGATTTTCACGTGCGACAGCTCTGTCGGATCAGGATCGGCAACATCAAGCTCGAGCACCTGCGGAGTGGCCAGTGGCGCAATCTTTCGTCGGCCGAGTTGCATGGGTTGCTGCCAACTTTCCAGGAAAGATAATCGTCTCTCGCCCAGGCGTTGCCGGAGTACATTCCAATCCAAGTATGAGTCTGAGCGAGTAGTGCTGAGTGTGAGATCAGGCGGCTGTCTTCGATTGGTTTGAAAATGATTTAAAGAGAATTA
>JAYTEX010000374.1:0-3611 GCA_043734785.1 Pseudomonadota bacterium | reverse complement strand
GGTGCGCGAAGGCGCGGCGCGCTACCCGGCTACCGAGTGGGTGTTCCAGTACTCTCCCGAGAGTTTCACTGGCACCGAAATGGAGTACGCGGTGGAAGTCTGCAATGCCGTGGTCGAAATCTGGCAGCCGACGCCAGCCCGGCCCTGCATCCTCAATCTGCCGGCGACGGTGGAAATGAGCACACCGAATATCTACGCCGATCAGATTGAGTGGTTCTGTCGACATATCGCCCGACGTGACGCCGTGCTCGTGAGCCTGCATACGCACAATGATCGTGGCTGCGCGGTCGCCGCGGCCGAACTCGCGGTCATGGCGGGTGCCGACCGCGTGGAAGGCACCTTGCTCGGCAATGGCGAGCGTACCGGCAACATGGACATCGTGACCATGGCGATGAACCTCTACAGCCAAGGCATCGACCCGCTGCTCGATCTCTCGCACATGGACGAGATCATCCGCTGTGTGAAGGCCTGCACGCAGTTGCCGGTCCATCCACGGCACCCCTATGCCGGCGAACTCGTGTTCACTGCGTTCTCGGGCAGCCACCAGGATGCGATCAAGAAATGCCTTGCGCAGCGCGATCCCGCGGCGCCCTGGGAAGTCGCTTATCTGCCCATTGATCCGACCGATATTGGGCGCACCTACCAGGAGGTGATTCGGATCAACAGCCAGTCCGGCAAAGGGGGGGTGGCCTATGTGCTGGAACAACAGGCAGGATTTCAATTACCTCGCTGGTTGCAGATCGATTTCAGCACCGTCATTCAGCACCACGCTGAAGTCACCGAGACTGAAGTCGAGCCGCAAAAAATTGTCGAACTTTTCGCAAACCAATATCTTGCACAACGCACGCCGTATGCACTCATGTCCTACCAGGTCTCGCGCGAACAAGATGAGGACCGCCTGCAAGCAATCCTGCGTGACGGTGGGCTATCGGTCTCCTTGCAGGGGCGCGCCTCCGGCGTCATCGGCGCCTTCATCGCCGGGCTCGAGCAATATAGCGGCACTAAAATCGTCCTCGTCGAGTACAACGAGCACACCTTGAGCGCGAGTGCGGCGGCTGATGCGGTCGCCTATGTGCAATTAAGCCTGGACGGACAGCGCTATTGCGGGGTTGGCACCAGCAGCGATATCGTGGAAGCGTCGTTGCGCGCGATTCTGAGCGCCGTCAACCAGCGCCTGCATTCGGTCGCGAAAAGTATTGCAGCCTAGGAGTCAGTGGTCGATGGAAGCCTGTTCAAATCCCCTACTCATCAAGCACGGTCTGCCCGCTTATGACCGCATCGAGCCAGCGCATCTCGAACCCGCGGTGACGCAGATCCTCGCGCGCGGCCGCGAGATCCTGGCCCAGGTCGAAAACGCCCAGGAAATGACCTGGTCCGCGCTGATGGATCCGCTGGCAGAGATCGACCTGCTGCTCGAATACGGCTGGTCGCCGATCGGGCATCTGCTAAGTGTCGCGAACTCCGATGAACTGCGCGAAGCTCACGATGCGGCGATGCCGCGCATCGTGGACTTTAGTCTGCAGATGCGGCAGAGCGCGATCCTCTATCGCAAGCTGCGGCAGTTGCGGAATTCGACAGCGTGGCCGAGTTTCACATCCGCCCAGCAACGCATTATCGAACGCCACCTGCAGGTGGCCGAACTCTCCGGGATCAATCTCGAGGCAACCCCACGCGCGCGCTTCAACGAAATCGAGCAAGCGCTGTCGCAACTCGCGACTGCGTTCTCGAATCACCTGCTCGATGCGACCAAAGCGTATTTCCTGGACCTCACTGATCCGGCACAAACGGAAGCGTTCCCGGACAGTCTGCGGCGTATCGCGACGGCCTCGTGGTCACGAGCCGAAGAGAACAAGGACAAGCCGGTCGCGATTCCCGCAGCGGGTCCATGGCGCATCACGCTTGACGCTCCCTGCTTCGGCCCTTTCATGGAGCACTGCCAGGATCGCGCGTTGCGCGAAACGCTCTACCGTGCCTATGTCGCGCGCGCGTCCGCCGGCACCACAGACAATTCGCCGCTCATCAGCGAAATCCTGCAACTCAAGCAAGAGAAAGCGCGTCTACTCGGCTATCAGAATTATGCGGAAATTAGCCTCGCGCAGAAAATGGCCGGCACCTCGAGCGCGGTCGACGCGATGCAGGACAAACTGCTGGCCGCCGCCTACCCTACCGCGCAGCAGGAACACGCCGAGCTCACGGGCTTTGCGCAAAACCGTGGCCATGCCGGCGCGCTCGCGCACTGGGATATCGCGTTCTGGGCCGAACGCCTGCGCGAAGAGAAGTACGCGTTTACCGACGAACAACTGCGCCCTTATTTCTCGCTGGACCGGGTACTGAACGGGCTGTTCGATTTATGCCATCGCCTGTTCGGCATCGCGGTACGCGCCACCCATGGTAGGGCACCGGTCTGGAATACTGATGTGCGCTACTACGAGATCGACGACGATGAGCGCCGGCACATCGCGAGTTTCTATCTCGATCCCTATTCACGCCCCGAGAATAAGCGCGGCGGCGCCTGGATGAACGATTGCATCCAACGCTCGGTGGATGCACACGGCGTGCGGTTACCCGTGGCGCACCTTGTTTGTAATGGCACCCCACCGACCGCTGGTGTGCCCTCGCTGATGACTTTTCGAGAAGTGGAAACTCTGTTCCATGAATTCGGCCACGGTCTCCAGCACATGCTGACCACCGTCAATTTCCGCGACGCGGCCGGGATCAGCGGAGTGGAATGGGATGCCGTCGAACTGCCGAGCCAGTTCATGGAAAATTGGTGTCTGCACCGCCCGACCCTCATGGCGATGGCCCGGCATTATGAAACTGGCGCACCCCTGCCCGAGGCGCTCTACCAGAAACTCTGCGCGGCCAAGACCTATCGCGCGGCGTCCGTCATGTTGCGGCAACTGCAGCTCGGCATGACCGACATGGCCCTGCATCTCGGAGGCGATCCGAACCATGCAGAATCTCCGTTCGAAATCGAACGCCGGATCGCTGCACGCACGAGCCTGTTACCACCGCTGCCAGAGAATCGCTTCTTATGCTCCTTCGCGCACATCTTTGCGGGCGGTTATGCGGCGGGCTACTACAGCTACAAGTGGGCAGAGGTGTTGAGCGCGGATGCCTTCGCGGCGTTTGAAGATGCAGGGCTTGACGATGCTGCGGCGGTCGCCGCCACTGGTCGCCGCTTTCGCGACACCATTCTTGCCCAAGGCGGCAGCCGGCATCCGATGGAAATTTTCCGTGAATTCCGCGGGCGTGATCCAGACCCGGCCGCCTTGCTGCGGCATCACGGATTGCTGGCGGCGTAGCGCCTCGCGTGCGTGGCGACCGGCACGCTGCGGCGCTCAGCCCTGCCATTCAAAGCGTTGTTCATTAACTTCGCTGCCCCATTGCGTGCCGACCTGCTGGTGTAGGCATTTAAATCCGAATTTTTCATAGAGATGCTTCGCGGCCGCAAGGCCCTCGAAAGTCCACAGATAAACGCGTGTATAGCCTTGTGATCTGCAAAACTCCATCGCAGCGGCCAACAGGGTGTTGCCGATGCCCCTTCCGCGCGCGCTGTCCGAGCTGATAAACCAACGCAGATGCGCGCCATCTTGACCCTCACGTAAGCC
>JAYTEX010000373.1:0-3268 GCA_043734785.1 Pseudomonadota bacterium | reverse complement strand
GCCCAAGGCACTGGAGGAGCCCCCGCCCTGATGAAAACGATCGCCAGCGACAAGGTTGCCGCACTGACGGCGGCACAGGCGATCTCCTCTGCTTTATTTGCGCGCGAGCGCGGGACTATCCGCGGTCACCAGGTAGAACTCTCCATGCTCGATGCGAGCCTGGCGTTCCTATGGCCGGAGGTCTTCTGGAACCACAGTTTCGTTGGCACTGAAGGGGTTCAGCCGAAACCCCCGATCGCCGAGTTCTATCGTTTGTTACGCACCGTGGATGGCTTCATCACGCTGATTATCGTGGGCGACGGGGAATTCGCCGGCGCCTGTCGGGCCATGGGACTCGAAGCGCTGCTTGCCGATCCTCGCTTCAAGACGCTGTCGGATCGCTTTGCGAACTATTCCCCCATGCTCGCCGCGTTTGAACAGGTGGCGGTTGGCATGGCGAGTGACACCCTGGTCGCGCGCTTGCTCGCGGAAGACGTGCCCTGTGCGAAAGTGAATACGCTCGATGAAGTGTTCGACGATCCGCGCGTGACCGCGTGTGCGAGTGTGATCGAGTATGAGCATCCGCAGGGTGGGCGGATGCGTCAGGCCAGGGCGCCAGCGATTTTTGCGGGCGAGCCAAGCCCCGTACGCCTGCCGTCACCGGGCCTTGGCGAACATACAGTGGAGCTCCTGCAATCGGTGGGGGGCTCCGCCGACGACATCGCGGCCTTGCACCAGGCTGGGGCGATTGGCTGCGTTGGCTGACAGCGCGCGCGTTTCCGAATAATCGAGGTTTCCTAGCATGCCTATTCTGCTCGAACATCCCCGCCCCTATGTGGCCCTGATCACGATCGACAACCCCGCCAAACGCAATGCGATGAGCCGCGCGATGATGGCGGAACTGGTGGCGCTGTGGGATCAGCTGGAAAATTCGACCTGCCGCTGCATTGTATTGACTGGCGCGGGCGACAAAGCCTTCAATGCGGGCGCCGACGTCAGCGGGGATCTCAGCGCGAGTGAAGACACCGCACGCATGGTCAACCGCGCACTGCTCAAGACCTCGTCCTATCCCAAGCCCATCATTACCGCCATCAACGGCGTGTGTGCCGGCGGCGGCGTCGAACTCATGCTGGCTTCCGATATTCGTCTGGCAGCACCCCACGCGCGTTTTGGCCTACCGGAAGTGAAATGGGGGATCTATCCCTTTGGTGGCGCGACGGCAAAGTTGGTTAGCCAGATAGGCTATGTGCATGCGATGAAACTGCTTTTGACGGCCGAGATGATCAGTGCCGAGGAGGCTGTGCGGATCGGTCTCATCAATCAAATTGTCCCCGCAGATACACTGCTCGAGCAGGCGCTGGCGCTGGCGGAAGTGATCGCGGCCAACAGCCCGTTGGCCGTGCAGGCGGTGAAAGCGCATATCAGCGCAGGGATCGCCGAAGCGACCCTCGCGCGCGAGCTCGCCGAACAGGCGCAGGGTGACAAGGTACGCCTCAGCACAGATTTTACCGAAGGGGTGCGTGCGTTCCTGGAAAAGCGCGCGCCGAAATATGCTTAGCGCGCGTCGCATGCGCGCCCCCCCAAAAAGAGCACCCGCGTGAGCACGCTCAAAGCCATCGAGCTTTCGCAATGCCGCAAGGTCGGTGTCGGTGTCAAACGACCCGAAGACGTGGTGGTCGCGCGCGACGGCACGGTCTGGTTGTCCGATCAACAAAGTGCCTGCGCGCGGGTCCGGGCGGACGGCGGGCTGGATCGAATCGGGCACGCAGGGGGCGCGCCGAACGGCATTAATATGGATCTTGACGGCCGCCTTTTGATCGCGAACTTCGGCGGTCCGGAAGATGGCTGCGGACCGCTGCAACGCCTCGATCCGCGCACACGCGAGGTGACGACCCTGTGTAGCGAAATCAACGGGCGCAAATTGTTCGGCGCAAATTATCCGCTGCTCGACTCGAAGGGACAGATCTGGTGCTCGCATTCCACCTGGGGGCCAGTAGATGCCGCGTTCAACGGCCAGGACGATGGCTTCATCTTCCGTTACGATCCGGATGGGCGCGTCACCCTGATGGCCGAAGGCCTCAAATTTGCGAATGGGATCGCCCTCGACGTTGAGGAGAAAAATCTCTTCGTGTGCCAGACCTCCGCCTGTGATGTGGTGCGCCTGCCGCTGCAGGCCGATGGCACGCTGGGCGCACCGCACCGGTACGGCCCGCCACTTGGCCTGACCCATCACGAGGTGCAGGATCGTCGCCCGCTGACGCCTGCGTTACGCAATGAACTTGGGGCGACCGACGGCTGCGGTTTTGATCAGGAGGGGAATTTGTGGGTGACCTTGGTGATGGCGAACAAGATCGTCGCCATTACGCCGGGCGGCACGGTGGTCACCGTGTTATCCGATCCGGAAGGTCGCCTGATGCGCAGCCCCACCAATGTGAGTTGGGGCGGGCGCGACCTGCGCGATCTCTACATCGGCAGTGTGGTCAGCGATTACGTGCTGCACGCGCGCAGTCCAGTGCCCGGGATGCCGCTGATGCATCAGCGGTGATGGTGGTTATGGCGTGGTGCTGGAAAATGCTGCGAGCACCGGCACCGGCACCGGCACCGCTACCCAGAATTGCCGCAGCAAGGTCCTGATAGGATTAGCCAGTGATGTCGACCAGAACCCAGGTAACGCCGGAGACCGTGGCAGCATGAGCGATCAGATCTTTACCGCGCGCGATGATCACTTCCATTTCGAAGAGATGGGCGATGACTGGTGGGCGACGGAAACCGCGTGGTTCTCGTTTCATCACCCGGAACGCCGCCTTGGTGGCTGGTTCTATACCATGGTGCGGCCGAACATCGGCACTGTCGCGGGGGGTGCGTGGATCTGGGATCACCGTGCGCATCTGCCCTGGGAAGTCCTGTATAGCGCGAACTATTCCACCCAGCAGTTACCCACCGTGATTGATCTTGCCGATTGCAGTCTGCCGAACGGTGTTTCAATTCGCGTGCTGGAATCCTGCACGCGCTATGCATTGGGTTACGCGGACGGTGAACGTCTGCAAGCTTCCCTCATTTTCGAAGGGGTGATGCCGCCGGAGCCACTGACCGCCGTCGGCTCGACCTTCGGCAGCGCGCATCATTTTGATCAGTTCGGCCGGGTGACCGGCGAGTTGGTGCTGCATGGCGAGAAGATCACGATCGACTGCATTGGCATGCGCGATCGCACCTGGGGACGGCGTCCAGAAGACCGGCCGCGCCAGGCGGCCTATGTCACGGGTGCCGCCGATGCCGCACACGGATTCCT
>JAYTEX010000372.1:0-2542 GCA_043734785.1 Pseudomonadota bacterium | reverse complement strand
CTGCAATACGCACGCAGGTCGGCGCCGAGCTCATCGTCGGCTATCGCATGGGTGTGGAAGAATGAGTGAGGTCGAGAGGCACGGCGGTATGATAATATGTCATACCAATAACACGGAGGTTGGCCAATGGCTAGCGTAAAGGTCGCGATCACCATCGACCGCGAAACCCTCGATCGCGTTGATGGATTGGTTTCCAAGCGTGTGTTTCCAAACCGCAGCCGTGCGATCCAGGAAGCGGTCGCGGAAAAGCTTGCGCGTATCGATCGCAGCAGGCTTGCGTCGGAATGTGCAAAGCTTGATCCAAAATTCGAGAAGGCGCTGGCAGAGGAAGGGCTGGGTCAGGAACTCGAATCGTGGCCCGAATACTGAGAGGTGAAATACGCTGGGCGGACTTGAACCCGGTGCGGGGTCGGGAGCAGTCCGGTCAGCGTCCGGTGCTGGTCTTGAGCCAGGATGTATTCAACGAGCGGTCAGGCACCGTTATAGCCCTGGCACTGACCAGCCAATCGCAGCGCGCCGGTTTTCCTCTTACTTATGAGCTCAAATCAGCGAAGTTAGCTAAGCGATCCTGGGTCAAGATCAGCCAAATTCGAACTCTGGCGGTCGAGCGTCTTGGCTCCAGGCTCGGGCGCGCGTCGCCTGAAGCGCTCGCGCAAATCATCGAGGGGTTGAACGAGATCATCGGATCCTGAGATTGCGCAGTAGCGCGAGTAAGTCGCCTCTAACGGGCACGCGAAGCCGCGCCGACCGTGGGCGCCGTGAGGCGCTGGATCATCACGTTGACGAGCGCGGGCTTGCCGGACGCCGCCGCGCGCGCGAGCGCAGCCGGCAGATCGGAGGCTCGCGTCACCAGCTCGCCGTGGGCGCCGAGCGCGGCCGCGACCTGGTCGTAGTGCGTCGGTGCGAGCTCGGTAGAGCGCGCGCGTGCTTTCCCATACGAGCGAATCTGGATCTGGTGCTCGGCGTTCCAGCACGCGTCGTTGCCCACCACGACCACGAGCGCGAGCCCCGCGCGCACCGCCGTTTCGAGCTCGAGCAGATGGAATCCGCACGCGCCGTCGCCGGTCATCGCGATGACGGTAGCGCCGGGCCGCGCGACTTTTGCGGCGAGCGCGAAAGGTATGGCGCAGGATAGTGGTGCTGTTCGCAGCATCCCGTCCACTGAGGTTCCCTCTGTTTTTCGTCTTCCAAGGGAGTGGCATCAAGCCGCTATTTTCCGCTCATGCTGAGTCGTGATCCAGTCCTGCAGGAACTGAATCGGCGATTGATAGCCGAGCGTGGAGTGGCGGCGACTCCGGTTGTAAAAGACTTCGATGTAGTCGAACAGATCGGCGACGCGCCTCCTCGCGCGTCGCATGCACGCGTTCGTTCTTCAAGCTGTTGAAGAAACTCTCCGCCGGCGCGTTATCCCAGCAGTTGGCCTTGCGGCTCATTGAACAGCGCATGCCATACTCTGTGAGCTTGCTACGAAACGCCTTACTCGCATACTGGCTGCCTCGATCCGAATGATGAATCAGTCCCGGGGCCGGCCTCCTGCGAAACCACGCGGTGTGTGCGAGAAAATGCCGAACACGCTGGGCACGATGTTCAATACCCAGGTTTATATCGGGCCCGACGGCAAGCTGATGCGCAAGCACCAGAAGATCATGCCGACGGTCGGCGAGCGGCTCGTGCACATGGGCGGCTTCGGCGACACCTTCGGCGCGTTTCCGACCGAGCTCGGCCCGATGAGCGGCTTGATCTGCGGCGAATTCGAATCCGCTTGCGGTGTTTGCACTGACTGCTGAAGGCACGCGCATCCACGTCATGAGCTGGCCGAATCATTTTCCGACGGGCGGCGACCCTTTGCGCAATCGCGTGACGGTCGACGCGCAGGCGTTCGCGCAGATGAGCAAGGCATTCGTCATCTCGGCGTGCGGCACGGTGGACGAAGAGATGATCAAGCTCGAAGTCGGACCGGAAGCCGAGAAGTTTTTGCGCGATCCCGATTCGTGCGGCGGCAGTGTGATCGTCGCGCCGAATAGCCGCATCCTTGCGGGCCCGATGGGCGCGGAAGAAGGCATACTCTACGCCGAATGCAATCTCGAACTCGGCGTGCTGACCAAGCTCAGGCACGACTTCGCCGGGCATTACAACCGGCCGGACATTTTTCAGCTCCAGATCAACCGCAGCGCGCCGCATATTTACACCGTACAGGGCACGCGCGAGCACGCGGCGCTCAATGCGCCGGCGCAGGGGCAGCAGCCTGGCGTGGCGCCCGCGCTAGCCGACGCCTCCGGCGCGGATTGGCGCACCGTCGAGATGAAGCACGCGGACATTGAGGCAGAAATCGGGAATAAAAAATGTTTATCGCAGACGCACTTTCGGAATTTGCAACGAGTGTTAAGTACGACCAAATTCCTCGATCCGTAATCTCGCGCGCCAAGCATCTAATGCTCGATGCGATCGGCATAGCTTTCGCGTCCGGAAAATATGAGTTTGCCAGGGTGGCGCTGGACGGTATCCGGGCCCTCGGGGCCGGCGACTCCGACGTAATCGGTTT
>JAYTEX010000371.1:0-2352 GCA_043734785.1 Pseudomonadota bacterium | reverse complement strand
CAGATCTCCCTGTACAGTTAAAAACGTGCTGCTGATGCTCACATGTGCTTCGGCGTTGCTGAACCCGGTATTCACGGCGCTAACATTTCCGGTCGTGACGATTCCGCCGCGCACGAGAACTTGCGCGAAGCCGCCATTGTGCGCGAAGAGATTGCCGGTTACGACTGAACCAGCCGGCGAAATCTGATCGTTGATGATGATCCTCGAAGCAAAGACATTGCCCAAATCTGCCCTTCCGAATTGGGTCCCCACCTGCACATGCAACTCGCCGTTCAGATTAAAGTTCACGCCGGCCAGATGGATGTCGCCGCTGGCATCAGGGATAAACGAGCCACTGCCAAAAACTTCGTCAACAAAGCAAACGCCCAGGCTGCGGCAAACAAAAAGGCCGTCAGTCCCTTGGAGCGAACCGTTGGAATCAGGGGTGACGGTGCCGATTTTAAGCGCCAAATCGGCAAGACCAGTCGCATTGACCGTCATCGCCTCGGAGGAGAAAATTTCATCGGAGGCGACCAATGTGACGCTGACTCCGATATTCAGGTTATTTTCGACATATCCTCTGCCCACCGAAACGAGGCCAGGACCACTCGTTGGGCCATTGCTATTATTCTCGAGCCGCAAGCGCGCTGGGTCGATCAGCAGCCGACCGCCGGCCCCGATTCTCGTCTCCCCCTGCACATCCATCGTGACATGGCCGCTCAACTCGAGCTTGCCACCGCCTGTGACGGCCGACGCTCCACCTTGCACGTCAACGAGCGCTTCCTCGCGCACCGTCAGCTTTTGATCCGCAATCAGGCGCACCACACCGCCCGTGCCTGCTCCACTACCCGTCGCGTCGATGCGGCTGCCCGCTTCGAGCATCACATCTTGATCGCTCCTGATAATCGCGCGACCACCCGATTGACCCTGCTCACCGGCGACATCCAGAACGCCGCTATGGGTGACATTGCCCCCGACCGCGCGGAGATAAATCTGCCCATCCGCCTCCTCAACACTGTGCGCGCGCACCAGCCCGGAATTATTCACCGCGGTGGCCACGAGGTCATCGGCCACTTTGGCGCTCATCAACACACGACCGCCATCCGCGATGATCTGCCCGGAGTTCTCGACCCCTGCCATCTCGGCAGCCGTTTTCTCATCTATTGAGAAACTCACCAACCCGGATTCATCGAGCTGCAGGGTAGTGGCGCTGCCGGCCGCCAGGACGACCGTCCCGAGGCGCGCCTCAATCAAACCACCGTTCTCGACGCGATCGCCCATCAAGACCACAAATTCATCGGCATGAATATGGCCGTCGTTGCGCACCCGGCCAGTGGGCTGCGCGCCTTTGGAAAACACGTAGCGGCCGGCCATGAAATCGGCGTTGTCGATATCGAGCGCACTGGCCGCAAAGCCGGCAGTATCCACGCGCGCACCCGGCCCAAAATAAACCCCCTGCGGATTGACCAAAAACACTCGCCCATTGGCCTCCATGCGGCCCAGAATTTCGGATTCATGGCCTCCCACCACTCTATTCAGGATGGCCGATTGGGTGCCCGGCTGGATGAACTGGACGTACTCTTCGCCCGCGACCGAAAACGATTGCCAATTCAAGACGGCATTTTCGCTGGCCTGCGTGACCCGCGTGGTCAGTGCATCGGGTCGCGCCACTGCCGCGCTGCCCTGGACCAGCTGGTCGCCGGTCGGCCCGGCCACCGCCAACCCGGGGATGGATAGCAGGGCGCCCAAGCCGTAAGTGACCTGGCGGATCGCGGCCGCAAGTTGTGTGAGCGAGAGCATTGTTCTTGCGTGCATAGCATTCACCTCAAGGGCGTACCGAAGCCGATCCCCCGCCTGTCTTCGCAGGTCAGCGTCTGCTGAGCGCGCCGACACGTTTCATCATTACAGGGGATGATCAAAGACGGTAGGCGGAACCTATTCTGATTTTTCAAAAGTTTGCAGACACATTCACCCAGAAGCGCACGCCACGATTGCTGTCCGTGGTGTCATACGCGCCGATCGGCTGCGCGATCGCGGCATCGAAAAAAAGCGTGCGGTAGGCAGAGGTCTGCAAGCCCACCCCCGCACCGGACAGCGATTCGCTGTGTTCAACACCCATCAGATTATGGTTTTTACGGTAAACCGTGCCGGTATCGAAAAACGCCTTGATGCTGGTGGGCATGCCGGTTACGAAGGGGATGGGATACTGTAATTCGGTGCTGAAAAAGTACCCGCTATCGCCCGCCAGTTCGGACGACGCATAGGCGCGCACGCTGTTGGGCCCGCCGATTCGAAATCGTTCAAGATCGACCAGAGGATCGACGGATGCCACCCCGGTAAAGCGGGTGAACAGGGCGAGTTGCCGATAGAGCG
>JAYTEX010000370.1:0-4036 GCA_043734785.1 Pseudomonadota bacterium | reverse complement strand
CAGCCCGGATGGCGCCTTGCGGGGCGTCGGTCACGCACGGGTCATCCCGCTGGTCAACATGGTAGATGACGCGGCGCTGGAGGAACTCGCCATCGAGGTGGCCGAGCAGGCGCTGATGCTGACCACGCGCTATGCTTATGTGGTGCTTGCAGCCATGCGCAACGTTCGCCCGATCGTGCGGGTTATCACGCGCTAAGGGCGGTGCATGCGGGCTCGCTGTTTTGGCCTAGTCTGGCCTAGGGAGCGGGTCGCGTGCCGATACAGAAAGTCCTGACGCTTGCCAGCGCCTCTCGGTTAGACTTCGGAGCGACCCTTTCAGCAGACCTTAGCACCTTGCAACCGTCCATCAGCGAGGCCACCGCGCAATGCCCGATACCGATAATTCGCTGCTTAAGTTTCCGTGTGATTTTCCAGTCAAGGTCATGGGCCACGCGGGGGATGATTTTGATGCCCTGGTGGTGGAGATCGTGTTACGGCACGTGCAAACCCTGCCCGACGGCGCGGTGCAACGACGGCCCAGCAAACAAGGGACCTACGTGTCGATAACCGTGACCGTAAACGCCCACAGTCAGGCACAACTGGACAACCTATACCGCGAGTTGAGCGGCCATGCGCGCATACTGATGGTGTTATGACGATAGTCGCGAAAAACTTCGGATTGGCGGACTTCACCCAAGTCTGGACCCAGATGCGCGAATTCGTGACCACCCGCCAGGTCGATACCTGCGATGAAATCTGGTTTGTCGAACATCTACCCGTGTTCACGCTCGGACTTGCCGGGTCGCGCGCGCATCTGCTGAATCCCGGTGACATTCCCGTAATCGCGACCGATCGCGGCGGGCAGGTGACTTATCATGGGCCGGGCCAACTCGTGGCCTATACGTTATTCGATCTGCGCCGTTTGGGGATCGGGCCGCGCGAGCTCGTGCGTCGGCTCGAAAGCGCCTTGCTGGTCACCCTCGCGAGCTATGCAATTGCCGCGCAACGGCGCGCAGGAGCGCCTGGAGTCTACGTGCACGATGCGAAAATAGCCTCGCTGGGGTTACGTATTCGTAATCACTTTAGCTATCACGGGCTAGCACTCAATGTCTCACTCGACCTCGAGCCATTCTCCCGGATCAATCCCTGTGGGTACGCAGGACTGCGGGTCACGAGCCTGGTGGAGCTTGGGCGAAGCGTCTCGGTCGCCCACGTCATGCCCGTTCTCGAACGTGCACTCCGGCAGGAATTCGAACCATCAGGTGCGCTAGGTCGAGTGTCGATCGATAATAATGGCGACAGCACTTCGGTACCCAATTGAACGGACCCGCATGGAAAATCTAACCCCTACTCGCGCGCAGCGCGGCAGCGCCAAAGTGGCGAAGATCCCGATCAAGGTCGAGGCGACAGTGGGACCATTGCCGCGCAAGCCGGCGTGGATCAGGGCCAAGGCACCCACGGATCCAAAGGTGCTCGCGCTGAAGCAACTGCTGCGCGAGAAATCACTGCACACGGTCTGCGAGGAAGCCTCCTGCCCTAATCTTGGCGAGTGCTTCGCACAGGGCACGGCGACCTTCATGATTATGGGCGCCCTGTGCACCCGACGTTGTCCGTTCTGTGATGTCGCGCATGGTCGCCCACTGCCACTGGATTCAGAGGAGCCCGCGCATCTGGCAGAGGCGGTGCGGCTGATGAATCTGAAGTATGTGGTGATCACGTCCGTTGATCGGGACGATTTGCGTGATGGCGGGGCCGCGCATTTCGGCGCGTGCATTGCCGCCGTACGTGCCGCACAGCCGGGGATCCAAATCGAGGTGCTGGTGCCAGATTTTCGTGGCCGGATGGAGGTCGCGCTCGAGGCGCTGTTACGTGAACCGCCAGATGTGTTTAACCACAACCTCGAAACCGTATCGCGCCTGTATCGCCAGGTGCGGCCGGGCGCGGATTACGCCTGGTCGCTCGAACTCATTCGCCGCTTCAAGGCGCTGGCGCCGGGGGTGCCGACCAAGTCCGGTTTGATGCTCGGGCTAGGCGAGGAAATCCCAGAAGTCGAAGCCGTGCTGCGGGATCTGCACGCGCATGACTGCGATCGCTTGACCCTCGGCCAATACCTGCAGCCGAGTCGTGCCCACTTGCCGGTTGTGCGCTTTGTCGCGCCGGCGGAATTCGATACGCTTGCGGTGCTGGCGCGGAAGATTGGCTTCGAGCACGTTGCGAGCGGGCCGATGGTGCGCTCCTCCTATCACGCAGATCGGCAAGCGGCCGGGGAGAACATCTCCTGAGCGGTGCGCGCGCGACGGCCTTGCACGATTTGTGGTGATGGATATTGCGCTGGGTTATCTGCTCAAGGGGCTGCTGTTGCCGCCGTGCGGCAATCTGTTGCTGGCCCTGGCTGGATGGTGCACGCGCCGACGCCGACCGCGCGCCGGGGCGATCATGATCCGTATTGCATTCGGTTCGCTCGTGTTCCTGATGATGCCGATCATCGGGACCGTGCTCGCGCTCCCGCTGGAATCTATGGCCGCCTTTGATGTCAGCCAGGGTGCCAAGGGGGCAGAAGCCATCGTGGTGCTCGGCGGCGGACGCTACCCTGCGGCCCCCGAATATGGCGGCAAAGACACCGTGCACCCGCGCACCTTGGAACGCTTGCGCTATGGGGTATTTCTGCACCGTGCTCTGGGGCTCCCGCTGGCGCTTGTCGGCGGCGACGTGACGGGGGGCAACGTGGCAGAAGGCATGCTGATGTTGGAAGTGGTCAACGAGGCCTTCAAAGTGCCCGTGCAGTGGGTGGAAGCCGGCAGTCGGAACACTGCTGAGAATGCCGAATACACCCGTTACCTCGTGCCATCGAAGCGCATTCTGCTCGTCACACACGCCCTGCACATGCGTCGCGCACGCTTGATGTTCGAGTCTCGAGGTTTCGAAGTGAACCCAGCGCCACTTGGCTTTAGAGCAACCTTCGACGCCTCAGAAATCACGGTCTTTGATTTCGTGCCATCGGTCCAGGCGCTGGCGCTTGCCCACGATGCCTTGCATGAATACCTGGGGCTGGCCTGGTATCGGTTTCATTACCTGTCCCGCTAATGCATCGATAGCCGATAGGCGGTTTTTATTCCTGGATTCTCTCTACCGTGCACGCCAGGATGCCGTGCGCCACGCGCGCGAGGACCCGCGCGCCGGGTTCTATACGCCTTGCCTCACGCACAATCTTCCCCGTCCCGTCAGTCACGATTGCATATCCGCGCTCGAGCGTGGCGAGTGGATTAACGGCTGCGAGCGTTTGTTCGGCCATCGCCAGCCGTGCCCCGAATTGGGTCACTCGCGTACGGAGTGCGAACGGCAATTGGCGTTCGAGCTGCGCCAGTCGTTGGCGCAGCATCTGCAGGTGTGGGCCAGGATCGCGGGATTTAAAACCGGCGACGGCTGTTTTGAGGCGACTGGAGTGCCGCTGCAGCGCCCGTTGCATCGCCTGAGGCAGACGCCGTGCGATCTCGTCCAGGCGCTGTTGATGCTGCTCGATTCTGCGCCCGGGGTGCACCAGCCGGCGTGTAACGCTTTCCAGCCGCCATTGAAGTTGTAACCGCTGGGAGCGCGCGTGATTGAGGAGTCGCTGTTCAAATTGGGCGATCTGACGAAGCAAATGCTGGCCATCCGGCGCGCAGAGTTCGGCGGCGGCGGACGGCGTCGGCGCGCGCACATCGGCCGCGAGATCGGCCAGCGTGAAATCAATTTCATGGCCGATTCCAGTGACGATGGGGATGCGTGAGGCAAAAATTGCACGGACCAAGGCTTCCTCATTGAAAGCCCAAAGATCTTCGAGCGAGCCGCCACCCCGGGCGATTATCAGCACGTCGCATTCGGCCCGGCGATTTGCAATTTCGAGCGCCTTGATGAGCCCAGGAACTGCCGCAGCGCCCTGGACCGGGGTTGGATAGAGGATCACGGGCAAGGCGCGGTTACGCCGCTTCAATACGTGCAGAATATCGCGCACTGCGGCGCCAGTCGGCGAGGTGATTACCCCGATCGTCTGTGGCCACGCCGGTAGCGGCTGTTTGTG
>JAYTEX010000369.1:0-5557 GCA_043734785.1 Pseudomonadota bacterium | reverse complement strand
CGGCATTCTCGCGCAGGGAGTTTTGCACCTCGTCCGCGTTGAAGCGTGTCCCTTCACGCACCAGCAGTGCAGAGTACGCATCGGCCCGCAATGCATCGTGCATCATGTCAGCGTCCTGGTTGTAACGTTGCGCGTGACTGATGCGCACCAATTCGCGCGTGGCGGCATGCTGCGTATCGAATGCACGCCAAGCCAAGGCGCTGACCGCGAAAATCGCGATCACGAGCAGACTATTGATCAGTACAAGTCGAGTGCCGATCGTGACTGAATGAACGAAAAAACGTGGCATGCTACGTTGCACCTGAAATTGCAGATAAATTGCTGGCCGGTATCGCGCTGGGAACGCTTCCAATACGGTTCTTGCCTGCGCTTTTCGCTTGATAGAGTGCGCGATCAGCGACCGCGACGAGTCGCTCGATATCGCGGGCATCTGCCGGATAAGTCGCGACGCCAATGCTCACTGTGGAACTCACGCGACTGCCACCGACATCGAAAGAGGTGTTGGCCACGCACAGCCGGAGGCGCTCAGCCGCGTCGAAAGCATGACAGGCATCTGTGTCCGGTAGCAGCGCGACGAACTCGTCCCCGCCATAGCGCGCGTAGCGGTCGGAACCACGCAAGGTATCTTTGAGCGCATCTGCAATCTGGTGAATCAGCCGATCACCTGCCGCGTGTCCGTAGGTGTCGTTCGTTGGTTTGAGCCCATCGGCATCGATAATCAAAATCGAGAATACGCGGGCGTCCCGGATGGCACGCGCGTATTCGTGACGCAGTGTTTCTTGAAAGGCACGGCGATTTGGCAGACCGGTGAGTTCATCGGTTTGCGAGACTGTCTGCAGCGCGCCGCGTGAGAACTGGAGGTCTGCGGCGAGCAAGGTCACCAGATAGGTGGTGAGCACGAACGGCGCAAACTTGACCATCAACTCGCCCAAGGATGCAGTGGAGAAGGGAATCGCACCCAACGCCTGATAGTCGGTTTGCACACACAGGACGACAATGAGCAGCAGCTGCAGAAGCGTGGTGGTCTTGCCGAGCGTCAAACCACTCATGATCAGCACGAGGAGATAGAGATTCAACAGCGGGCTATCGCTATCGCCTGTCTGTCTCAACAACCAAGTGATGAAGAGCACCATCATCCAGGTTTCGGCGGCCAGTCGTCGGCGAGTTTCCTGCTTAAACAGGCCGCTATAACGATGCGCCAGCACCGTGAATGCGTACAACACGGTCGCACCCACAAAAAGATGCGGCCTCTCTATCGGTGCCTTCGGTGCGACGTAATACAAGATGACTAACGCCACTAACAGCCACTGTAGTTCAGCGAGGCTACGCGAGAAGCCCTTGAGTTCGAGTTGTTCGATGCTGAGGGGGTCCACTGCCTTGCGCGCAGATTGGAGCACGGACGATTGCATTATTGATACTTGAACGGACGAAAAATGTCTCAGGTCATAGCGGCCTCCGCCGGACCAACTATAGGGGCGCGAGCATCATCGGCCAACGTCAGCAGAAACTCGGCGGCCCGCTGTTTGCGCCGCGCGTGCAATCGCAGGCGCCACCTGGACCGTGCCCGGCGCGGCGCCGATCAGGCCTGGACAAAGGCGGGGAGGGTCAAGTCCGGGTTCGGATCTTCAAAGATCAGGCGCACGGGCAAGCCGAGTCGCAATGCGGCTTCGGCACCGCGAAAGGGCGCCATCAGCCGCACGCCTTCGGGCAGATCGACGGTGATCAGAATATAGGGCAAGTCTGCTTTGAACGCGGGATGGAACGCGTGGTGGGCCACGGTCCAGCTGTGCACAACGCCGTCACCTCCCGCCTCGATCCAGGTGATCTCATTGGAGTAGCAGGCATCGCACAGGGGGCGCGGATAGTGGCGTACTTTGCCGCAGGCTGCACATTGCTGCAGCCGTAAGCGATGCTCGCGCAAGCCGCTCCAATAGGGCTGCGATTCCGCAGTCGGTTCAGGGAGGGGGCGCGCGGGAAGGCTTATGTCTGTCATGCGCGCGCCAGGATGGCGACACTGCCATCCCCCATGTCGCCGTAACCCGTCACGAGGCCGATGCGCGCAGCGGCCACCTGCGCGCGTCCAGCGGTGCCGCGCAGTTGGCGCACCAACTCGACAATATGATTCATCCCCACCATGTGCGATTGCGAGAGCAGGCCGCCATGGGTATTGATCGGGAGTTTGCCATTGAGGCGAATCGCGCCGGAGGCGACGAACGGGCCGCCTTCGCCGCGGGCGCAAAAGCCCAGTGCTTCCAGTTGACGGATCACGATATAGGTAAAGCAATCGTAGATCTCGGCTACATCGATCTCGTCAGGCGTCACGCCCGCCATCGCGAACGCGCGTGGGGCGGCCTTGTCGAGCCCGAGGTCAATCAGATCGGGGCGTTGCGTGATGGCGCTCGGGGAATCCGGATGTCCTTCTGCAATGCCAAGCACCACGATCGGCGGCTGGGGCAGGTCGCGTGCACAAGCGGCGTGCGAGACGATGATGGCCGCGCCACCATCGCTCTCGAGGCTACAGTCGTAGAGGTGAAACGGATCGGCGATCAGGCGCGAGGCTTGATGATCCGCCACGGTCATCGGCGCCGTCATCATGGCATTGCCGTTCAGGATCGCGTTATGGCGTGTCGACACCGCGATTTCGGCGAAATGCTGCGAGGTCGTGCCATAAAGTGCCATGTGTCGGCGTGCCATCGGTGCATAGATCTGTGCCGGGGCGAACGCGCCCAGCGGTAATTCGAATTCGGCGATCGCGCGGAACTGTGGCATTTCGCGTAAGCGTGCCGATACCCGCCCCCCCGAGGCTCCATTGCGCGCGATCGGAATCAACACGTGCCGGCACAGGCCACTCGCGACTGCCGCCAACGCGCACTGCATCGCCGCCACTGGGCTTGCTCCGCCGAGCGGCGTGTTGGCCGAGAAGCGTAGGTCGGGCAGGCCGAAATTGGTAATAAAATCCTCAGCCACCACCCCCATACCGGCATACGGGATAATGCCGTCGATATCCTTAGGCGTTAGCCCTGCGTCCGCGATCGCCGCGAGCGAGGCTTCCAGATGCAGCGCGAGCACACTCTTGCCCGAGTGCTTCGAGTAGCGGGTTTCCCCGACGCCGCTGATGATCCCTTGACGGTGGAGTGACATGGCTGGTTGAAATGATTGGCTGCTGTGGAAATCGTCGTAAGGGGAAAGTACCGTCCAGCGTACATAAAGGCAAGCTGCGCGCCACGCAACGGGAGGGTATGTCCTAGGTGCGCCACCAGAACCTACTTTCAATCAATCTGGACAATTCGACCGAACATGCCGAGTATCCCCGTAAGTTCCTGAATCTGGATCGCCATGCGCCCGAGAATTGTCAGTTTGTTGCCGAGCGCCACCGAGCTGGTGTGTGCGCTCGGCTTACGCGAACAATTGGTTGGGGTGTCGCACGAATGCGATTTCCCCCCTGGGGTAGAGCGCTTGCCGCGGGTGACCAGGACCCGCATCGCACACAGCGCAGACAGTCTCTGCATCGATCGGCAGGTGCGCGAGGAACTCGCCACCGCCTCTGCGCTCTACCAGGTCGATGGCGCGTTGCTCGCGAGTCTCGATCCGGATTTGTTGGTCACACAGGCGCTGTGCGATGTGTGTGCGGTCTCTGCCAGTGACGTTGAGGCGCTCGCCCGCGGGTTACCGCGCGCGGCCCGGATCTTCAATCTGCAACCGGCGTGCCTGCACGACATTCTCGATAATGTCACTGCGCTCGGCGCGGCAGCGGGGGTGCCTGAACGTGCGGCGCTGGTGCGCACGCAGATGGAGGCGCGGATTGCGCGGGTGAAGGCGCGCAGCGCCGCGATCCCCGGCGCGCAACGCCCGCGGGTGGTCATGCTCGAATGGCTCGATCCCTTGTTCGACGCAGGGCACTGGAATCCTGAACTCGTCGAGCTGGCCGGCGGCGTGCCGGTGCTAAGTCGCAGCGGACAACCCTCGACCACGATCGAATGGTCCGCGTTGCGCGCGGCAGCACCGGATCTGATTTTTGTCGCCTGTTGTGGCTTTGATTTAGCGCGAAGTGTAGTAGACGTCGAGCGCCTTAGGGCGCACGCGCAGTGGACTGCACTGGCTGCCGTGCAGAGGGGTAAGGTGTGGGTGGCGGATGGCAATGCCTATTTCAATCGACCCGGCCCGCGCATTGTCGACAGCCTCGAATTGCTCGCCCATGTTCTGCATCCCGCGTTGCACCCCCTGCCCGCTGGCATTACGCCGGCTGTACAAATTGTAGCGCGCGCAGGTGGTGTGAGCGACCGCGCGGTATCAAATGCGATCGAAATAGGGGATGTACCAGGAATTCAGTGCCAGCCGCTGACTGGGCGCCGATAAGGGATACCAAAACGTCAGTCGTTGCGGCTGCCAGGTGACCGAGGTGTGACTGCTTAACCAGCGATAAGACGCCGAGTGCGGTGCTGCGTTGATCGTGATCTGGCTGGTATGGTGGGTGCATTGTTGCCACAGATCGCGAAAATCCGTGGGCCGCCCGAGCATTTCGTAGAGGTAGGCATGCGCGCCATGTCGCCCGATCAGTGCATAGGCATGAGCACTTATTGCGAGTTCGCAGTGGGTGATCGGAATCGGCAACGCTTGCCAGGCGAGTTCGCTACGCGCGATGAAGGGTGGTCCCGCGCATTGTCGGATGGCATCCGCTGCGGCGTTCGACGACACCAAGCCAACGGATGCCGTTCGCGGTGTGGCAGTGCCAGGGGCTGCCACCGTGCGCCGCACAGTGCCGAGCACGCCGCAATCAGCTCGTTGCCAGCCGCGTGTTGCGTAGAATCCCTCCAGTGCGCTCCACAGCACAGCGACATCGAACTCCGTCGCGCGCAGGGACTGCAGCACACCCTCTAATACCCGCGACGCATAGCCCTGCCCACGCGTGGTGGGCGCGGTATAAACCATGCCGAGCATCGCGCAACGCCACGGGCGCTCGGCAACGACCCAGGTGAAAGGCCGCGCAATCGCGCAGGCGAGCAATTTTGGTCCCTCGCGCAGGGCATAGAGATGGTGCAGTCGGCCGTGTTCGAATAAGTGTGGAAAGCGCACCGCGAGCGACAGCGTGCGGCCACGCGCCGTGACGAACTCGGCGTCGAGTGCCGACACCAGCGCGGGAAGTTCGTCGCGCGTGCAAGGGGCCAACAGGGGTGCCATTACCAGCCCGTGCGCAGACAGTCTGCGATCCGGGCCCGCGCTGCGTCATCGACCCACCAGCCGCAGGGCACACAGAGATTCTCGGCGTCGAAACACTCGACACCCGGCAGCGCTTGTGCCGCGCGCTCGAAACACGTGTAGTGATCGTTGCGCAGATGGAGGCGCTGGGCACCGATGCCATGCGCGTGTAATTTCGCTAACAGGGCCGCGCGGCGGTGTGCACGCAGCGCGTAAACCCAGTAACCGGACACAGCGTCCGGTCGTCGCGCGAGCAAGGTCAGGCCGGAGATCCCCTGCAGCGCATGATCGAAGAACCGACCATTCTCGCGGTAACGCGCAAGCCGCGCCGGCAGGGCTGCAAACTGCGTCATCCCGAGCG
>JAYTEX010000368.1:0-5099 GCA_043734785.1 Pseudomonadota bacterium | reverse complement strand
TCCGCGCCACGCACGCGCCTTGTTTCCGGTGAGACTCGCATCCCGAATTGCCGCAACAACTGTAGGCACGCAAAATGGGAGTCCGGGACAGTGAGACCTTCGCTTGACCCAAGTGCATAACAAAAAATCGTCAACGGCCGTGCCGCAGTGATACGTGCATCAAGTTGGCGCAGACTGCCGGCCGCCGCGTTGCGAGGATTTGCGAATACCTTCTCACCCCGCGCAAGCTGGGCTGAGTTCAGGCGCGAAAAGCCCGCATGATCGAGATAGATTTCACCGCGTACTTCCAGTAATGCGGGTGCTGGGTGGGCCTGCAACGCGAGTGGAATTGCGCGGATCGTCCGCACATTGGCGGTCACCTCTTCGCCGGTCTCACCATCACCACGGGTCGCAGCGCGCACCAGACGACCATGTTCGTAGAGCAGACTGATCGCAAGCCCATCCAGCTTGGTTTCTGCGGTATACCAGAGTTCCGCGTCTTCCAGTTTCGCGCCCACGCGCTGATCGAAGTCGAGGAATTCCTCGACGTTAAACGCATTGCTCAAGGACAACATAGGCGAGAGATGGATCGCCGGCTCGAAACCTTCGGCGACTTGCCCGCCCACTCTTTGCGACGGGGAATCCGCCACAACCAGTGCGGGGTACGCGGCCTCGAGCGTCAGTAGTTCGCGCAGCGTGGCGTCGTATTCGGCGTCGGCAATCTCGGGATCGTCGAGCACGTAGTATTGGTGGTTATGGTAATTCAGTCGCGCGCGAAGCTCGGCCACGCGCGTCGTCGCGGACTCATCCTTCATGATTCACGAATTGCGCGGCGATGCGCCGCAAATGATCGATACTCGCACTGTCCAGCGGTGTTTTGGGTTCGACCAACAACTCGGCCTGTAGCCCCTCGGCCAAGCGCTGCGCCGTACTGAGGAACAACTCGAAGGCCACCGGGCCGTCTAACGCCGCTGGCAAATTCAGAAACATGACCAGACCTGCGGTCTGAAACGCTTCGATTCTTTGCATATCGAAGTGTCCCGGTTCGAACATGTTCGCCAGGCTGAACAGCGCGCGCTCGGTCCGCAAATCCCCCGCGCCATAGTGATGAAATATCTGCAGATCGCCGTATCGCATGCCGACCACATTGGCGTTAAGCACGATATTCGGTCCGCTGAACGTAAGCTGGTAAGCCGGTCGCAGATAGAGCATCAGAATGGCGGGTTCTGGGGGCGGGTGTTTCCGGCGCCTGATCGGGGCCGGCGTACCCGCCGCAGGTTCGGTGTCTGGAAAAGAAAAATCGAGTTGCGTGGTGTTGCGTCGCTTACCTCGAAGGCGCGCGCTCATGCTCGGCGCGGGTGCTACCGCCTTCGGCGCGACACGCGCTGGATGTTCGGTCACAGCCTCGTTCTTGATCACCGGCAAATCCGCGAGTGGTTCAACGTTACGCACGCGTACCGCGATAATCTCATCGTCGGCGGGATCTCTGCCGTGATCCGAGTCTTCGAACCCCGAATGGGTGGTGCGGGGCGAGACTTGCACCCGGGGGCTGTAGCTTCGATTGCGTTGCCGCCGTCGCACGACGCCAAAGATGTAGACCGCGCCAACCACCGCGATACCGATCAGCAGTAGGGCAATTCTCAACGCCCAGGACGAGTCACCCACGCAGCATTCCTTTTCTCCGCCTCGGCACCGTCCGCGCGCCACGGATGGCCGGGTTACACGCCGTCTCACCAGTCATCGTTGCTTCTCGCTCATCTGTGACCGGCTTACAGGCTCTACGCGGTCGCGACCAACGCCACTGCCTCGTCCATGTTCACGGCGACCAGGCGTGAGACACCGGTCTCGTGCATCGTGACCCCGATCAGTTGCTGCGCAATTTCCATCGTGAGTTTGTTGTGGGTCACAAACAGGAATTGGATGCGTTCGGCCATGGTCTTGAGCATCTCGGTAAGGCGCACCACATTGGCGTCATCGAGTGGGGCGTCGACTTCGTCCAGCAAACAAAATGGTGCCGGATTTAATTCGAACAAAGAAAACACGAACGCCAGCGCAGTCAGTGCTTTTTCTCCACCCGACAAAAGGTGAATCGTACTGTTACGCTTGCCCGGCGGGCGCGCCATCACGGTCACACCAGTCGCGAGCAAATCCTCGCCGGTCAGTTCAAGATAAGCATGCCCGCCCCCGAACAGGACTGGGAACATGGTCTGCAGGCCGGTATTGACCTTATCAAAGGTCTCCTTAAATCGTGTGCGCGTTTCTTTGTCGATTTTGTGCATTGCGTCTTCGAGCGTCGCCAAGGCCTGCGTCAGATCGGTACATTGGTTTTCCAGATAGGCGCTGCGCTCGGATAACTGCGCGAACTCGTCGATCGCCGCAAGATTGATTGGACCCAGTCGATTGACCCGATTCGCGATGACGGCGAGACGCTCTCGCCATCCGTCCTCGGTGGCATTCTCAGGCAGCTGGGACAACACGAGCGCTAGTGCTTGTCCTTGCTGCTCAAGGCGATCTTCCAGTTCTTGACTACGCACCTGGAGTGCGCGCTCCTCGAGCCGCACCGATTCGAGTAACTGTTGCCGGCGCGCGATTTCGCGTCCGTCCGCGACGTGCTGTTCATTCGTTTGACGCAGCGCCGTTTCGCAGTTTTCGAGTTCGGACCGACTTTCCCTGAGTGCCCCCTCTAGCGCAAGCCGATCACCCAATGCGGCATGGAGTTGCGCAGTCAGATTATCCTGTGGCGAGATCGCGTCTCGCCGCACATTTTCCAGCTCCGCACAGCGCGCCGACAACTCCTGCACCAAGCGTGCATTGCGTCCTAACGCAGAACCTAGCGAGTGATGCGTCGAGCGCAGGCCTTCCAGTTTAAGCGCCACCGCGTGCCGTGCCTCGCGCGCCGTGCGCCAGGACGTACGGGCCTCTTCCAACGACGCTTGCACATTGCGCCGACCGAGGTTTAGTGAATCGCCTCTGCGGCTAAGGTTCTCCAACTGTTCCCGTAATGACAGCAGGCTCTCGCGCAGACCTGTCAGGGTCGATTCACTTTGGGCTGCCTGCTGCGCCAGCTGGATCATCTCGTTGGCGATCGTCTCCAGGCGTGATTGAACACGGGTGCGTTCCGCATACCGCATCTCCAACTGGCTTTTGCAATTGGCGATTGCCGAAAACGCCGTTTGAATCGATTGCGTGACGGTGCGTTCTTGATTTTCAGCGTCCGCGAGAGCTTTCTGTTGCTGCTCGAAGGTCGTTTGCGCGGCTGCTACCTCCGCGCGTAGCGCGGTAATCCGTAGGCCAACTTCTTCGAGGTTGCGTTGACGTGCCAGCACCCCGGCTTCAATAGTCTCACGTCCCGGCAACTGCACCCAGTTCGGCCCCAACCAGACTCCGTCCGGTGTGATCACCGATTCATGTGCCTGTAGCTGCGCGCGGACCGCGAGCGCGCCAGGCAGATCCTCAGTCGTATAGACGCCTGCCAGCAATGGCTCCAGCGACCACGAACACTGCACTCGATCGAGCAAGCGCGGTGGCATTCCCGAGCGCTGATCAGTGCGGGCCAGGGGGTGGCCGATCTCCAGCCCCCCCAATCGCGCCACCGGTAAGTCTGCGCGCGAAATACTGACCAGGCGCTCGACCACCTGGTCTTCGCACAAACTCGACAGCGGCAGTTTGAGCGCGACTTCCACTGCCAGCTCCCAACCTTCAGCGATGCGCAGCGAACCTGCGAGCACGTCCATCTGTGCGAGTGAGTGTTTAGCGAGCCAGTTGTTTAACGCCTCGCGATCGCGCCCAAGGGCTGCCTTCTGCAGCGCGCTCAAGGACGACTCCTGCCCGATTTTCTGCTGGAGTTCGGAACGCAGCCGGTGCAGGGTCTGGGCCTGCGTCTCCTGCGCGAGTCGCGTACTGTGTAGTGCGCTGCGCAGGGCTTGTTGCTCACCCGTCAGCGTATCGTAGGTACGTTCTCGTGCGACCAAATCAGTTGCGAGCGCGTGAATGTTTTGGGTCAGATCCGCCGCGTTTAATTGCGCCTGCTCCGTTCTTAGCGTTTGCGCCCGCTGTTGTGCATCGGCGAAGCCGGCCTGCAGGAGTTCCAGCCGGACCTGCTCGGCATGTTCGATACGTCCAGTTTCCGCCTGTTGCCGATTATAGGTATCCCATTCGACCTGCCACTCCTCCGCCGCCTGCTCGATTCGTCGCAACTCGTCGGTGGTGTCCGCTTCGGCGACCGCACGCGTCGCCTCTTCTGGCACCCGGGTTGCGATTTCGCTCGCCAAGTCGGCTTGCTTGCCCAGATCCTGCTGGTGCAGAAGAGTCGTCTCTTCCAGGCTGATGCGCGCGCGGGAATGCTCTTGTTCGAGCGATTTGCGGCGATCTTCGTTGTGTTGCAGAGTCTGCTCCAGCCGTGAGACTTCGGCACTTTTGGCATAAAACTCGCTCTGGCGTGCATTGAACGCATCCAACGCCTGGGTCTGTTTGACATGCAGATCCGTCTGCCGCAATTCGACTTCTCGCAAGTCGGCCCGCGCTGACTCGAGCGCCGTTTCACGCTCCACGATCAATTGCTGCTGCTGCGCTTGCCCCTGGTTGAGGGCACGCCACCGAAGGGTCAAAATTTCCGCTTCCACCCGGCGCTCTTCAACCTTCAACTCCTGATACTTCTCGGCGGCCTTCGCCTGTCGCTGTAGATGCCCAAGCTGTTTACCGAGCTCCTCGCGAACATCATTCACCCGCGCAAGATTCTCGTTGGTGTGACGAATGCGGGTTTCCGTTTCCCGTCGACGCTCCCGGTATTTTGAAATACCCGCCGCTTCTTCGAGGAACCCACGCAACTCGTCGGGCTTAGCCTCGATAACCCTGGAAATCATCCCTTGCTCAATCACCGAGTAGCCGCCGCGAGCACCGAGGCCGGTCCCGAGAAAGACATCGATAATGTCCTTGCGGCGACAACGCGCGGCGTTCAGGTAGTAATTCGAAACGCCATCGCGAGTCACCGTGCGTTTGATCGAGATCTCGGCAAAACTCGCATAGGCACCACCGAGCGTGCCGTCGGTATTGTCGAATACGAGCTCAACCACCGCCTGGCCCACGGGCTTGCGTGAACTTGAACCACTAAAAATTACGTC
>JAYTEX010000367.1:0-6354 GCA_043734785.1 Pseudomonadota bacterium | reverse complement strand
GGCCCCGCTCGCCAACACGCGCTCGGCCTGCGTGTCTATTCGTAGAATTCCGGCGCGTGCTTCATGGTTTTCCATGCGTCTGGATCGTGCGCGGTGAAGAAATTCGCACCTTCATTGGCCATCATGTACCGGATCCATTCGTAGCCCTTCATGATGCCTGCAGGGTCGTAGGCGAGCACCAGGTTAGGGGGGATCGATTTCAGCACATTTTCACGGAAATACGCGGCGTCACCCGTCAGAATGATGGTGCCGGTTTTGGGCAGACGCACGATCAGCATCTGGCTGCCCTTGGTGTGACCGACCGAACGCTTGACCACCACGCTCCCATCACCGAAGAGATCCATATCTCCCGCCAGGCGCAGCATCGGCATCGCGCCTGGCGTCGTGGCGCCAAGCGCGGACCGCAATGCCATCACGTCGCCCGGAATGAATGAGCCGGCAAACGGCTCATCAGGGAAAAATGCAAAGTGGATTTCGTCATCTTGAATCACGATGGTCGAATGTGGAAACTTGCCGACATTGCCGCCGTGGTCGAGATGCATATGGCTGACCACCACATATTTGATGTCATCCGGCTTCAGACCAGCCTTGCCCAATTGCGCCTCGATCGAGACCTCCGGGGTCATCATCGCCTCGAAGGCATCGGCGTACTTGCCCCAGTAGCTACGGTCAGTGATGAGCTTGTCGTTATTACCCGTATCGAACAGCACATTCCCCTTCGGATGTGTGATCAGAAACATGCCAACCGGGATTTCGATCTTTGGCTCCATCGGCCCGAAGTTCTGTAGGACGCCCTTACCCAGCTTCAAACTGCCGGAGTTCAACACATACAGCTTCATCCCTGCCGGTGACTCCGCCCATGCGCCGCTCACCACCCCCAGCGCCAACATTGCGGCCACGGCCGCGCATAAAATTTTCATGTCGCCCCCTTTTCGTAGTATCTGCATTATGCCCGTTCCAACGGGCGCTGTGCACCCACTGCACGGCGCAGCACCGAGGTGGTTCGGTGTACCATGCAGCCGCAATAAACTGCGCGGACTGCCCTATCGTCGCCTCGGTACGTCTGACCTCACCTTCCCGAATTCAGGTCTCTGTTGTGAAATTTCTGCGTTTTGTCGTGGTCATTCTGTTGCTGGCAGGCACTGGTCTTGCGCTGGTGTGGTACTGGCACTATCGCACTCTTCACCCCAGCACGGATGATGCCTATGTACATGCTCATATTCTGCAGGTTTCGACCCGCATCACGGCGCCGGTCAAGCAACTCCACGTGACCGACAACCAGTACGTGCGACGCGGCGCGCCGCTGTTCGATTTGGGCACGGCGACCTTTCAAACCGCGGTGGATGCGGCCCGCGCGCAGCTCGATATAGCCGCACAGGATACGGGTGCCGACGGTGCCCTGGTGCGCGCCGCGAGTGCCGTCCTGCGCGAGCGACAAGTCGCCGCCGACAACGCCCACCGATCATTGGCTCGCATCCAGTTGCTGGCCCAGCGCAAACTGGTTTCCGCCGCTGAATTGGACAACGCGTCCGCTGCGGATGCCGCAGCACAGGCGGCAGTAGATTCGGCACGTGCCGAGCTTGACCGTGCGCGCGAAGGCCTCGGCCGTGGCAACAATCGCAACGCGGCCCTACGGGCAGCGGCGGCCGCACTCGCGCGCGCCGAACTCGAACTCTCCTTCGCCCACATCACCGCGCCAGTCGCTGGGTGGGTCACCAATCTCAGCCTGCGCGAAGGCGCCATGGTCAGAGTCGCACGCCCCCAGTTCGCGCTAGTCGAAGAGGGCAGCTGGTGGCTCGAGGCCAATTTTCGGGAGACCGATCTCGCCCGGATTCGCCCAGGACATCCCGCGCGTATTGTGCTCGACATGTATCCCGACCTCGCGCTCGACGGCTGGGTGGAAAGCATCAGCGCGGGCTCGGGTGCGACGTTCTCCTTGTTGCCACCGGAGAATGCCACCGGCAACTGGGTCAAGGTCACGCAGCGCTTTCCGGTTCGCATCCAGATCGCCAGAAGCTCGCTCGCGGCCTACCCACCGCTGCGCATCGGTGCCAGCGCCACCGTCACCGTTGATACCGAGCTGCCACCGTGACGACCACGGTCGCGCCTACATCCGAGACCCCACATCGCCCGAACTGGACAGTCGTCGTCGCGGTGATGTTGATCGCGTTGCTCGAAGTGTTGGACGTGACCGTGGTCAATGTATCGCTGCCGCACATGATCGGCACCTTTGGCGCGACGCCAGATCAGATCACGTGGGTCGTGACCTCCTACATGATTTCGACCGCGATCGTCATGCCCCTAACGGGCTTTCTGACCGGTCGTTTCGGGCGCAGATCCGTGCTCCTGGTCGCGATCATCGGCTTTCTGATGACTTCCGTCTTGTGTGGTGCGGCGTGGAATTTGACCGCGATGGTCGTGTTCAGGTTGTTGCAAGGCGCCTTCGGGGCAGTCCTGATTCCGTTATCGCAGACCGTTCTTCTCGATGCATTTCCACGCGAGAAGCGCGCGCAAGCGATGGGAATCTGGGGTGTCGCGATCATGGTCGCGCCGTTACTGGGCCCAGTGCTCGGCGGCTATATCACGGAACATTTCGTGTGGCGCTGGGTGTTTTATATCAATGTGCCGCTGGGCCTGTTTGGGCTGCTGCTCGTCTGGGGCGAAGTGAAGGACACCCCGCACCGTCATCAACTCTCGACGGACTGGAAGGGGTTGATATTACTATCACTGACGCTCGGCGGGCTGCAGGCAGTACTCGACATGGGGCATCATCGGGAATGGTTCGAGTCGCGCCTCATCCAATGCTTGAGTCTGATTTCCGTCACTGCCGGGATCACTTTTGTTTGGCGTGGCCTGTCGGTGAAAAATCACATTATCGATTTACGGCTGTTTCGCGATCGCAATTTCACCTTGGGTTGTATTTTGATCGCGACTTATTGCATGTCGATGTTCGGCACTATCATCCTGTTACCGTTGCTGTCGCAGCGCCTGCTCGGTTATCCCGCGGATATCGCAGGTCTCGTATTTCTGCCGCGCGGGCTCGTGAGCGCGGTGTGCATGTTGCTGATCGGCGCTTACCTCGCGAACCGGGTTGATCCCCGCAAGCTCATCTTGATCGGCTTGTGTTTCACCATGTACGCCTGCTTCGCGATGGCGGGCTATTCGCTGGAAACGGACATGTGGGGGCTCACTTGGCCCGGCATCGTGCAAGGGATCGGCATGGCTTGCATCTTTGGCCAGATTACCGTCGTCGCCTTCGATCGGATTCCCCGCGAACGGGCCGATGAGGCCGCCGGTTTGTACAGCGTGACGCGCACCTTGGGCGGCGCTGTCGGGGTCGCGTTAGCAGGCACCTTATTCGTGCGTCAGGAGCAGGTACACTGGAATGTGCTCGGTAGCCATGTCACCCCGTACAACCCGAACTTCGAGGCCTGGCACCACGCGCAGGGGTTGGCATGGTTGAGTGACGCCGCGTTAGGCCGCCTGGCGAAAGAAATCTCGCGTCAATCACAGATGCTCGCGTTCTCGGATCTCTATACGGCGATCGCCTACAGCTTCGCGTTGCTGCTGCCGTTCGTGCTGTATTTGAAACGCGTCGCCCACCATCGGGCCACACCGGCTTAGCGTCAGAACACCCGCGCGCGAACCCCCAAGACGACCCCGAGGCACGCGCAGCCGGCAAAGCCGGCACCGACATAAAAAGTCGCCGCAGCCCCGGACCACTGCCACACACCGCCCGCAATCAGACTCGCGAGCAACATGGCCATCCCGCTCGCCAGATTGAACACGCCGAACGCGGTCCCTAGCAGACCGGCCGGCGCGGTATCTGCCACGAGTTTACTGAGCAGACCCTGCGTGAGCCCGAGATGCGTGCCCCACAGCGCGGCACCCACGAGGACCGCGACCGGGCCCGTCGCGCGCGCAAACACCAGTTCGGAAATTACCAGCATCAGCAGCCCAGCCAGCAACAGGCTGGAGCCACGCATCCGATCGGCCGCGATCCCTGCCGGGTAAGCCACTAACGCATAGAACACACTCAGCACAATCAACACGAGGGGCGCGAAGGACAGCCCTGAGCCGAGCTGCGCGGCGCGCACTACCAGAAACGCTTCACTGAAGCGCGCCAGGGTAAACACCGACCCCAGGCCGACTACCCACCAGAAACGCGCGGAGAGCCGCTCTGCATCGCGCCAGGAGAGCGGGTGCCGAGACTGGGTCGCGAGGGCGACGGGTTCCTCAACGCCCATGATCAACACGAGCATCGACAACGCGGCAGGGATCACCGCGAACCACAGTGCGAGCTTGATATCGTTAGCGAACATTAGCATCAAGCCGATGGCCAGCAGCGGCCCAATGAAAGCCCCCACCGAATCCAGGGCCTGCCGCAATCCGAACGCCGCACCGCGCATGTTCGGCGGGGTGATATCCGCAATCAGCGCATCCCGCGGCGCGCCACGAATCCCCTTACCAACGCGATCCATGACGCGCGCGCCAAACACCCACACGATGCTGGAGGCCAGCGGGAAAACCAGCTTCGATAAGGCGGCCAGGCCGTAACCGATGACCGTGAGCATTTTTCGCTTGCCAAGCAAATCGCTCAAGGTGCCCGAGAAAACTTTCACAACCTGGGCCGTCGCTTCCGCTACACCCTCGACGAGGCCGATCAGGAGCATGCTCGCACCCAGGCTTGTCGCCATGTAGAGCGGCAGCAGGCTGTGCACGAGTTCGGAGGAAGCATCCATGAACAGGGAGACAAAACCGAGCGCCCAGACCGTGCGCGGCAGACTCGCGCGCTGGGCATTGAGAATCACCGCAGGTGCTCGAATAGATCCCGTGGATCCCCACCAAAGGTGACGAGGAGCCACACGGCCACCAGCAATAGGAACAAGCCGAGATGGCCAACCGCCCCCTTCGGCCGCAGCACCTCGAAATAACGCAGACTCACCACGATGGCATTGCGCCTTACCCGCGAGGTCAGCAGGTAGTGGCTGAAGGCGCGGAACGCCAACCACAGTCCATGCCCCACGGCCAAGGCCAGCAACACGGAACGAAAAACATCCACCAGCGCGACTTCGCCGTGACCATATTTTCGATACAGTAAGGACACCACCCCGACGCCGATCGACGCGAACACCGCCACGCCCGCGTTACGCAGCGCGACTCTTTTCTGCTCAGCAGCCGCTGCAGAGAGTTCGAATCGGATATGTTCGATTTTCTGAGTGATCAACTGCGAGGTTTCATGACGCAGCTTCTCTATGCGCGAGTCGACCGTCGCACCGAAACGTTCGGCGGCGTAGTCGATTAGATATTCGATATCTTCGCGGGTGAACTTGCGCTGCGCGTGCAGCTCCTCGGACAGACGGCTTATCTTGTCTTCGGCCTGCGAGCCAGCGAGCGCGATGGTTTTATCCAGGCGCGCGCCGAGATGCTCTATTTCGTCTTTAAACCAATTCGCCATACACGCCTGCGGCCCGGTGACGGGCAGCGTCCGGGCTAGGTAGGTCGCTTCTTGCGCGGCTTCGGCGAGCCCCTGAGCTGGCGTGCGCCTTCAACGCTGAGCTCGGCCAGGCCCTTGGTCTGCGGTTCGGTGAGCGCCGAAAGATTGAAACGGAACTTACCCAGCCGAACTTTCTTAAGGTGCTGTAGGACTTCGCGCGGCATGCCGCTCGGCAGATCAACCGTGCTGAAATCGTCGAATATATCGATGCGACCGATATAGCGACTGTCCATGCCGGCCTCGTTCGCAATGGCGCCGACGATATGTTTCGGCGTGGCACCCTGGGTGTGACCAACATCAATCCGGTAACGCACCATTTCGATGTCCGGATCGTCTTTAAGGGTCGCTGCTTGCGTATCCAGCGGCGGCATCTGCGGGCGCTCAGGGGCCTCTTCTCTGGGATGCTCGGGCGCCATCTCGGGCACCGCTTCACGCGGGCTTTCGGGCGCGAATGTTCGCGGGCCCTCAGGGACGAATGTTCGCACACGCTCGGGCGCGCTGGCACGCGGGTTTTCGGGCGCGAACGTTCGCGGGCCCTCAGGGACGAATGTTCGCACACGCTCGGGCGCGCTGGCACGTTCCCGCCGCGGTTCGAACTCTCGCCGCGGTTCGCGCTCGCGGCGGTCACGCGGTGCGGAGTCGGCACGATGCGCTGAGGCAGGCGGCCCGTCGTACGCGCCGCCGTCGATGCGCAACGGGCGCTCTTTTTGGACCAGAGAGGCCAGTGCTGCGGCGATCTCGCGCGGCTCGACATCGCGTTCATGCGCCATTTCGTCAATTAAGGTGCCAAAGAACTCCATATCCTCGCTCGCCAGTGTATCGAACACCGTTTGCTTGAACTGGGCAATGCGGCGATC
>JAYTEX010000366.1:0-14847 GCA_043734785.1 Pseudomonadota bacterium | reverse complement strand
CCATAACTCACCAACGGCAAAGGCACCCCGACGACCGGGAGTTGTCCGGTCACCATCCCCATATTCACGAAAATATAGATGAACAAGGTCACACTCAGGCTGGCGGCGACCAACCTGCCGAACGCTTCCTGCGCGTCTAACGCGATTTTTACTCCGCGTGCCAGGACCAGTGAATAGGCCAACAGCATGACGAGCACGCCGAGCAAGCCGAACTCTTCGCAATAGACCGCAAAGATGAAATCGGTGGCGCGCTCTGGGAGAAACTCCAGATGTGACTGCGTGCCGTTGAGCCATCCCTTGCCTGACCAGCCTCCGGAACCGACCGCAATCGTCGCCTGAATGATGTGATAGCCCGCGCCCAGCGGATCCTTTGCCGGATCGAGCAGCGTGAGGATCCGCTGCCGCTGATAATCGTGCATTGCAAACCAGCCGATCGGTGCCAGCACGATGGCGATGCCAGCTGCTGCCGCGATCCAGCGCCAACTCAAGCCCGCAAAAAAAAGTGTCAACAGTCCGGCCGTCATGATAAGGACAGCCGTGCCAAGGTCGGGCTGCTCGATCACGAACGCAACCGGGACCAGAATCATGGCAAACACGATTACGGTTGTAGACAGTCTTGGCGGCAGCAATTTTTCGTTCAGAAACCAAGCCACGGTCAACGGTACCGCAAGTTTCATGATTTCAGAGGGTTGAAAACGCATGAACCCTAACTCCAGCCAGCGATGTGCACCGCGCCCCTTGCCGAACAGAAACACCGCGCCCAACAAGAGCGTCCCAAGCACGTAGAAGATCGGCGCCCACCGCGCGAGCCGCAATGGACTGATCTGCGCGATCGCGCACATCGCGCCGAGCCCCAGTAACATCCGCAGCCCTTGGCGCATGACGACCTCGCTCGACTGCCCTGACGCGCTGTAGAGCACCACCAAGCCGAGCGCGCAGATCAATAACGCGCCGCCGAGCATTGCGCCATCAATATGCACGCGGGTCAGCAGATCTCGTTCGCTAGCCGTTTGCATCGTCAGCGGCCTTTTTGTGGTTCAGAAAAAAATCGAATAAGAGGCGCGCTATCGGCGCCGCAGTATGGCTGCCGCTCTCGCCGTTCTCGACAACGATCCCCAGTGCAAGCGCTGGCTGGTCCAATGGGGCGAAGGCCACAAACAGCGCATGATCACGCAGATGTTTTGCGACATCTTCGTTTTTGATCGAGCGGTTCTGTGCGATTTTGAAAAGCTGCGCAGTCCCAGTTTTCCCAGCATATTCGTACATCGCACCCGCGCCAGTGGTGCGCGCGGTACCGCGCTCACCCTGCACCACTTCATGCATCCCGGCAATGGGAGCCAGCCAATGTTCTGCGCTTGAAATCTGCACCGCTGGGCGGCGCAATGGCGCAATCGATTCCACTTCGCCCGTCAGCGGATCCGTTAAGGTAGCGACCACACGCGGCACCAGCACCTCGCCGCGGTTCGCAAGAATGCCTGCCATTTGCGCCAACTGCAGAGGCGTGGCGAGCATGAAGCCCTGGCCAATCCCGTTGATAAGCGTCTCGCCCGGGTACCAGGGCAGTTTGCGAGTGCGTCGCTTCCACTCTCGGGACGGCAACAGACCGCTAAGTTCGCCGGGAAGGTCGATGCCAGTCAGGTTTCCCAGTCCAAATCGCCCCAGCATTTCGTGCATGCGTTCAATACCAAGATCTTTGGCTAGCGCGTAGTAGAAGACGTCGCAGGATTCCGCGATTGAGCGGATAAGATCCACCTCACCATGCCCGCTCTTGCGCCAACATCGATACTTGTGTGAATAGCCGGGCAGACGCAACCAACCCGGACACCAGGTGCGATCGCTGATCGCTCGCACGCCGTAGTGGAGGCCGGAAACAGCCATGGCGGGCTTGATCGTGGAGCCTGGCGGATAAAGTCCCTGTAAGGCGCGATTGAATAACGGACGATCTGGTGAGTCCCGCAGCTCAGCGTAGAGCCTGACGCTAATGCCGTTCACGAATTCATTCGGGTCGAAGGCCGGATTGCTCACAAACGCTAGCACGGCTCCAGTCGCGGGTTCGATCGCCACGATCGCACCGCGCTGTCCGGCTAGTGCGCTGACTGCGGCTGCCTGAAGTTCGGTGTCGACGGTCAAATGGATATCCTGACCGGGTACTGGCGGCACACGTTCGACTACGCGCAACACGCGGCCCTGCGCATTGACCTCCACGTTTTGATAACCCGCCACGCCGTGCAGCGCCGCTTCCCGCGCCTTCTCGACTCCTTCCTTGCCGATATGGTTTGTTCCGCTGTAGTTACCGGGGTCTATGCGATTCAGTTCTTCGGCATTTATTCTTCCGACAAAACCGACTAGGTGTGCGAATTGCGAACCTAAAGGATAGTAGCGTGATAGACGCGCTTTGATATCGAAGCCGGGGAAGCGGTGCCGATTGACGGCGAATACTGCAACCTCTTCCTCAGTGAGATTGTTTTTGAGCGTAACCGTATCGAAACGCCTTTTTTGGCTGAGTTCATTATGAAAGCGCTCAATCTGCTCCTCGTCAAGTGTAAGTGCCTGGCGGATCTCGCGGAGCGCACGCTTCAGATCGATGACCTGTTCGGGAATAACCTCCAGCGCAAATGACGGCCGGTTGTCGGCGAGTAACACGCCATCTCGGCTATAGATCAATCCGCGCGTAGGCGGTATCGGCAGCACCCGCAGCCGATTCTCCTGCGAAAGCGTTGTGTAGTGGTCGTAGTGCGAGATCTGAAGATAAACCAGCCGCGCGACCAGCATGCAGGCGAGCGCTATCATTCCTACTACCGCGAACCACAGGCGACGTTGGAATATGCCGACCTCGCGCGCTTGCGTCTTGAGGTGAGGCTCGTTCTTAATGAGGGTATTGAATCGCGTGCGCTTTTGGATCGGCATCAGCAGCAAAACAATCTCGCCCTTAGGCGGCCGCGTGTCGGCGCAAATCGCGGAGGATAATGAACAACCACGGCCACACCAGCGCGCTGGTCAAAGCGCCCATCAGGAACGTGCTTGGATACTGCTTTGAGCCGAGCGTGTTGTAGATGATCAGCAACCATGCCTGATAGATGAATATCGTTGAACCGACGACAAGCGCTTGCTGGACGACCGGAAACACACGGATCCGCTGGTGGTAAGACAGTGCGATAAACGCCACGAACGCGAGGCCCAAGGCGTGTTGACCGAGCAGCGACCCGTGCATGACGTCCAGCAGGATACCGATGATCCATGCCGTCAACACGCCGATCCGCTCCGGCAACGCGATGCACCAGTACACCAGCGTCAGTGCGACCCATGCTGGCCGCCAATGCGTGATCCATTCTGGCAGCGGGATGCTCGTTAGCATGATCGCGACCGCCATGCTTAAAAATACCGTCCCAATCCAGCGCACATCAAGCGGAATCACTTAGTTCCCCTGCGCACCATCAGCGATCTGAATGAATCCGGTCATTGGGGCGTTTGCGTTCTGGCAATGCCAGGCTGTGCTGGCGTTTCAGGCGGCGCCGGTCGAGGCCACACCAATAATACTTCGCGCGCACTTGCGACATGTGCCGCTGGTTTAACTTGGATTCGCGCAAACGGTTCGCTCGTAAGCATGTCGATACCCGTCACTTCACCGACCGGATAGCCGGCAGGAAATCGATGATCAAGTCCCGAACTGACGACTAGATCTCCGGCGACCACATCCGCATTATTCGGCACAAAGCTCAACAACAGCTCCTCGTTGGTATCACCGCCGCTCGCAATTGCGCGCAGTCCGTTACGATTGATCTGAACCGGAATAGCATGCCTTGCGTCGGTGAGCAGGATGGCCGTGCTGACGAAACGACTGACTTCCGCCACTTGGCCCAGAATACCGTGCGCATCGGCGATCGGCTGCCCAACGTAAACGTGCTGAAGGCTACCCTTATTGATGACGATTTGACGCCTAACCGCGTTGGTTTCGATCGCCAGTACGTCAGCGACAACGACTTCCTCGCCCAGCTCTGACGTCGAATCAAGCAGCGCGCGCAACCTCCCGTTCTCGCTCTCAAGCGCGGCGAATCGCTGGGCTCGGCTGCGCAACACCAGATTCTCCTCACGCAGATTTTGGTTGTCACCAAGCAGCGAACGGTGACTGGTGAACCCTTTGGCGAGGGCATCGACCATCTGCACTGGTAGGCTGACGGCGTACTGCAGAGGATAAACCAGCACGCCCAATCCCGCGCGGACTGCCAACAGATGCTGCTGTGTGTGATCAACCGAGATCAGCAGAAACGAAAGGACCGCACAGGTGATGAACCGAGTGGTCGGAGATGGCTCGTCCAGAAACAGCGGTTTAATTGAATTTCCCTCCGCAGGCGTCGCCGCTCCCGGAATTTACTCGAGCGCTAGAACATCCGGGCCGTACTCTTCAATCATTTCGAGTACACGACCGCCGCCGCGCGCAACGCAAGTCAACGGATCGTCTGCGACGATCACCGGCAGCCCCGTTTCTTCCATCAGCAGTCGATCGAGATCGCGCAACAGTGCCCCGCCGCCCGTCAAGACCATTCCCCGCTCCGCCACATCCGAGCCAAGTTCGGGCGGGGTCTTCTCCAGCGCCGTCTTCACCGCCTGCACGATACCCGCCAGAGGTTCCTGTAAAGCCTCAAGGATTTCGTTGCTGTTGAGCGTGAAGCTGCGCGGCAGACCTTCAGCGAGATTGCGACCCTTAATTTCAATCTCGCGCATTTCGTTACTCGGATAGGCACATCCGATTTCGTGCTTGATACGCTCGGCAGTCGCATCCCCAATCAAGCTTCCATAATTTCGGCGCACGTAGTTGACAATCGCGTCATCGAAACGATCGCCGCCGATCCTCACCGAGTCAGAATAGACGATGCCGTTCAGCGAAATGATCGCGACTTCGGTGGTGCCACCGCCAATATCGAGAACCATCGAGCCGCTCGCATCGCTCACGGGCATACCCGCACCGATTGCCGCCGACATGGGCTCTTCGATCAAGTGCACTTCGCGCGCGCCCGCGCCTTCGGCGGATTCTTTGATCGCACGCCGCTCCACCTGAGTAGATCCGCATGGCACACAGATCAGCACGCGTGGACTTGGCTTGAACATGGAGTTGCCATGCACTTTACGAATGAAGTGTTGTAGCATTTTCTCCGTGATGGTGAAATTTGCGATTACGCCATCTTTGAGCGGACGGATCGCCTCGATATGAGCCGGTGTGCGGCCGAGCATCCGTTTGGCCTCGATACCGACCGCTGCAATTTGTTGCGAGCCGTTGTTCTTCCCGCGTCGGATGGCGACCACCGACGGCTCATTCAGAACGATGCCGCGGCCGCGTACGAAAATAAGCGTGTTGGCGGTGCCCAAATCGATCGATAGATCATTCGAGAACACGCCCCTCAACAGTTTGAACATCTATCTCTGCCCTCTGCTCTGAAATGCCCGCGGTCTGAAATTAGTTTTCGCCGCGGTGATGAAAATGATGACCCGCCGATCGTGATTGATCGTGATAAACTTCGCGAGTTGGAACTAAACGGAAAGCGCACGCCGGGTCGAGTGCGGGCGCAGCCAGAATCGCCAGCCAATGTAACAGTGGCATGCTGTTTCAGCAAGCCGTGCCGTTTCCCCAAAACTCTTTTTTAATCAACCAATAAGAAGGCCACCCCCAATGCTTGAAGCAGCGCAGGTGCAAGCGATGGCGCGACTTGCAAGAATTCAGCTTGAGGACTCAGAAATACCGCCATTGGTTGGTCAGCTAGCGCGCATTCTGACCTTGATTGAACAAATGAACGCCATCGATACCACTGGTGTTGAACCGCTTGCGCATCCGCTCGAATTGGAAGCACGCCGCCGCGTGGATACAGTAACCGAATCCGATCAGCGCGCAGCCTTTCTGGCTGAAGCGCCCCAAGCGCAGGATGGCCATTACCTTGTTCCCAGAGTGATCGAGTAGGTGACCGATGGATTTTCCTGTCACTGTCGCCGCGTTGAGCGCCGGATTGGCGCACGGCGCATATTCGAGCCGCGAGCTTACCCAGTCATTTCTTGAACGGATCGCTGCGCTGGATGTGGGGCTGAACAGTTTTATTACAGTCCTGCCGGAAACTGCGCTCGCGGCAGCTGATGCGGCGGATTGCACCCGCCGCGCCGGCGCGGCGGGTCCGCTCACTGGCATCCCCTACGCTAACAAGGATATTTTTTGCACCCGAGGCGCACGCACAAGCTGTGCCTCGCGAATGCTTGATAACTTCATCGCGCCCTACGATGCGACCGTGGTCACGCGTTTGCGCGAAGCTGGCATGGTCATGCTAGGCAAGACCAACATGGATGAGTTTGCGATGGGCTCCTCCAATGAAACCAGCTTCTATGGCCCCTGCCGCAACCCATGGGACCTGACGCGCGTTCCCGGGGGGTCCTCAGGCGGCTCCGCTAGCGCAGTCGCCGCGAGGCTGGTGCCGTTTGCGACTGGCTCCGACACGGGGGGCTCAATACGGCTGCCGGCCGCCTACTGCGGGATCAGTGGGATTAAACCAACCTATGGCCGGGTGTCCCGTTACGGCATGATTGCGTTCGCCTCCAGCCTCGATCAGGGCGGCCCCATGGCAACCACGGCCGAAGATCTTGCCCTGACATTGAATGCCATGTGCGGCTATGACCCCCGCGACTCGACTTCTGCTGAGATAGCCTCCGAGAATTTCTCGGCACTTCTTATGCAGCGACTGGATGGTGTGCGCATCGGATTGCCGCGGGAATTCTTCGACACGCATCTGAATCCGAAAATTGGCGATTGCCTGCACCGCGCAGTCGCAGAGCTCGAACGTCTGGGAGCGCAATGCCGCGAGGTATCCTTGCCTTCAACCGCGTACGCAGTGCCAGCGTATTACATCATTTCCTCCGCCGAATGCTCGTCCAATCTTTCACGCTATGACGGCGTACGCTTCGGCCATCGCTGCGCAGAGCCGCAGGATCTAGCGGATCTCTATTCACGCTCGCGCGCGGAGGGCTTTGGCGCCGAGGTTAAACGCCGCATCCTGGTCGGCACTTACGCACTCTCCACCGGCTACTACGATGCCTACTATGCCAAAGCGCAGAAACTGCGACGGCTAATCAAGGAAGACTTTCAACGGGTGCTGGCGGAAGTGGACGTGATTGCGGGGCCAACCGCACCGACGGTGGCCTTTGGGCTCGGCCAGAAAACAGCCGACCCCGTTGACATGTATCTCTCCGATATTTACACCACGGCAGTGAACCTCGCCGGTCTACCCGCGCTTTCAATTCCCGCCGGCATGGTCGAAGGCCTGCCGGTGGGGCTGCAATTGATCGGCGCCTATTTTGATGAGGCGCGTCTGCTGAATGTCGCGCACCAGTACCAGCGCGTGACTGACTGGCACACGCAAGCGCCGGCGTTCGAGGGCTGACGCGTGAGCAAGTGGCAACCCGTGATCGGTCTGGAAATTCATGTGCAGTTGGCCACGGCCAGCAAGATTTTCTCAGGCGCAGCCACGACCTTCGGTGCACCACCGAATAGCCAGGCCTGTGCAGTCGATATCGGCTTGCCCGGTGTATTACCCGTGGTAAACGGGCGCGCGATTGAGATGGCCATTCTATTCGGTCTCGCGATTGAGGCCGAACTTGCACGACGATCCGTATTCGCGCGCAAGAATTACTTTTATCCCGACCTACCGAAGGGTTATCAGATAAGCCAGTATGAAGCACCCATCGTCAAGCATGGCCGTCTGGTACTCGCGCGTCCGGATGGCTCGCAGAAGGTGGTCAGGATTCTGCGTGCCCATCTGGAAGAAGACGCAGGCAAATCGGTACACGATGTCTACCCTGGTTGCTCCGGAATCGATTTGAATCGTGCCGGGACCCCCTTGCTAGAGGTCGTCTCGGAACCTGACCTCGATTCCGCCTCCGAAGCGGTGCAGTTCATGCGCACCCTGCACACACTGGTCAAGTATATCGGCATCTGTGATGGCAACATGCAAGAGGGCTCGTTCCGCTGTGACGCGAACGTCTCGGTGCGGCGCGTCGAGTCAAGCATTTTGGGGACTAGAGCGGAGGTCAAAAATCTGAATTCATTCCGTTTTGTGGAACGCGCAATCAACTACGAAATCGAACGCCAGATCGAGATCCTCGAAGCCGGAGGCAAAGTTGTGCAGGAGACGCGTCTCTATGACGCGGCGCGTGACGAGACACGCAGCATGCGCAGCAAGGAAGATGCTCACGACTATCGCTACTTCCCAGATCCGGATCTATTGCCAATCGTGCTCACCGAGGAGGAAATCGCCACCGCGCGCACGCGCTTACCCGAACTGCCCCAACCTCGCGAAGTGCGTTATGTCACAGACTTTGGTCTATCCCATGAAGAAGCCGAGGCCCTGACCGAAGAACGCGCAGTCGCTGACTACTTCGAGACTCTCGCAGCGCTCTGCGGCGATCCGAAACAGGCCGCCAACTGGGTGACCGGGGAAGTACTCGTGTCCATCAGACGCGAAGCCTTGCCTTTTTCAGCCGTCAAGGTATCGCCCACATCTCTTGCGGCACTCCTCGCGCGGATTCGTGACAAGACGATCTCGAATTCGATCGCCAAACAGGTCTTCGAGGCGATGTGGCACGGGGAAAGAGATCCGGAGGCGATCATTGAAGCACGAGGCTTACGTCAAGTGACAGACAATCGCGCCATCGAAGTATTAGTCGATGCCGTCATCAGCGGGAGCCCCGAGCAGGTGGCCCAATTCCGTGCCGGCAAAGACAAGGTATTGGGTTATTTTGTCGGGCAGGTCATGAAGACATCCAAGGGCACCGCAGACCCCCAGCAGGTAAACGATCTGCTGCTATCCAAACTGCGGGGCCCCTGATCAAATGGGCCCGAAAGGTGTTCCTGTTTTTCGATTGCCGGGCTGACTGATCAGGTCGCAGCAGCGGCGGTCGCTTCTTCCGGTCGATCCATCAACTCAACAATCGCCATCGGCGCATTATCACCGGGGCGAAAGCCACACTTCAGGATGCGCAGGTAGCCGCCGGGGCGCTTCAAAAAGCGCGGCCCGAGCTGCGTGAACAATTTGGTCACAATTTCTCGATCGCGCAGGCGGGCGAATGCCAGGCGCCGATTGGCCACCGAGTCCGCTTTGGCAAGCGTTATCAACGGCTCCGCTTCGCGCCGCAGTTCTTTGGCCTTCGGCAAGGTCGTCCGGATCACTTCATGGCGAAACAGGGACGTCGCCATATTGCGAAACATCGCTTTCCGATGCGAGCTCGTGCGCCCGAGATGGCGTCCGGCATTCTGGTGTCTCATTTGCTAATTCCTTTGCGCGCCCGTCTAAAATAGTTTACCCAGCAGCGACGCGTTCATGGTCGTACAACCCCTTCGGCGGCCAGTTCTCAAGCCGCATCCCTAATGACAACCCACGTGCGGCGAGTACGTCCTTGATCTCGGTTAAGGATTTCTTGCCCAGATTCGGGGTTTTCAACAGTTCGACTTCCGTGCGCTGGATGAGATCACCAATGTAATAGATGCTTTCGGCCTTGAGGCAGTTCGCCGAGCGCACAGTGAGCTCCAGGTCGTCGATTGAGCGCAGCAAAATCGGGTCTATCTCTGCATCATCCCTGCGCGAGGGCTCTGCCTGAAGCTCGCCGCTCAAATCAACGAACACCGCGAGCTGGCTGCGCAGAATACCCGCAGCTTCACGCACTGCGAATTCCGGGTCTATCGTACCGTTGGTCTCAATCGTGATGATAAGTTTATCAAGGTCGGTTTGTTGTTCGACTCGTGCGCTCTGCACTTCATAGGCGACCCTACGCACAGGGCTGAACGACGCATCAAGTTTGAGGCGACCGATAGTGGCGTGTTCTGCATCTTCCGCCGGCACTTCACGGCCCATCGCGGGTCGATAGCCGCGTCCGCGCGCGACCTTGAGGGTCATGTTCAACTCACCGTTCGCGCCCAAATTGGCAATGTGAAAACCCGGATCAACGACTTCTACGTCGTGATCAAGCATGATATCCGCCGCCACAGCCGCGCCTGGTCCCTTTTTGTTAAGGGTGAGCGTGGCCTCATCACGAGCGTGCATCCTAAGGGCAAGACCCTTCAAATTGAGCAGGATGTCGGTGACGTCTTCCTGCACGCCTTCTATGGTGGTGTACTCATGGAGCACGTTCTCGATCTCAACCTCAACCACTGCGGCCCCGGACATTGAGGACAGCAATACGCGCCGGAGTGCGTTGCCCAGTGTGTGGCCAAACCCGCGGTTCAGGGGCTCGAGAGTTATCCGCGCGGAGTTGTGCCCCAGGGATTGAACATCCACGATCTTGGGCTTCAACATTTCGCTCAGTGCTTCCGCCATACGACTATCTCCTTTAGCTACCCTTACTTCGAGTACAACTCAACGACTAGGGATTCATTAATATCGGCAGGAAGATCGCTACGTTCCGGCGACGCCTTGAAGACGCCTTCCATCTTCTTGACGTTCACGTCCAACCAGTCCGGAATACCGAGCTGCTCGGCGAGCGTAAGCGAGTCCTGAATACGGGTCTGGTTCTTAGCGCGCTCGCGCACGCTAACCACATCCTTCGCGCTGACTTGGAAGGAAGGAATGTTCACGACCGCCCCATTGACTGTGATGGCTTTGTGCGAAACTAGCTGCCTCGATTCCGAGCGGGTTACACCAAAACCCATGCGGTACACGACATTGTCGAGTCGGCACTCAAGGAGCTTCAGTAGGTTGTCGCCGGTGGCACCTTTGCGGCGGGCCGCTTCCTTGTAGTAGTTACTGAACTGGCGTTCCAAAACGCCGTAGATGTAACGTAGCTTCTGCTTCTCTCGCAGCTGAGTCGCATAGTTGGATTGCCGACGATTCCGATTATCGCCGTGCTGGCCCGGTGGCTTCTCGAGCTGACATTTCGTCTCGATGCCACGCGCGCGGCTTTTCAGCGACAGGTCCGTTCCCTGCCGTCGGCTCAACTTACATTTCGGTCCGAGATATCTGGCCATGCACTATCCTCGATCGTTATACGCGGCGCTTTTTAGGTGGCCGGCAGCCGTTGTGCGGAATTGGGGTCACATCAGTAATGTTGGTTATCTTAAAACCAGCAGCATTCAAGGCGCGAACCGCAGACTCCCGACCTGGTCCTGGACCTTTGACGAAAACGTCCAAGGTCTGTGTGCCGAAGTCATCGATTACGTGCGCAAGCTTTTCGGCCGCAACCTGGGCCGCAAACGGCGTGCTCTTACGAGAGCCGCGGAAACCACTACCTCCCGCGGTAGCCCAGGCCAGCGTATTCCCCTGCCGATCGGTGATCGTAATGATCGTGTTATTAAAAGATGCGTGAATGTGGGCGATGCCGTCGACGACGGTCTTCTTGACTCGTTTACGCGTCTTGGTCGATGTTTCTGCGTTTGCCATACGAAAATACCCTGTTTACTTTCTGACCATGCGACGCGGGCCTTTGCGTGTGCGTGCGTTTGTGCGCGTGCGCTGGCCGCGGACCGGCAGCCCTCTACGGTGCCGTACACCGCGGTAGCAACCCAGATCCATCAGGCGCTTGATACTCATAGAAACTTCACGTCGCAAATCACCCTCAACCGTGAACTTGCCAACTTCGGTGCGCAGCGACTCCAGCTGCTCCTCAGTCAAATCCTTAATCTTAGCATTTGGGGGCACTTTGGCAGACGTGCATATTTTGCCCGCCCGCGTCGAACCAATGCCATAAATATGGGTGAGAGCAATGACCGTATGTTTCCGGTCCGGAATGTTTACACCTGCAACACGCGCCATAACTCGGTGCCTCGTTTATTCGTTAACCTTGACGCTGCTTGTGTCGAGGATCTTTACAGATCACTCGGACCGTGCCCTTGCGTCGGACGATCCGACAATTGCGGCAAATCGGCTTGATCGATGCGCGTACTTTCATTGAGAGTCTTCCTGCTTAAGCTCTGGGCCGCCGGCCGTACCCTTTGAGGTTGGCCTTCTTCAATAATCCTTCGTACTGGTGGGACATCAGATGGGCCTGCACTTGCGCCATGAAATCCATCACCACCACTACCGTGATGAGCAACGACGTACCACCGAAATAGAATGGCACGTTAAATTCAACGATCAGAAACTCCGGCAACAAGCACACCAACGTGATGTAGACAGCGCCTGCCGCGGTAAGTCGGGTCATCACGCCATCGATGTACTTCGCGGTATGGTCACCCGGCCGGAATCCAGGCACGAGCGCCCCTGACTTTTTCAAGTTGTCCGCAGTTTCCTTCGGGTTAAACACCAGTGCGGTGTAGAAAAAACAAAAGAACACAATAGCGATAGCATACAGCCCAACATAAATCGGCTGCCCCGGTGATAGCGCGCTCGCCAAATCGCGCAACCAGTTCCAGCCCTGCGCGTTACCAAACCAACCCGCCACTGTACTTGGAAACAGGATGATACTGGAGGCAAAGATCGGCGGAATAACCCCCGCCATATTAAGTTTGAGCGGCAGATGGCTGGACGGCGCCGAAAACATCTGTCGCCCACGTTGCTGTTTAGCATAGTTCACCGTGATGCGGCGCTGCCCACGTTCCACAAACACAACCAACCCGGTCACCAGAAGGATTAGCACTAACAAGGTCAGTACCAAGAATATGTGCAGCTCACCTGTTCTTGCCAATTCCATCGTGCCGCCGATCGCGCGTGGGAAGCCGGCCACGATGCCCGCAAAGATGATCATCGATATGCCATTACCGACCCCGCGTTCGGTAACCTGTTCACCTAGCCACATCAGAAAGAGGGTTCCCGACACCAGTGCTGAAATGCACGTAACCTTAAATGCTAAACCCGGAAACATGACCAACTGCATCCCGGCGCTCGTCTGCTGTTCCAACATAATAGAGATGCCGGTCGCTTGGAACACCGCCAACACGACCGTCGCGTAACGGGTGTACTGATTAATCTTGCGGCGGCCAGTCTCGCCTTCCTTCTTGAGCTGCTCGAGCTTTGGGTGGACCAGCGTCAGCAGCTGCAGAATAATCGATGCAGAAATGTAGGGCATGATGCCCAGCGCAACAACTGAGAAGCGTGCCAGCGCACCACCCGAAAACATGTTGAACATTCCGAGGATAGTGCCACTTTGCGCATTAAATAACTCTGCTAGCGCATGGGGATTAATCCCTGGTACCGGAATATGCGTACAGATTCGAAAAACTACCAGCGCGCCCACCAGAAAAATCAGGCGCTGGCGCAATTCTGTGAGCTTGTTCAACCCGGCGAGCCCGCCCGAAATGTTTTTGGTACTCGTGGCCATCGTCCTTAGGCTTCGACCTTGCCCCCGGCAGCTTCGATTGCCGCACGCGCGCCCACTGTCACGCGCAAACCGCGTAGGGTCACGGCGCGTGTCAATTTGCCACTCGCGATCACTTTCACATCCAGTACGTCGTTACGCACGAGGCCGGCGGCTTTGAGTGCCAGCAGATCGATGACTTCGGCGGTCACGTAAGCCAGCTCATTCAGGCGAATTTCGTCCCGTCGCAGAGCCTTCATTGACCGGAAGCCGAACTTGGGAAGGCGGCGTTGGATGGGCATCTGGCCTCCCTCAAAGCCGACCTTATGGTAGCCACCCGCACGCGCTTTTTGACCTTTGTGACCACGCCCACCCGTTTTACCTAGTCCGGAGCCTATGCCGCGACCGCGCCGCTTCTTGGCCTTCTTGGCGCCTGGCGCCGGATGAATGGTATTTAGATACATCTCAGGCCTCTTTTACAGCGAGGAGATAGGACACTTTGTTGATCATGCCGCGGATTTCGGGAGTATCTAATAATTCAACCGTATGACGTTGACGTCGCAAGCCAAGGCCGCGCACACAAGCCTTATGCGCCTCGATCCGGCCGGCCGCGCTCTTAATCAGCGTCACCTGGAGTTTTTTTGAAGTCGTCACAGCACTTAACCTCTAATTTCGTCAACGGACTTGCCGCGTTTGCTCGCGACATAGTCCGGAGAAGACATATTGCGAAGCCCGTTGATCGTTGCGCGTACCACATTGATTGGATTGGACGTGCCAATACATTTCGCGAGCACGTTGTGGACCCCAACCGCCTCGAACACCGCGCGCATCGGGCCGCCCGCGATAATTCCCGTACCTTGAGAGGCCGGTTGCATATAGACCTTAGCCGCCCCATGTTCCCCCATGAGCGCGTACTGAAGTGTGTCGCCATTGAGTGCGATGGTATTCATGTTGCGTCGTGCATTTTCCATGGATTTTTGGATGGCAGCCGGCACCTCGCGCGCCTTGCCACGACCCATGCCCACCCGACCATTGCCATCTCCCACCACAGTGAGCGCTGCGAATCCGAAGATTCGGCCACCCTTGACGACCTTGGCAACACGGTTAACCGCTACCAGCTTTTCAAGATAGCCTTCCGCGCTTTCCGTTATGGTTTCGCTACCGCTCATGGACTCGACACTCCTAGAATTTTGGGCCTAGAACTTTAGACCGTGTTCGCGCGCAGCATCAGCCAGCGCCTTGATTCGACCGTGGTACTTAAAACCGGCACGGTCAAACGCGACCTTGTCGATTCCCGCTGCCACTGCGCGCTCCGCGACGAGTTTGCCGATTGTCGCCGCCGCCGCCGCATTTCCGCCATACGCGAGTGTCACGCGCAATTCCTTTTCGACCGTAGACGCTGCCGCAAGAACTTGCGAACCATCCACGGAAAGTACCTGCGCGTAGATATGCCGCGGCGTACGATGGATGCTCAACCGGAGCGCACCAAGTTCCCTAATGTGCTTGCGGGTTTCCTTCGCGCGGCGCTGGCGAGCCTGTTTCTTGTTCATCGTCTGTCGTCCACTTTAATTCTGTAGTCGCGTTTCTTGCCTG
>JAYTEX010000365.1:0-2405 GCA_043734785.1 Pseudomonadota bacterium | reverse complement strand
GCGCCGTCTCAAAAAAATCTACGATGCTGTCATGCAGACCGGCTTGGTTGCCTTTCACCGCCAGCACGTAGTCCCCGCCTTGTTCGATAATTTGCGCGGCGATGTCGCGTTGGCAACCCATCGCATCAATCGTGATGATGGCGCCTTTCAGCTCTAGATAACGCAATAACACCGGAATGGCCACGATCTCATTCGATTTTACTTCCGTCGCCACTTGCCCCAGCGCCAGCCCCGCCTCGGTCGCCCACGCGCGCACCAAGTGCAGCGGGCCGCGATGATGCCGGCGGTCATGCGAGCGGCGCACGGTCTTGCCATCGATCGCGATGACCTCACCGGCCACCCGTGTGTGCAGCGCCTGCGTCCACTTCATCAAGCACGCCTGCAAGGCGTGCGGCGCGATTCGTGACAACACCCGCGCAAACGTGTCATCGACTGGGATCCTATTCTCCAGACGCACAAAACGACGCAACCAATCTTCCTTGGCCTCCGCGAATTCCACGATATCTGACCAGCCTTCCGCACCACTGATCGCCGCACACACCGCCACAAACAACATCTCCGACAAATCGTGCTTCTTATTGCGGTCAATTCGCGGATCTCGAATAACCGATAAGTGCGCCAACAGATCTAGGCTCGACATCGCTTCAACTCGCTTTCGGAAAGCCACAATCGATCATGCCAACCTCTTGATGTCAAGATCTTTTAAGCGATCTCGCCCTGGGGAAGCAGGCGGTCATATTTGTCTACTGTCTATGACGTGCTATTGTGTTGGGTCAGTATTGGGTTAGGAGGTCGTTCCAATGAGTCAGGATTTCGATGTAATTGTGATTGGCGCCGGCGTATCCGGGCTCTATTCGCTCTATAAGCTCCGCGAACTCGGCCTCTCGGCACGCGTTTTCGAGGCGGGTACCGGCATTGGCGGCACCTGGTACTGGAACCGTTACCCAGGTGCGCGTTTCGACTCAGAAAGTTATACCTACCAGTATTCGTTCTCTCAGGAATTGCTCGACGAATGGGAGTGGACCGAGCATTTTTCCGGTCAGCCTGAGATCGAGCGTTATCTGCATTACGTCGCCGACAAATTCGATTTGAAACGCGACATCGAATTAAATGCCCGCGTCGCCACCGTGATCTACAACGCCGGCGAGAAGTTGTGGGAAATCGAGACCAAAAGCGGTGTGCGTGCTCGCGCGCGCTTCGTGCTCGCCGCCACCGGCTTGCTTTCGGCGCACCAGTTTCCGGATTACGCGGGGGTCGACAGCTTCAAAGGGATATCGCTGCACAGCGCCCGCTGGCCGAAGGAAACCATCGACTTCAGCGGCAAGCGCGTGGGCATCATCGGCAGTGGCCCGACAGCCGTTCAGATCATTCAATCCATCGCGCCAGACGTCGCTCAACTGACGGTTTTCCAGCGCACGGCCAATTGGTGTACACCGCTGGGAAATCGCCCGATTGAGGCGGCAGAACAGAAGGAACTCAAGCAGAAAGCGCATGAGATATTTGATCTGTGCAAACGCACCTGGGCTGGCTTTATTCACGACCAGGACCCGCGCGCCGGGGTAGATGTGCCGAAAGCGGAACGTTTGGCGCACTATCAGGAGCTGTATGACCGAGGCGGATTTGCGTTATGGCTCGGGAACTACAGTGACTCGTTTACCTCACGATTAATTGCCGATGAAGTCGCCGAGTTCCTCGCCTCGAAAATCCGCGCTCGGGTCACTGATCCGGTGACTGCCGAGAAGTTGATCCCGAAGAGCCACACCTTCGGTACCAAGCGTTGTCCGGGAGAGAAGAATTACTACGAGACTTTCAATCGGGCCAACGTCTCGCTGGTCGATTTGCGCGAAACACCGATCACGCAGATCACATCCAGCGGCATCCAAACCGGGGATACTACGCACGAGTTCGACATCATTATCTATGCCACCGGCTTTCACAGCATCACCGGCGAACTCTTGCGGATCGATATCCGCGGCGAACAAGGTGTGTCGCTCCAAGAGCATTGGTCCGACGGACCCAAAACGAATCTCGGCGTGCAATTCTCCGGCTTCCCGAACTTCTTCGCCATTATGGGGCCGCACAATCCTGCACTGTTCTGCAACATTACGCGCTGCGTCGAGAGCAATGTCGAATGGATTATCGGATGCATCAGTTATATGCGCGAGAACGGCTTCCAAACGATCAAGACAACCAAGGAAGCCGAAGAGGCATGGACCGAGCGCTGCTATAACTCGGCCAAAGGCCTGCTGATCGACGACATGAAGGACTCATGGTTCTATGGCAGCACCAATCCCGAGAACATTCGCGGCCGTTTCTTGCTCTTCGCGGGTGGCGTGCCCGCCTACCGTGAGATCTTTGCCGACGTCGCTGCCAAGGGCTACGAGGGCTTCGATCTCAGCTAATCG
>JAYTEX010000364.1:0-3783 GCA_043734785.1 Pseudomonadota bacterium | reverse complement strand
ACTTCACGCGATCTTCGTCGTCTTCGAAGATCGGCTCACGCCGATCACCCCGGGACGTGACGTGATATAGCGCGCCGGCGAATTCGATGCGGAGGGGTCTGGTCATGCTCTCTCGCATGCCACAAAGAGAGACCTGACCCCTGGATTTTTTCGTGACCCCTGGATTTTTTACGGTATCGGCACCGCCGGCGCGAACTTAATACGATGTTTAAAAATGTGTTGATCACTTGTTCGCCGGCCCGATCCAGCACCCGACCGCAGCTTGCAGGTGGGTGCTAAGCTCAGCGCCACAGGGCCAGCCCGCTAGCGCCTGGCGTCCCCCAGGAGTTCGCGTGCCCGGATTACTGCCTCAAGTCGACCCCGACGGCCTGCTCGAGTTTGACGATGCCCAGCACCTGGCCCATCACGGCGGGATGAGTAGCGAATAGATAACGCAATGCAAATGGACCCCTTAGCACCCATTGCTGCATGGGTTCTCGGGGTAGCACTTCGTCGACCAGCAAGGCCGCCCCCTTAGCCATCCGGCGCGCGCTGCAGCTCGAGCAGACAAAATCGCCGGGAGCAATTTTGAACGGCCGAAGGCTGGCCCGAAGGGCGGAGGGCAGGATGCCCGGAGTAATCCGCGCCGTTTATGCCGTGAAGGGAATCACTCATGCCGCGAGCGCAGGGATGCGCAGGAGCGCCCAGTTGAATGCCACCAGTCGCTCGGCATGACAGTCTGCACAGCGGACTCGCAGGAAGCCGTGCTCCAAACGGCCGCAATTGAAATAGTCTTCGAACTCGCGCTGCACATGCGCCGGCAATGTCCGATCACGCGCCGCCAGATGCTCTACGAACGCCGGGTAGTGGGCTTCAATCAGTCGATACAGGAGCGTCCGCTCAGGCCGGTGACGAGTTTATTCACCCGTACGCGTAGCCCCAACGACGGCGTCCTTGCCGGCCAATAACGGCGTCATGCATCGCGTTCTTTTTTTGTCTCCCCGCAACGTTTTGCAGGCACGGCCGGGACGGTAATCAAAACCGTTACTGCCACCAAAGGCTAGGCGTGGGTGATCGTTATTTTTGCGAATATCTCGTAGCAGGCTGATATAAATAGAATTCTATGGTGCGCCGTGTAGGGATCGAACCTACGACCAACGGATTAAAAGTCCGCTGCTCTACCAGCTGAGCTAACGGCGCAGGGGCGGGTAAAAGGAGGCGCGGATAATAGCCAGCCGCGAGGGACGGTACAAGTAACGCGGCCCTCGCGCGGGGTGCATGTGCGCGTCGATAAGGGCATGATACTAGACATTGTCGCACGCCAGATCACCGAAGAACCCTTGAAAAAATCCGGCGAACCCCTATCTTCTACGCAACTTCTGCACTTAGGAATCCTATGCCGACCTACGTTTACCGCTGTGATGCCTGCGCCCACCAGTTTGATGCTGTCCAGCGCATGACTGAAGACTCACTCAAGGAATGTCCCGCCTGTCGCGAGCTAACCCTAGTGAGGCAGATTCAAGCGGCGGGCTTCGCGCTGAAGGGGACTGGCTGGTATGTGACTGATTTCAGGGATAAAGGGAAAAAAGATAAGGGGACTGAGGGCGGGGCGAAGACCGCCGAGAGTTCGACTGACACCAAAGCTGACGCCAAGCCAGAAACTAAGACCGATAGCAAACCGGAAACCAAACTCGAACCAAAAACAGAAGCCAAAAGCGACAGCGCCAAACCCGCTGTGACGGGAACCGCAGACTAGAACACGCGACGCAGTCGCTGTCCCGCCGCACTCGCTCAGTCCCGACACGCGCTTCTGATCCATGGTGCCCACGCGCTGCTGGGCGCAGCAGCGCGTGTTTTGCTGACCGTTGCGGCGTTGCGGCAACAGACCGCAATCCGTATTATTCCGGCGCTCGCCGGTAAGCGCCTGATCCAGCTAATCAATCTCTGAGAGTCTCAAGCCCATGCGAAGCCATTATTGCGGTCACGTCACTGAACCATTGACCGGTCAGGAGATCACGGTCTGCGGTTGGGTTCATCACCGGCGGGACCACGGCGGCGTGATTTTTATTGATCTTCGCGATCGCGAAGGGGTGTTGCAGATTGTCATCGACCCAGACACCCCGGCCGCATTCGCACTGGCCGAGCGGGCACGCAGCGAATACGTCTTGAAAGCGACCGGCAAGGTGCGACCGCGACCGACCGGCACCGTCAACCCGAACCTCGCCACGGGTGGGGTGGAAGTGCTGGTCCATTCGCTTGAAATTCTCAATACCGCGCTGACCCCACCCTTCCAGCTCGATGAGCAAGCCGTGCAGGAAGAAACGCGGTTGCGGTTCCGGTATATCGATCTCCGCACCGCGCGGATGCGTAACAATATTCTGCTTCGCGCGCGCGTGACGCGGTTTTTCAGGCGTTTCCTTGATGACGCCGGATTTCTCGATATCGAAACGCCGATGCTGACCAAGGCGACGCCCGAGGGCGCCCGCGACTACTTGGTTCCCAGTCGAACGCATCCGGGCCGCTTCTTTGCGTTGCCCCAATCCCCACAACTGTTCAAGCAACTGCTGATGATGTCCGGTTTCGAGCGCTACTATCAAATCGTGCGCTGTTTCCGCGACGAGGATCTGCGCGCCGATCGCCAGCCGGAGTTTACTCAGCTCGATATCGAGATGTCGTTTGTCGACGAGCAGGCAGTCACGAATCTGATGGAGTCCATGATTCGCGCCCTATATCAGGAGGTACTCGGGATTGCACTGCCCAACCCGTTCCCGCGTATGACCTATCAGGAGACGATGCACCGTTACGGTAGCGATCGCCCCGATCTACGGAACCCACTTGAACTGGTGGAACTGGCGGATGTGATGCAGGAGGTGGAGTTCAAGGTATTCGCAGCCGCCGCGCGGGATCCGGGCAAACGGATTGCCGCGTTGCGTGCCCCCGGTGGTGGCGCGCTCTCGCGCAAACAAATTGATGAGTACACCGACTTTGTCGCGATTTATGGCGCTAAAGGGCTAGCGTATATCAAGGTCAATGATCTCGCCGCCGGCCGCGATGGACTCCAGTCACCTATCCTTAAATTTCTGCCGGATGCCGTGGTCGAGGCAGTCCTCACGCGCACGGGCGCCGCGACCGGCGATGTCATCTTTTTCGGCGCCGATGATGCCAAAGTCGTCAACGCCGCCTTGGGCGCATTGCGCGACAAGGTGGCGGCGGATCTGAAGCTGGTGGCCGACACCTGGAAACCGCTGTGGGTGGTCGATTTCCCAATGTTCGACTGGGATGCGGAGAACAAACGCTGGGCGGCGCTGCATCATCCGTTCACGGCGCCGCACGCTGATGCCGAAGCGGTGACCCAGGATCCCGGCGCTGCCTTGTCGCGTGCCTACGACATGGTGATGAACGGTTCCGAGATTGGCGGAGGTTCGATCCGCATCCATCGCGCCGAGATGCAACAGCGAGTGTTCTCTTTGCTGGGCCTCGGCCCGGTCGAAGCGCGTGAGAAGTTCGGCTTTCTGCTCGATGCCTTGCAGTACGGGTGCCCACCGCATGGGGGAATTGCCTTCGGGCTTGACCGCATCGTGATGCTGATGTCGGGTGAGCGCTCAATTCGGGATGTGATCGCATTCCCGAAGACGCAAACCGCGTCGTGTCCACTGACAGCAGCGCCCGCCGCCGTCAGTGAGCATCAACTGCGGGAGCTCGGGATTCGCCTGCGGCGCACTGAGACCACCGCGAACAGTTGAACTTACAAACGGCAGATGGCCGCGACCGCGAATTTCAGCGCTCGCCCGTGGTCGAAACAAT
>JAYTEX010000363.1:0-3668 GCA_043734785.1 Pseudomonadota bacterium | reverse complement strand
TGGCCGCGATCAGCGATCTCGTGGTCGAGAACATGTCGCCCGGATCAATGGAGCGCACGCAGTTGGGCTACGACGCATTGCGGCAGGTGAATCCGCGTTTAGTCATGCTGGCGATGTCCGCCGCCGGCCAGTTTGGCACGCTCGCGAGCATGCGGGCCTATGCGCCGAACATGTCGAGTGCGGCTGGCCTGGAATCGCTGGTTGGCTACCGTGGCGAGGCGCCGATCGGCGCGCTCAATTTCGGGCTCGGCGATCCGAATGCGTCGACGCACGCGCTGGCGGCAGTGTTCGCCGCATTGCACCGAGTGCGCTTGACGGGCCACGGCTGCTACATCGATCTGTCCCAGATAGAAGCGCTGCTCGGCACTTTGCGGCCGTATCTAATCGACAGCCAAGTCCACGCGCGCCAATGGCCGCCCATGGGTAACGCACACCCTGAGATGGCCCCGCATGGAATCTATCCGGCCCTGGAAGAGGATAGGTGGTTGACCTTGGCTGTGCCGGGTGAAGTCGAGTGGCGGGCACTGCAACAGTTGGCGGTGGGCGAGAGATGGGCGCAAGACCCTCGTTTCCAGTCGCGCACAGGACGGCTCGCGCACGCGGGCGTGCTGGATCTTGCGATTGCGCGCTGGACTGGCGATCAGCCGCGCGATGCGTTGGTCGCCAAATTGCGCGCAGCGGGCATCGCCTCCTCGCCGGTGCTGTCGGTGGAGGAACAATGGCGCGATCCGCATTTCGCGGCGCGCGGCATCAAGCACACCGTCAACATTCCCGTGTATGGAGATGAAGATCTATTCCAGGCCCCGTGGCGTTTCTCGGACTTTTCGCCGCAAATCCACACCTGTGGTCCATCGATGGGCCAGCACAACGACTTTGTGCTCGGTGAGTTGCTGGGTTTGTCGCCTGAGGCAATCGCTGAGCTACAGCACAGTGGCGTCGTTGCCTGAACCCTGCACGTGGAGTACGTAAGATGAACGAACTAGAAACAACCGTCCCAGAGTCGCAAGCCCCAGCCCTGTGGGAGGGCGCGCTGGCAGAGGCGCGTAGCTTGATTGGCATCGACTTACGCCGTGGTAGTCAAACCTGGAACACCGAAGCCAGCCCCGACAGCGTGCGCCATTTCTGCTGGGGCCTGGGCGACGAAAACCCACTCTTCTGCGATCCCGGCTACGGTGCCGAGAGCCGCTGGCAAGCCGCGCTCGCGCCTGGCTGCTTTCTCTACACCATCGATACCACGGTGATTGCGCCGAAGCTGCGCGGTATCCAATGGCTGTATGGCGGCACGGATTGGGAATGGTACAAGCCGATTCGCCACCGTGACAGTTTCAAAGTTCGCGCGCGCTTGCTCGACGCAGTCGAAAAGCACGGCAGCAAGGCCAAGCATTTCATCATCCAGACGGGCGAAGTGCTCTACACCAACCAGCACGATGAGTTGGTTTGTCGTGCGCTCGGCAGCACCGCGCGCGTGCCCCGTGCCAAGGCGAAAGACGGTCTGAAGTACGCCGCGCGCGAAACGCATCACTACTCACCCGAAGAGCTAGAACATATCGCTTATGCGATCGAAACCGAAGAACTGCGGGGGGCGGTGCCACGTTACTGGCAGGAGGTCGAAGTCGGCAGCGCGGTGCAGCCGATGCTGAAAGGGCCGCTCAATATCACGGACATGATCTGTTGGTACTCTGGCGGCGGGCATAGCTACCAGGCACACCGCCGCGCCAGTCTGTACCGCAAGCGCCATCCTGCAGATGCCTATATCGATCCTAAGACGGGCGCGCAGGATAGCCCGGCGCGCGGGCATGCTGAGACGTCGATGGCGCGCGAAGTCGGTATGCCTGGAGGTTACGATGTCGGATCGCAAAGAATTTCCTGGCTGGGACAGCTGATGACGAACTGGATGGGGGACAACGGTTTTCTGCGGAGGCTCAATGTCTCGCTGCGGCGGCCAAATATTTTTGGCGACGTATCTTGGTGCTTTGCAACGATTGTGGACAAACGCATTGAGGAAGGCAGCTACTTGGTCGACCTTGAGGTTTTCGTTCGGAACCAGCTCGATGAGATCACGGCGAAGGGCACGGCTATCGTAGAGTTGCCGTCGCGCGACAGTCTTTAACCATTTAGCGAAACTCTGCAAGAGAGAAACGGTATGCACGAATTCACGCCGCTCGCAGGCATCCGTGTGCTGGATCTGACCAAAGTTCTCGCGGGCCCTTTGTGCACCCAATATCTCGGCGATATGGGCGCCGATGTGATCAAGGTCGAACCCTGCGATCACGGCGACGACACGCGCCGCTGGCCGCCCTTCGAGGGCGATGACGGCACCATCTTCTTGAGCGTCAACCGCAACAAGCGCAGCCTCGCCGTCGATCTCAAGTCACCTGCCGGCCGAGACCTGTGTCATCGACTCGCGAAGCGGGCGGATGTGGTGATCGAAAGCTTCGGTCCAGGGGTCGCGGCCAGGCTCGGGGTAGACTTCGAGACCTTGGCGGCGCTCAATCCGCGCCTCGTTTATTGCAGCATTTCGGGGTTCGGCACGGTCGGCCCGATGCGCGAAGGCAAGGGCTACGATGTGGTGTTGCAGGCGTTCAGCGGGATGTTGTCGATCACCGGTGAGCCCGGTGGGCCGCCGCTGCGGAGCCCCTTTTCGCCGGTCGATCAGGGGACTGGCTTGCATGCGTTGGCCGGTATCCTCGCTGGCCTGCTCGAACGGGCTCGCACCGGGCGGGGCGTCAAAGTCGAGGCCTCGCTGTTCGATACCTCGGTGGCTTTCCTGGCCTATTTTCTGCAGGGCTTCTGGCAGCGCGGCACCGAACCGCTCCGCGTCGGTTCAGGGCATGAATCACTCTGCCCCTACCAGGTGTTCGATACCCGCGATGCCCCGCTGATCCTCGGCGTCGCGAACGATAGCCTGTGGCGCGCGTTTTGTGAGGTTGCGGGCCAACCGGAGTTGGCGGACCGCGCGGCCTTCGCCACCAATGCCGATCGCGTGCGCAATCGTGCTGAAACGGTGGCGGTGGTGGCGAGCATCATGCGCACCCGCACTCGCGCGGAATGGATAGACGCGCTGGGCGCGACCGGCATCCCTTGTTCGCCGGTACACACCCTCGGTGAATTGGCCGCGCATCCCCATACCGAGGCCTCGGGCATGGTGTTCGATTACACGACCACACAGCGTGGCGCCCTGAAGGGGATCGCACAGCCGCTACGCTTTAATGGGGAAAGAGCCGCACAACGCCTGCCGCCGCCGCGGCTCGGTGAACATACGTTGGAACTGTTGCGCGAGGCCGGTTACAGCGAAGAAGAAGTCAACACGCTGGTAGCGGATGGCACGGTCAGGGCGATGGGGTCGCGCCCAGCCTAAAATAAGGGCTCTTAGCGTATTCGAGTGGGCAGATTAACGGCTTTCAATATCTCAGAAAACTCAGCGCTGCCAGCAGGGCTCGGCGTTGCCCGTGCTCTGGGGAATGGTGACTGGGGAATGGGGACATCCCTAATCTGGGGAATGGGAATGGGGACATCCCTAATTCAAATTCGCTTGGGAATGGGGACATCCCTAATTCAAATTCGCTTGGGAATGGGGACATCCCTAATTCAAATTCGCTTGCGCGGCCTCAAGCGATTATGAGGAATTATTTGCGGCCGATGTTATGGTCGTGGATCGAGACGGACTT
>JAYTEX010000362.1:0-7894 GCA_043734785.1 Pseudomonadota bacterium | reverse complement strand
ACTCCACCGATCTAAGCATTGAGGCCGCGTTGAATGCCGCTTTCACAGTTTCGGTCGCGCCGCAAATTCCGCTGATCTCTATCGCGACTGGCTGGCCGGTGACCTATTTTCTGTCTGGCTTCACGGACACGGACAATATCTATTGCGTGGTGAATTATAGCGTCTCAAAATTTCAATACGTCGCTTTCGGGCGCCTTCTAAAATACGGCACTTGGACAGGCGGAACCTGGTGTTCTGCAACAGTAGGGACGGGACTTACGTCTTTGCCAGCCGTTTTGCTTGCGCAAACGCCGCAGACCGTTCTCGGCGGGGCAATTCTTGTACCCAATCATAACAATGGTAGTAACGGCAATCCCCGAAGCCTAGTGCACGCGGAGATAGACTCGGCGGTTTGGCTTAGCTCTCACGATAATGTAACGCCGTGGGCGGCAGGGTCTCCCACTCTTGGGAATTTAATCAATCGAATTCCGAACGCATGGAATAGTCAGGCGGTATTGTTGCCTTACCATATCACGATGTTTCGCCCCAGCAACAAGCGCACGTTGCTAGGCGAAATCCCGCACATTCGGATGACCCGCATCGATAACCACGAAGCGGGCGACGTGATCACGCTCGGCTCTGATAAGTGGAAGCTGTGGCCGTGGCTGGGAAAAAATAGCACCTTACGTGATGGCGACGCGTCTTCTAGTCACTCCGGAACCATCGGCTGGGCCATCAAATACGACGGGCCTTAATCGATGCCCAATTACCCCGGCATTGTCTCAGTCTCGCCGGTGCAGGTCAGCGATACCACCTACATCACGAACGAGGTATTCGAGTACCTCCGAGAATACTGGCCGCCATACCAATCGGTAATGGGGGCTACGCCATCCGGCCCGTTACTCGGGCAATACCCAGTATCGCAAGACAGCATCCGCAATCTTCCCGGCGCGCTCGCACACAACTTCGGGCGCGATTGGTACGATCGAATCCACCTTGTACCGATCCTCATGGATCTCGGCAATCTCATCAGTCCGCAGGCGCGCAGCGTCGAAGTGTGGAACGCGTACTTTGTTGCGCAGAGCTTGGCCAGCATCACGCCCACCAATACAGGCGGACTGACGCTGACCGGGCAGCCGAGCCCGCCGCTTGCCTATGCACCGCTTCAATCACGGCTGTACCAGCTCGACGCGACGACCATTGGGCCACCGGTGATCGATGCACGCTATGCGTTCGATTTCACGATCACCACCGTGACCCTGAGAGTCATTGGCCGGCGCATTATCGTGTTCAGCGCGCGGCCGAACTGGATCGATCAAATCCTGGAACGGCAGGAGTGGGCAACCGATGTACTGGAGTCCTACGACGCCAGCGAGCAGCGGATCGCGCTTCGGGCGGCTCCTCGAAGGCGCTATGAGTATTCATGGATGGAGAAATCCATCGATGCGCAGTATATCGATACGCTGTTATGGGGCTGGGGTGCGCGCACGTATTGCTTGCCGGTGTGGACTGATCGCACCGATCCGGTATCACAGATTAGCGCAGGCGCGACGGTGCTGACTGTGCCGGATGTGGCGAATCATGACTACCGCGCGGGCGGCCTTCTGGTGCTGTGGAAATCGACGACCGAGCACGAAGCGATTGAGGTGCTGTCGGTGGGGGCTGGCAATGTAACAACGGCCTTGCCTGTCGGCACGACGTGGCCCGTGGGCACGCGCATTTACCCCGCACGCCTCGCGCGTATCGAAGGCGAGGCACGGACAACGCACGAGACGGATCGGCTATCCATATCGCGCATGGCGTGGAACGTGGAAGATTTCGACGCGCCGCCTACTGCCGGCTATGGGGCTGCGTATCAGGGCTACCGGGTGTTCGATCTCAAGCCCGATCGCAGCGAGGCCATTTCTGCGAGCTGGACGCGCAAGCTTGCCGAGCTGGACTACGGCGGCATTCCCGCCTATGACGACGAATCTGGCGCGCCGATCTTGCTGCGGCGCCTGTCTTGGCTTCTGACTTCGCGGACCGCGATCACGACATTCCGCAAATGGATCGCAGAGCGGCGTGGGCGATTGGTGCCGTTCTGGCTGCCCTCATGGCAGGACGACATGAAGGTAACCGCCGCAATGGCGGCCGTGGATACCGGCATGCGCATCAGCCGCATCGGCATTTATCAGCTGATCGGCGTTGATACGCGGCGGCGTGACGTGCTGATCCAGACGCACAATAATACCTTTTACCGGCGCGTGGTCGGGGTGAGTGATTTCCCACCACTGGAGGAGGGCCTGACATTGGATACCTCGCTCGGGGCGCTGTACCAGCCGTCGCAATTCGTGGTCGTGCGCTGGCTGTCTTTGGTGCGGCTCGAATCCGATGCTGTCGAATACGCGTGGGAGACTGATGCAGTCTGTCGCGTGTCGCTGACGGTGCGAGTAATCCCGGGATGACATATCAATCCGTTGAGACTTCGGCCAGCTCAGGCGAGCCACAAGAGCTGTACCGCTTCAGCCTTGGGGTAACGCGCTGGACGTTTACCTCTGGGCAAGCGGCGGTGGTTCATCAAGCGGAGACCTACGCGCCCGTGACCATTTCACGCGGCACTATCGAGCAGGGATCGGCGATTAATCGGGCGGCGCTCGAAGTGTCAATCGTGCGTGATAACGACGTGGCGACTGAATTCGTCGCGGCCGCACCGGAGGGCGTCATGGCGCTGACGATTTACCGCAAGCACGCCTCTGACGCGGAGGTGGTCGTGATCTTCAAGGGGCGCGTCATGAGCGCGCGATGGGCGGGATCTGGCGTGAGCCTACAGGTCGAGCCTATTGCGACGAGCCTAGCCCGCGTGGGGCTGCGCGCACGCTACCAAATAGGCTGCCGGCATCCTCTCTATTCCGTGGGCTGCGGCGTATCGAAAGAACTACATCGCACAGACGGCACAGTGGCGTCAGTGAGCGGCCTCACGGTAACGGTGGGCACGGCTAGCTCACGGGCCAATGGGTATTTTCAGGGCGGCATCATCTACACAGATTTCGGTAATCGCATGATCGTGGCGCACGTCGGGACATTGCTCACGTTGAGCGCGCCAATTATCGGACTTGCGACCGCGCAAACAGTGCGCATGTATGCGGGGTGCAGCCACCTCACGTCCGACTGCCTCGCCAAGTTCGCCAATCTCGACAATTACGGTGGGTTCCCCTATATCCCGCGAAAGAATCCCTTCGCCGGGGATGCAATAGCCTGATGTGGGGCCAAATCATATTGTGGGTGGCGACGACGATCATCTCGTCGCTTCTGACGCCGCGCCCGAAAACGCAGAAGGTGCAGCCGGGCCAAATAGGGGATAAAGACGTTCCGATCGCGTCGCAGAATGCCGAGATTCCGGTGCTGTTCGGCACGCGGTACATGACTGGCCCAAACATTGTTTGGTATGGGGATTTGAAAATCGTCCCGATCAAGAAAAAGGGCGGCAAGAAATGATCATGGTACGCCTCGAACATGCCCGAGCGATCTCTTATTGCTCGCGCGGCATGCGGCGCTGGTTCGAGTTTCACGGCCTCGACTGGGACGCGTTCTTGCGCGAGGGCCTGCCAGCCGAGACGTTGCTCGCCACGGGGGATGACATGGCGCGGCGCGTTGTCGAGGTGGCGATAAATGGGCAGTAGCAAAAAAGTCACGGTAGGGTATTGGTACGGGCTCGGGTTTCATTCCGTGTACTGTCATGGCCCGGTCGACGCGGTGACTGAAATTATCGTCGGCGAGCGCACCGCCTACACCGGCAGCGTTGCCGTGAATGCCGATCTAACTCTAGCGAATCGTAATCTATTTGGCGGCGAGTCGAAGGAGGGCGGCATTGACGGCCGAGCCAGGATCCGCATGGGGGGATCTGCCCAAGTCGCCGACCCGTACCTCACATCCAAGCTCGGATCGGTGCCCGCGTTTCGCGGCGTGCTGTCGCTGATATGGGATGGGCTAGTCTCGGCTAATAATCCGTACGTCAAGCCGTGGTCAATCAGGGCCCGGAGGATCCCTTCCGCATGGAATCCGACAAAAGCCACAATCGCAGTCAATGACGCCAACCCTGCGCACATCATTCGCGAGTGCCTTACAAATACCGCGTGGGGCATGGGTTACCCAGTGACGGAAATGGATGACGCCGCATTTACGGCGGCAGCAGATGCGCTGTTTACGGAGGGCTTCGGGCTGTCTTTTCTGTGGAAGACGTCGACCAGCATCGAGGAATTCATTCTTTCGGTATGTCAACACATCGACGGCATGGTGTATGTGCATCCGACGACTGGATTATTCAGGCTCAAGCTGGCACGCGCCGATTACACGGCAAGCACGCTCCCGATCTACTCGCCGGCCAACGTACTGCAGATCGAGGATTTCTCGCGGATTGGCTGGGGTGAAATCGCGAACGAAGTGACGGTGATTTATCGTGATTCGGCGACCGACAAAGACTCGGCGATGACGGTGCAGGATATCGCTGCGATCGAATTGCAGGGGAGCGTGATCTCGACGACGCTGCAATACCCGGGGATCAGTACGGCCGCGCTGGCGAATCGAGTTGCGACGCGCGAACTCAAACAGTTATCGAGCGCGTTGGCGAAGGTCACCATTATCGCGAATCGATCGGCCAATGCGCTGAGCGTTGGAGATCCATTCAAACTCACGTGGCCCGCCTACGGCATTACCGAGATGATCATGCGTGCCGCGCGGATCTCCTACGGTGAGCGGAATGCAGGCGTGATCCGAATTGAGGCTGTGCAGGATGTGTTCGGGCTGCCGGCCGCGATCTATGCCGATCCACCGCCCACGGGCTGGACTGATCCGGTATCGCTGCCTGCGGCCGCACCATTCCGGCAACTGGCCGAGGCGTCTTACTGGGTCGTCGCGCGCGAGATCGCAGGTGATTCGGACACGCTCCTGAGCGAAGTGTTGCCGGACGAGGGCTTCGTTCAATTGCTGATGGCGCGCCCATCGGGCGATGCATTCGCGTATACGATACTCGCGCGAGCATCGACAAGTGTGCCGTGGACCGACAACGGAGAGGGCGCTTTTGCGCCGACCGCGCAGCTCGGCGCAGCGGTTGTGCAAGGCGTGGCGAATTTCACTGTCGCGATCACGGCTGGGCTCGGGCTCGATGAAGTGTCAATAGAGCCCGAAACGCTGGCGCTCATCGATAGCGAACTGTTCCGCGTTGTCGCGCTGGACATCATCGCCAATACGGTCACCCTCGCGTGCGGAATGGTGGACACTGTTCCGGCTGCGCATGCGTCCGGTAATCGGATCTGGTTCTTCGAGGCCGCGCCCACGCTGACGCCAGCGTATCTATTCGGCGATACGGTGCGTGTCAAGGCGCTCACGCGGACTGGTCTCGGGGTGATGACTGAAGCCTCTGCGCCGGAGAATACGACTGGTATCGTGCGCCGCTTCATCCGCCCCTATCCGCCTGGGAATCTGAAGTTCAATGCGGTGGCGTATCCCGTGGTGACGGCGGGGCCTCTTGTGATTACCTGGGCAACGCGGAATCGGAAAACGCAGACCGCTTTGCTGGTGACGCAGGCGGACGGCAGCATTACCGCCGAAGTCGGCCAGACGACGACGATCAGAATTAAAGACAAGCTGGGGACGCTGGTGCGTACCTATAGTGCCTTGACTGCGGTGACGCAGACCTGGGATCTCGCGACGGCGGTGACCGACGCGGGGACAAACGGCGACACGGTGACCATCGAGATGGAGTCCGCGAGGGACGGGTACACCAGCTTATATCCACATTCCATTACCTTCGCCCGCGCAGGCTACGGCATGCGGTACGGCGAGTATTACGGAGGAATTTAAATGCCAAGCGTTGCTGATCCAAATTTGGGCCTTAATTACGGATGGACGCTGGGCGAGTCAGCCTGGCAGACCGGCATGGACGCCAATATCCGCAAGCTGGGAGCGTTGGCCAAGGCGTCCGTTATCGATCGCGATCTCACGACTCCGCCAGCCAGCCCGGTCAACGGCGATCGATACATCATCCCGGCCGGCGCGACTGGCGTATGGACGGGATTTACGAATCGCATAGCGGTCCGCGTCGCTGGCGTCTGGGAGTACTACGTGCCGTCGGTGGGCTGGCTCTGTTACATCGAGGATGAGCAGAAGATCGTTGTCTTCAAGGCAGCTGGCTGGAGCCCCGGCGTACTCACGCTATCGGTGCAGAGCCTGCCCTACGCTGCGACGCTAGGCGCTCACGATGCCTCAAATGGCGAGCTCATTTCCGTAGCTGCCTTGACTGCGGCGATCATTATTCCCGCGCCGACTAATCCGGTCCTGGGCCAGAAGTTAACCTACATGTTTTTGCAAAACGCCACGGGCGGATTCGGCATCACGTGGAATCCGGCGTTCAAGAAAGCGGCAGATCCTGCGGCGGGCGGAGCAAACACTGTCGCCTGCACGGAATTCGTGCGAAACGCGGCGAACTGGGTGCAGCAAGGCGGCGCGCTCGCGTGGTTTACCTGATGGATCCTGAGCGCCTTGGGCAGCTCACAGGGTGCATGAGACTGTCTTGCGCCTCGATCGCTTCGAGACGTTATGACTGAGGCATCCACGCCCGAAAATACCACAGGGATCGTGCGGCGATTTATCCGCCCGTACCCGCCCGGCAGCGCTGGGCTGGCCATCTAATAAGCAGCACAAAGCGGGGCTTTTAATGGACCTAAAAAGGCCCTGAAAGGAGCCCTTGCTGCGGCGCGATTACAGCCTAAAGCTTGATCGTGAACCAAGTGGCGCGCGATCGTGAACCAAGTGGCGCGTTACATGCAGTGCAGTCCCGCAAAAGTCCCGCACTGGTTTTGTTGAAACAAAAAGCGGCGTCGGCGATCGCCGTGAGTGCTTGAATTAACTTAAGTATTTGGCGCGCCCGGAGAGATTCGAACTCCCGACCCCCTGGTTCGTAGTTACGAACTGAAAAATTAACTAGCTGATTTACTTATTGTTCTGGCGGTCGCGCCCGTTGCAAAATGCGCCACTGAGCCTGATTTTTCAGCACTGACTTCGGCAAAACTTCGGCAGAGATTTTAAGTACGAACTCGCCAATAGTTTGGTCGGCGCCGATGATGTGCGACGGCAACGACGAACAGCTTGTTCTCGAATTCTCGATAAACGACAGAATAGGGGAAGCGACGTACAAAACCTCGCCGATAATGTTGCCAGACCGGAGAACCGATGCCTGGGCTTTCCTGGATAAGTTCTACGGTTCGCTCGACTTCGTCGGTAAACGCAAATCCGAGTCCCGCGACTTGGCGTTCGTAATATCGGGCGGCTTGACGAAGTTCTTGCCGAGCATCGTCATGAAATTCTATTTCGATCACTTCAAGGAGTGACGAATTTCCGCAAACACTTCGGACGCAGAGGCGGTCACAGCAGCGCCGCTTTCAATTTCAGACCAGCGACGTTCAACTTCGACACGCCAATCCTCGGCAACGTCACCGTCATCTTGGTTTTCCAGTGATTCGATCAGCGTTAATGCCAAGCGCGCGCGTTCCGGTTCAGATAGTAGTCGAGCTTGTGATTCAATTTCGTGAAGATTCGTTGGCATGGTTGAGTTACCGGAGAAGCGATAAATGAAAACTAAGCCCGATTCCGGTCTCGGTCAAGATACTTGAGTATAGGAAATTTAACTGCCCTTTGCCGGCCCTGTCCCGCGGAATCGCGTCGAGTGCGGGGAAATGGAAGGCTCCTGAAGGGCCGGTCTGCGACGTCCGGCTTCGTCATGCGGGGCCGTGACTCGACGTCGTCCCAAGGTTTGCGCGACCGGCCGTCGGCTTCATACTGTGCGCCCCGGGGTATCTTCCCCCCACGAGGCACCGTAATGAACGCACCCGAGCACGCCGGTCATCCGCCCTTCATCGATCCTTCCATGCAGGCGCACGTC
>JAYTEX010000361.1:0-1536 GCA_043734785.1 Pseudomonadota bacterium | reverse complement strand
TACGGGCATCGGAAATGCGGATCCGAATAGCCGCGATTGGGCACGAATTCGTCCTGGCCGTGAACGACTGTAATTGAGACGGTCACCGAGACGGCTATGGCGTGAATGACGCCGTGGAGGGCTACGCGCGTTTGAACGGCAAAGACCCAAGCGAGCGCAGCAGCACGGTGGGCATTCGGGCTTGGTTCTGAAAGGTGCGGACCTACCGAAGCAAGGTGCTCTTATCCTATTTTAGGCTGAAAGCGGGCGCCTCCAAGCATTCTGTCAGCCATCTAATTGGTCAATATCGGCGAGTGCCATCTACAAGTGTAATTCGATTCAAGGAGGATCGATGCAATCTCAGGTGCATTGCCCTAGGCGGAGCTGCCCGGAAATTTTTATATATGGCGCGCCAACCGTATCCTGGACGGTTCGACCAAGGGGGACAGTTCGGCGATGCCCCTGGAATGGCCAGCGCGGCCTTCTGAGGCTTGTCGCAAGCCCTTAGCGCGGCACGCTACCGCGTCGGGATCACCGGCCGTCAGCGCGTCCATTTGGGCGAGGATCAGGTCACGGGTGAGGAAGCGGGCGTGGTCGCGCTGGTCGTGTGCGGCGACGATCGGGAAGGTCGAGAGGATGTAGGCGGCATCGTCTTTGCTCAGGCCGTAGAGGTGGAAATAGAGCGCATCGAGCCGCGCCCGGCGCTGGCGGCGGTCGGCCTCGTCCCACCTGAAGGGTTCGCCTTCATAGCCCATGTCGCGTGCGAACGGAGCCATGTCATGCGCGGTTTAAGTGAGGTGCAGCACCTCGCGCTGCACGATATTGCGCGCGGTCATGGGCCCGAATTTGCGATCATAGCCGGCGGGGGGAATGACCGGGAGTTGTTCGATGATGAACCACGCCAGATGGTTCTTCTGCACTTTCTGGCGTGCTAGATAGTCATAGGCAAATGAGTTCAGCATCGCGACGAAGACGGAACGATCACCAGCAGGTAGGTCGAGAATTGGCAAGGTGTGACCCGCCGCGCGGCTTGGGATCAGCGTGGCGATAACGGTGCGCGCATGGTCGGCCAGCGCATTCACCAGAGCCGGGAACACATCGTTGAAGACCGTCTTGGCCAGCGCATCGGTAACCCGCGCTTCAAAGCTGCGGCTCGCCTCGATCGCGCCGACCAGCTTTGTCTTGCCGGTAACCGCCTAGCTCGAGCGCAACCTGGATAGCAGGTGCAGTTTCAGGAACTCTCCGATGTCTTCCCACTTCGGCAGGTGATTAAGATTGACCTCGGTTAGGTCCACGCAGCTCTGGTCAAAATCATTCCATACTACGAAGGGGGCGGGCGTGCCGATCGCCTGCAAAAGTGACCGACGGGCATCCGCATCGCGAACTAGCCGTTCCAGCAACTCTTTTTCATTCGCGATTCTGTCTCGGATGCCTTGATTCAGCTCCCGGACCCTCAGTTTTGCGCGTCTTGGGCCCTTGAACTGGCTCCTGCGATAATTTGTAAGCTTCTTGGTCGATGGCATGGTGAATGGTGAAACCAGGGTGCTCTGTGATTGC
>JAYTEX010000360.1:0-4501 GCA_043734785.1 Pseudomonadota bacterium | reverse complement strand
CGTTGTTGTCGCCGCTGCATGGCTTTTCTTCGGCGTGCTTGAGGATGTTGTCAGCGGCGATCCACTGGTCCGCCTCGATACCGCGATCTACCACGCCCTGCAGGCTCTCCGCACTCCGGCCGCCGACGCCCTCATCATCAGTATCACCGAGCTTGGTGATACGGTAGTCACCGCTTCCGTAACTATCGTTGTCTTCCTGTGGCTGGTGTGGCAGCGCGCCTGGCGTACAGCAATCTACTGGGTCGGGGCGGTCGGCTTCGCCGCCACGCTCAACACGATCACGAAGCTCGCCATTCACCGACCCCGACCCGGTGATCTCGGCTATGTCGGCGCAAGCCAGTTCTCGTTTCCGAGCGGTCACGCAACCGTCAACACCGTCCTTTACGGCTTTCTCGCTTTTCTCATCACCCGCCAGGTGCGCCCCGTATGGCGCTTGCCGATTTTCGCTGCCGTCGGGTCCTTTGCGACGCTGATGGCCTTCTCTCGCCTTTATCTCGGCGCGCATTGGTTTTCTGACGTCGTCGGAAGCCTGGCCTTTGCGACCGCTTGGGTCATTGTTCTCGGACTTGCCTATGTTCGTCATCACGAGAAGCCGTTCGATCGACGAAAACTTGCTCTTGTCGCTTGTTGCGCCTTTGCGCTGATCGGTGGGCTCAACGTCGTTCGCAAACATGCTACGGATGTCCAGCGCTACGCGGTTCGTTACGATCTCCCGTCGATTGCAGCAGCGGATTGGTGGACCAACGCGTGGCAGCGATTGCCGGCGTACCGCATCGATCTAGCAGGAGAAGATGAAGAGCCTCTGATCTTCCAATGGGCAGGGAGTCTCGAAAGCCTCAAAGCCAGGCTGCTTTCCTCTGGATGGCTAGAGCCCGAGCGATGGACGTCTTCAAGTACTCTCGCTTGGCTGGTGACCGCCGACCCGCAGAAGCTGCCCGTGATCCCGGCGCTCGAAGCCGGTCGGATGCCGGGTCTCACGCTAATTCGGTTGAACGACGCCGACGCTAGTTCTCGCGCGGTGTTCCGAGTTTGGCCAGCGGATCACAGTCCGCGAAACGGCATCTCCTATCCGCTGTGGGTGGGCTCGGCTGTTGAGGAGCGGATCTCTCGCCCGCTCTCATTCGTCACGATTGCTCAGACGAACCAAGATGTCAGCCGTCCGTTCGAGCTGCTGGCGCAGTCGATGATGGGCGGGCGCCTCGCGACGCGGGAGGTGCGTTCAGGCAGGTGGGATGGACGCGTTCTACTCGCGCAAGAAAGCGTCGCAAGCCTCTTTCCAGCTCAGAACCAAAAGGTGGAACGATGACCACCAGCGGTTCGTCGAACAATCAACCATTTGATCGTCGCCAGGAGAAGGCGGCGCTCGAGCAGGAGATCAAAGCTAGCCGTCGCGCGGTTCTCATCGTGAACACGCGATCGCGGCGTGGTGACCGCTCTTATTCGGAGGCCAAGCGCCGGCTCACGGAAGCGGGATTTATACTCGATGCAGCGTATCCCGTCCGACATGCGGAAAGGCTTCCAGAGCTCGTCCGGGAAGCGATTTCTCAAGGACATAAATTCATTATCATCGGCGGGGGCGACGGGACGATCAGTTCGGTTGTCGACCATTTTGCCTACGCCAATGTCGTCATCGGGCTCTTGCCTCTCGGTACGGCTAACAGCTTCGCGCGTGAGCTGGGAATCCCCGTCTCGCTCGAAGATGCGATCGAAGTGATCGCCAACGGCAGAGTCGCCGACGTCGACATGGTGCTGATCAACGGCGATTACTTCGTCAACACCGCAACGCTAGGCCTTGCGCCCGCCATCGCACGATCCACACCGCACACACTCAAGAAATTTTTCGGTAGGGCCGCCTACCCCCTCGTCGGCGTCGTGAAGTTTCTGTCTTTCCGTCCATTCCGGGTCCGGATAACAGAAGGGGATCACCGGAGGGACTTTGACGCGCTCCAAGTGCTGCTCGCCAATGGTCGGTACTTTGGCGGCATGTTGGTGGCGCACGACGCCAGTCCGGAAAGCCGCAATGTCACAGTCCAGATAATCAACGGACCGAGCCGCTGGAATCTGATCCGGGCGTGGTGGGCAGTTGCCACCGGCCGCCGACCTGACCCGAAAATCGTGGCCGAGCTCGTCATCAGTGATGCCGTGATTGAAGCCGAACCGCGACAGTACGTGTCGATCGACGGTGAGGTAGCGGCGCGAACGCCGATTCATCTCACCATGGCCCACGAAGCATTGAACGTGATGGTACCGGCTGAATTCGACGACACCGATGACGATAGGCGATGTTCGTCGCCTCCGGAGACAACAACATGAGATGGTTCCTACTCTATCTGGCGGAACGGCTGGCGCGCTATCCGGCCTTGCGCACTCGTTTCCACGCAGCACTTGACGCCCTGCGCAGAAGCGGCAGCCATCGCCCGTCGGGAGACCGCGTCATCGATCATGGCGATCCGGGCCTGTCGCGAACGGCTCCACCCCCCGGCCCTGGTGATGGGACGCGCGCGCGAAGCCTCATCTGGATGCTCGGCAGCGGGCTGCTCTTGCTGTGGGTGCTGCTGATCGGCGGCGCTTACGGACTTTGGGCGGTGTTCGGAGACTGGGCCATCACACAGGCGAGCGACATTAGTCGGAGCGTGGGGCCATCGAAGTTGGCCGGCCCGATTGCGTCAGTAGCAACTTTCGCCCGGGACCTCGTTGGGCCGGTGCTGGCGGTTATTGGTGTGGCCGTTTCAGCGGTGATTCTGATCGTCACAGCGCTGGCAGCCCGGCTGCTGGGCCGGCCGACGCGAGGCTAGCGTCGGATGACTGCCTTATCGCCACACGACACTGACAGCCCGGATCACTATCCGATTGTGACCCCTTTCGAGGTTTTGCCATGACGCTCACCAACGAACGCGCTGCACTTGGAGGAGATGTGCTACGGCGAGCCATCTTCATTGTCGCGCTGCAAAATCTCGCTTACGGATTGATCGAATTTGCGGTAGCGCTGCGCATCGGCTCTGTCTCGCTCTTCGCCGACAGTTCGCGCTCACGCAGGTGCTGGACCGGCCGGTGGCCGGGCGTATCTTCTTCGAGCAGGTCATCTGCCAGAACATGGACATCGGGCGGCCCGCCCAGGTACAACTGATCTTCGATCGCCGGGTGAGCCAGCGCACCGGGGCGATTTCGCACCCGGCTGATAACCGCTGATCGAGGCAAATCAGGCCGACTGCCAGTGCACACCATGTGTCGGACCTTGAAGGTACCTCAGTTACCACCGCTCCGCGACCTTTCGCCTTCGGCCTGACGCGCTGGCGCTTGTCAACAGCCCTTGAGATAAAACTCAAACCAAAAAGGGGACCTCTCTACTTTGGACAAGGGGACATTTCAACTTTGGGTTGACAACCCCACGCGTGTTGTTGACTAAGCGCCCGTGCGACGCTACATTAATAACCCGCCAGTCATTAATATCAATGTCTTTGTCTTCCTTGGTAAACGACCATCCTGCCGCCCCGGCCAAACGGGCGCGGCGCAAGGAAGCACGGCCGGGCGAATTGCTTGCGGCCGCGCTGGATCTCTTCGTCGAAAAAGGTTTTTCCGCCACCCGCGCAGAAGAGGTCGCCAAGCGAGCCGGCGTGTCCAAAGGCACCTTGTTCCTGTATTTTTCCAGCAAGGAAGAGCTGTTCAAGGCCGTGGTGCGCGACAGCGTATCGGGCCGCTATCCCGAGTGGCGCACGGAGATCCAGGCCTTCAAGGGCTCCGCCTCCGAACTGTTGCAACGCAGCATGCATACCTGGTGGTCGCGTTATGGCGCCACCAAGGCTTCCGGTATTTCGAAACTGGTCATGAGCGAGGCCACCAACTTCCCCGAACTCGCGCTGTTCTACCAGCGTGAAGTGGTCGAGCCCGGGCGTGAGCTTATACGCAGCATCCTCCAACGCGGGGTGGACAGCGGAGAGTTCCGTCGGCTGGATATGAAATACGGCATCTACACCGTGCTGGCGCCCATGCTGTTTCTGCTGATGTGGAAACACTCACTCGGTGCGTGTGTGCCGAACGACGCACCCATCGTGCCGGAAGACTACATCACGGCGCAGATCGACACGATTTTGCATGGGCTGTGCATGCCACCGGCCGCGCATGCCAAAAAAGGAAATAAATCATCATGAAACGCTGGGTGAAATGGGTGATCGCGGCGCTGCTTATCGCGGCGCTTGCGGTCGGGGCCATCCGAATCGTCGCGCAACGCAAGGCGCAGCAGGCGGCCGCGGCCGCCCAGGCCACGCAACGCGCCGAAGCGCCGGTGGAACTGGTAGCGACCGACATGGTCCAGGTGAAGAGCCGCATGTTGTCGCAGGGTCTGGCGATTTCGGGTGCGCTCAAGGCCGCCAACTCGGCTGTCATAAAAGCCAAAGTGGCAGGTGAACTCCAGGGTTTGAGCGTGCGCGAAGGCGACCCGGTCAAGGCCGGACAGATCATTGCCAGGATCGATGCCGCCGATGCACAAGCCCGCGTGCGCCAG
>JAYTEX010000359.1:0-8124 GCA_043734785.1 Pseudomonadota bacterium | reverse complement strand
GGAATATTGTCGGTTGCGGCAATCATTGTTTGGCAGTGCGGACAGCGGGACCGGGGCACCATCAAATTGAATTTTTCTGCAGCCACTGCGGAGGTCTCGCCGTGTTGCGCATGGAGCGCTGCGCATTCTTCACGCCATTGCCGTTCGAGCATGATCGGCAGGCGGTAGATCACGACATTCAGGAAACTGCCGACCAGTAGGCCGAGGACGCCGATTAACGCAGGAAAGGCCCACGGCGTAACGCTGAGCACCATCCATAGCTCGGGCCACAGATCGAGGTTGAGCACGTCAGGCTGGCACCGCAGGGCCTAACGGGTTGCGGGGAGGCGGGATTATTCGCCTCAGACGACCTGTCCCATCTTGAAGATCGGCAGGTACATCGCAATGACCAGACCGCCGATGAGCACGCCGAGGACCGCCATGATGATAGGCTCCAACAGGCTGGTCAGCGCACCGACCGCGTCATCCACTTCCTGTTCGTACCAATCGGCGACCTTGGTCAGCATGGTGTCGAGTGCGCCAGATTCTTCACCGATGGCCACCATCTGCACCACCATGTTCGGGAAGAGGCCGACATCACGCATGCTGATCTGCAATTGGGTACCGGTCGCGATTTCATCGCGCATCTTCATCACGGCATTGTAGTAGACGATGTTGCCGCACGCGCCAGCCACCGAGGACATCGCCTCAACCAGCGGCGTGCCTGCTGCAAACATGGTCGCCAAGGTGCGGGAAAAGCGGGCAATTGCAGACTTATTCAAAATATCGCCGATGATCGGAATTTTGAGCGAGAACCGGTCGATTAAGTGGGCAAATTTGACAGAGCGCTTTTTGGCCTGCCACAGACCCACAATCGCACCCCCGATCGCGGCAAACATGAGGTACCAGTTCGCGACGAACCAGTTAGACATGTTGACCACCAGTTGCGTGAGCCCGGGCAGATCCGCGCCGAATCCTTTGAAGAGATCCTCAAATTGGGGGATCACATAAATCATCAGAATACAGGTGATGCTGAAGGCCACCGCGACCACGGCGGTAGGGTAGAAAAGCGCGCCCTTGATTTTTGACTTCAGCGCCTCGGTTTTCTCCATGTAGGTGGCGAGCTTGTGCAGGATGTCCTCGAGAATACCGGCATGTTCACCCGCCGTCACAAGGTTTACGTAGAGCTCGTCGAATTGCTGGGGATGTTTGCTGAACGCGTCTGCCAGTGCGCCCCCCGCTTCGACATCCGATTTGATCGCCAGGATCAGATTCTGCATGGCCTTGTTTTCGTGACCGCGGCCCACGATCTCGAACGATTGCACGAGCGGGACGCCGGAAGACATCATCGTCGCAAGCTGGCGGCTGAACACCGTAATGTCTTTGGTGGTGATCTTGCCGCCGCTGTCACCGAATAAAGGCTTGGCCTTCTTTTTGACCTTGAGGGGATTCACGCCTTGTCGACGCAAGGTCGTCTTGATCAGCGCGTCGCTCTGGCCAGACATCTCGCCCTTGACGCGTTTGCCGTTTTTGTCGATGCCTTCCCAGGCATACATGCTCGAACGGATCGCTGCGGTTTGTGCCATGTTTTACTCCACGGTGACGCGATTGATTTCCGCCAAGCTCGTCATTCCACGCCGGGCTTTCTGTAGACCGGATCTGCGAATGTCCCAGATGCCCTCGGCGGCCGACTGATCAGCCAGTTGTACTGCATTCTTTCCTTCCATGATCAATCGTTTCATCGCATCTGTGATCGGCATCACCTGATAGATGCCAATGCGACCCTTGTAGCCGCTCGGGCATTCAGTACCGCCGTTACCTGGGCCGTACAGCTTGATGCCTTCATCGATATCCTGCTGGGTGTAGCCCTCGGCCAGCAGGCCATGCAGCGGCAGATCGATCGGGACGCGATAGTCCGGGTGCAGGCGCCGGGCAAGTCGTTGCGCCGTGATGAGATTGATCGAGGTGGCCACCGCGAACGGCGGAATGCCCATGTCCTGCAGTCGGGTGATCGTTTGGGGACCATCATTGGTGTGCAATGTCGACATCACCATGTGGCCGGTCTGGGCCGCCTTGACTGCAATCGAGCCTGTTTCAAGATCACGGATCTCGCCGACCAAAATCACGTCCGGGTCCTGACGCAGGAAGGCCTTGAGCGCCTTGGTAAAGGTCATGCCCGTTTTCTCGTCCACCTGCACCTGATTGACGCCGGGCAAGTTGATTTCGACCGGATCTTCGGCAGTCGAAATATTGATATCGTCCGTATTGAGGATATTGATGCCGGTATACAGCGAAACCGTCTTGCCGCTGCCGGTCGGGCCCGTGACCAGAAACATGCCATAAGGCTTCTGCAAGTTCTTGAGGAACAGCTCCTTCTGGAAATCTTCGTATCCGAGCTGGTCGATATTGAGTTTGGCCGCATCTGAATCGAGGATGCGCATCACGACCTTCTCGCCGTACAGCGTGGGGCAGGTACTGACGCGGAAGTCGATGGATTTGGTCTTCGAGAGTTTCAGCTTGATGCGCCCATCCTGCGGCACGCGGCGCTCGGAGACGTCTAGCCGCGACATGACCTTGATGCGCGCCGCGATCTTGAAAGCCAGTACCAGCGGCGGCTTGGCGATTTCGGACAACATGCCGTCGATCCGGAAGCGCACTCGGTAGAATTTTTCGTAGGGCTCGAAGTGGAGGTCAGATGCGCCGCGTTTGATCGCATCAACCAGGACTTTATTCACGAAGCGCACGACCGGCGCATCGTCGATTTCGGCGGACGATTCCGGGGCCGCTTCCTGTTGGGTGCCGACTTCGAGATCGTCCAGATTGTCGAAATCGGACTCTTCCATGTTGCCGAGCGCGGTATCAGCGGCTTCGAGCGCTTTCTGGATAACCTTGGCGAGCTTGTTCTCTTCGACGAGGACGGCGTCGGTATTGGCGCCGATATGAAATTTTATTTCGTCCAGTGCCTGCAGGTTGGTAGGGTCGGAGACCGCGATGTAGATCCGGTTGCCGCGCTTGAAAATCGGCAGCGCGTGGTGGCGTTGGATCAATTCCTGACTGACCAGTTTGACCACATCCGGGTCGATGTCGATCGCTTCGATATCGAGCAGCGGCACGCCGAACTCCTGCGCGGCGGCATGGGCGATCGTTTTGCTATCAGCGAGCTTGTTCTCGATCAGGTATTTAACGAACGGAGTGCGCGTGCTCAGCGCATCCTGGAAGGCCCGCAGTGCGGTCTGTTGTTCCAACAGGCCATCGGCAACCAATTTGCGCGCCAGACCGCCCAACGGGACTCGATTACTGGTCACTGCCACCTTTTAGGCCTCGCTTTTTGCCCGGGGATTTTGCCACCAAAATGGTAGATGAATCCCCGGTAAATAGCCATCGCAGGGCAATATCCTGGCGGTTGAGCGCCACGTTCAGGGCTGCAAAAAATGTGTCTTGAGCCCCCTATTTCGTAAACTCGAACTGCTCGGCCACGAGTTGGATCTTGATGGTATCCCCGCGGCCAAATCGCCCCTCGAGCAGGGCCTGCGCTAGCGGTGTCTCGAGATGATTTTGGATCACCCGTTTGAGCGGCCGGGCCCCGTAGACGGGGTCAAAGCCCATCTCGCCCAGTTTAGCAACCGCCTCCGGTTGAATCTCCAGGCCGATCTGCAGATCAGCCAGGCGTTTGCGCAGCAAGTCGAGCTGCACGACCGCGATAGCCATGATTTGCTCGCGCCGCAAGGCGTGAAAGACCACCACTTCGTCAATTCGGTTGATGAATTCGGGACGGAAGCTGTCACGTACCACGTTCATCACCATCTCCCGCATGCCTTCGTAACCCAGTTGTTCACCCTGGGCCTGGATCTGATCTGAGCCCAGGTTCGAGGTCATCACGATCACGGTATTCCGGAAGTCCACCGTGCGACCGTGGCCGTCCGTGAGGCGTCCGTCGTCCAGGACCTGGAGCAGGATATTGAACACATCCGGATGCGCCTTCTCGATTTCATCCAGCAGCAATACCGAGTAGGGTTTCCGGCGAACGATCTCCGTCAAGTGTCCACCTTCCTCATAGCCCACATAGCCTGGCGGCGCGCCGATCAAGCGGGCCACCGAATGCTTTTCCATGTACTCCGACATATCGATCCGAACCAGTGCGTCTTCGGTGTCGAACAGGAACTCCGCCAGCGCCTTGCATAATTCAGTTTTCCCGACCCCAGTGGGGCCGAGGAACATAAATGAACCGTTGGGTCGCTTCGGATCGGAGAGGCCCGCGCGCGAGCGGCGAATGGCATTCGCGACGGCCGTGACCGCAGCGGCTTGCCCGACGACGCGCTTGTGCAGAGCGTCTTCCATGCGCAATAACTTTGCCCGCTCACCTTCGAGCATCTTCGAGACGGGAATGCCGGTCCATTTCGAGACGACTTCGGCGATTTCTTCCTCCGTCACCTTGTTCCGCAACAACGTGAGCTGTTCTTCGGCCTCGCCGGCCGTGGCAATGCGCTTTTCGAGTTCCGGGATCACGCCGTACTGCAGTTCCGACATTCTGGCCAGATCGCCGGCCCGTTTTGCGCTTTCGAAATCGAGCCTGGCTTTCTCAAGATCGGCCTTGATCTGATGGACGCCGCTCAAGGTGGATTTCTCGGACTTCCAGATCTCTTCCAGGTCGGAAGATTCGCGTTCCACCACTGTGAGTTGGGCTTCGAGATCCGCGAGCCGCCGTTTAGAGGCTTCATCGGTTTCTTTGCGCAGGGCTTCGCGCTCGATCTTGAGCTGGATGACCCTGCGATCCAGGCGATCCATTTCTTCTGGCTTCGAATCGATCTCGATGCTGATGCGGGCCGCCGCTTCGTCGATTAGGTCGATCGCCTTGTCGGGGAGCTGGCGACCGGTGATATAGCGGTGCGAGAGCTGTGCGGCGGCGACGATGGCCGGATCCGTGATCTCGACCCCGTGATGAACGGCATATTTCTCCTTCAATCCACGCAGGATGGCGATCGTGTCTTCCAGCGAAGGCTCCTCAACCAATACTTTCTGGAAGCGTCGCTCCAGCGCGGCGTCCTTTTCCACGTATTGTCGATATTCATCCAGGGTGGTGGCCCCGATGCAATGCAATTCACCACGCGCCAGCGCGGGTTTCAGCATATTGCCGGCGTCCAGCGCACCTTCGGCTTTACCTGCGCCGACCATGGTGTGCAGTTCATCAATGAACAACACCACCTGGCCTTCCTGCTTAGCGAGATCGTTTAAGACCGCTTTCAGCCGCTCTTCGAACTCGCCGCGAAACTTCGCCCCCGCTATCAGGGCGCCGAGGTCCAGCGACAGCACGCGTTTGTTCTTGAGGCCTTCCGGCACTTCATGATTGATGATGCGCTGGGCGAGGCCTTCGACAATGGCGGTCTTGCCGACCCCGGGCTCGCCGATCAGCACGGGGTTGTTCTTGGTGCGTCGCTGTAGAACCTGAATGGTGCGGCGGATCTCCTCATCGCGCCCGATCACTGGATCCAGTTTGCCCTGAGCAGCGCGCTCCGTCAGGTCTATTGTGTACTTTTCCAAGGCCTGCCGATTCTCCTCGGCGTTGGCATCCGCGACTCTTTCGCCGCCGCGCAGGCTATCAATCGCCTGGGCTACTGCTTGTTCACGCGCACCTGCGCGTTTGAGCAGGCGACCCAGTTCACCGCTGTCCTGTAGTGCTGCGAGCAGGAATAACTCGGACGAAATGAAGGTGTCGGTACGCTTCTGCGCGAGCTTGTCGGCGAGATTCAGCACACGCCCAAGCTCGTTCGATGGGTGTACATCGCCACTCACCCCCTCGACCTTGGATAGACGTCCCAGTGCCTCGCCAAGTAGCGCGCGCAAACTCGCGACATCCACGCCGGCCTTGGTCAGAATCTGGCGCACGGTGCTGCCATCCTGCTCGAGCAGGGCGGTCATCAGATGCACTGGCTCTATGAATTGGTTGTCGAGGCCTAGCGCGCGACTTTGGGCTTCCGCTAGTGCTTGTTGAAACTTGGTCGTCATTTTGTCGGCACGCATGTTCAAAGGCTCCCGTCACGATGGCTAATTGAGTCATAGATGGGGCTAACGACGCGCGCGATCAAGTCCCACGTAGTCGTCCCTGAAAAAAGCATTCTGCGGGGTGGAAATAGGGAACTGCTCGCATAAGTAGCGAGATGATTTTGCAAGATTGGTAAGTTGAGCAGAGCGAAAGCTTGCAAAGTCGCGCACAGACACGAAAGCCAACCGGGTTGTTGGGGTGAGCTTGACCCGATCGGGTAGGTTGGGGTGAGCTTGCGAAGCCCAACAGTGCGTAGACCAGCGCGCGCGGATACTCGGATTCGCGACGACTAGCCTGACACAGGGGGGGCACTCGGCGGGTCATGGATGTTGGGGTTCGCGGCCGCTCACCCCAACCTACCTTGAACACGCTGCCCGCATGCGCTTTGGCTGTGATAGAAGCGACTTTTTCAGGGACAACTAGTTACGGACTGCGGGGTTAAGTGCTCGCCAATTCGGCAAATCGCGGCAATCAGAAAAGTGTGAGCTGGCCCTCGTTGCGGGCCGGCGGCGCGAACAAAGTGGTCTCGAGATGGCTCCGCGATTGATTCAGTCCAGCCTTACGACAGACTTGCGCAAAGCGTCGTGCGATCAATTGCGCAATGGGTCCGCTGCCTTTCATGCGCTGCGCGAAATCGCTGTCGTAATCCTTGCCACCGCGCTGCGCGCGCATGAGCGACATGACCTTCGAGGCCCGTAATGGGTAGTGTAGTTCGAGCCAGGATTGAAACATCGGATTAATCTCGCGTGGGAGTCGCAGTACCACATAGGCCGCAGATTTTGCGCCCGCCTCGGCTGCGGCCCCGATCACGGTTTCCATCTCGTGATCATTCAAACCCGCGATCACTGGCGCGAACATGACCCCCACCGGCACACCGGCCGCAGCGAGACGCCTAATCGTCTCCAATCGTCGCAGTGGCGCGGTGGCGCGCGGCTCCATACGCCGCGCGAGGCCATGATCGAGTGTGGTCACCGACACGAATACTTCAACCAGCGATTGTGCCGCCATCGGCACTAGCAGATCGAGATCCCGCTCGACCAGCGCCGACTTGGTCACAATCGTGACAGGATGCCGTACGTTCGCAAGGAGTTCGAGGATGCCGCGCGTGATTTTCAAGTGCCGCTCGATGGGTTGGTACGCATCGGTGTTGGCACCCAATGCGATGGGAGAACACCGATAGCCCGGCGCACTCACTTCCATGCGCAGCACTTCGAGCGCATTCACCTTCGCAAACAAACGACTTTCGAAATCCAGTCCCGGCGATAAATCAAGATAAGCATGGGAGGGGCGTGCATAACAATACACGCACCCGTGCTCGCAGCCTCGATAAGGATTTATCGAGAGTTCGAAGGGAATATCGGGCGACTGATTGCGACTGATGATGGTACGCGCGTGCTCTTCGGTGACCGTCGTTTTCAGTCGCGGCAGGTCCTCGTCGTCTGCGCTCCAGCCATCATCAAAATCCTCACGACTTACGTCTTGAAACCGTGCATGAGGCGTTAAAACAGCACCACGACCTTTGGTGATAATCGGTGGCGAGCCCTGACGAGTGGGGGGCTGGGACATGTGCGGTTCTCTCATCTAGGTGGCGATGACAGCGTCATCGATCGACGGCGTGGGAGGCGCTCGATATGATGCGCGCTCTGAAGCCTAACCTCGGTGCTTCTGGTCATTCCCGTGTGCCGGCATGATGCGCTCAATCAAGGCTACTTTCATCAAATTCCTGCGTGCGCGCCATGCTTGATTTACTCTCGGCGCTGACTGCGCGCCACGCACCCTCCACGCTATTGTTCGCAGCCGCGATCCTCGCCGCTGGCATCTTGCTGGGATGGCTTTTTGCGCGCCTGCAAGGCACCCGTGGATTGCAGGATGGGCAGCAGAACCTGCTTTCGCTGCATGCCATTCGCGCCACCATCGAATCGCTCGACCTGCGCACGCGCGAGATCCGTCAGCAAAGTAGCGCGGATGCCGCGAGCCTCCGCGAAAGCCTGTTGGAACGCTCGGATGCGGTACGACTCGCGGTGGCACGGGATCTCAGTCGACAGCAGTTGGAACTGATGCAGCACTTGGCCGACGTGCGGACTCAGATTAGCGATGCCATGGGT
>JAYTEX010000358.1:0-1855 GCA_043734785.1 Pseudomonadota bacterium | reverse complement strand
CCGGGCTCGACGGGAGTCTTGCGGAACTCGACCCTCGATGGATCGCCAAGGTCCTATGTGGCCACTATCGGCCGTGGTCGTTTTTTGAGTACGCGATCTTCCGCACGCTCGCGGCGGCCCAACGCGAAGCGCTCTCGGACACCCTTGGCAATGTGCTGTGCTTTCAGAGTTTCGATCATCTGCGTCATGCGCAGGATGTGATCATTTATCTGGTGGAACTCGAGCACTATAACGCGGCCGTGACCGATGCCGCCGGCAAGGACGCGTGGTTGAATTCACCGGTCTATCAACCCTCGCGAGACTTTGCCGAACAGATCATGGCGACCTCAGATTGGGGCGAGCTGATGGTGGGGCTCAACTTAGTGGTCGGCCCGCTACTGCAGCAGATGGCGACCAGTGAATTGGTGCGGCGTAACGCCCTGTCAAACCACGATGCAGTCGCACCCTTCATCGTGATGACCGCAGAACGCGACCGCCGACGGAATCTTGCAGCCACGCAGGCCTTCGTCAACATGGTGACCGACCCCCAGTGCGCCGACGCCGAATACAATCGGGCGGTCATACAGGAATGGCTGGACGCCTGGACGGTGCGGGCAGAGGCGGCCACCTGCGCGCTGGCACCGGTGTTCGAGGTCGCTCCCAACCCATCGATTCGGTTCTCGCAGGCGCATGCGGCGGCGCGTGCGGCTACTGCGGGCATCATCCAAGACCTCGGTTTCCACTTCGCGCTGGGAGCCACGACATGAACACGCATGCGGCGGGGCGGCTCGAGGTGTCGCTAATTCTGATGCAGGGATCGCCAGAGGCACAGGCAACGCTTGATGTACTGGAACGCGAGGACCCCGAACTGGTCATTGCCGATCACGGCACGTTCTGGAAGATCACCTCCGAGAAAGGTCACATCGAAGTTGATATGCAACACGTCTCTGAGGAGCTGGGGATAGCGATCTCGTTGCCCCAATGGCTAGTGATCATGTCTACCTATGTCGGACGCGTCAAAACCGAGCCGGGCAAGTTCACCTTAACCAGCGATGTGACGGAAATGCATCGCGCCTAGCGCGGCGGAAACTGACCACAAAGTGATTCATCAATGAGTGCTGCTGAATTTACGGTCGAACTTGCCCCTACCGGACAGACCTTTAAGGTCGGTGCCGAGGAAACCATCCTCGACGCGGCCCTCCGGCAAGGGGTTGAGTTGCAGTATGGGTGCCGGCACGGTAATTGTTCGACCTGCAAATACTTAATCGAAGACGGCGATGTCGAGCTTGGTGCCGCGTCCGCATATTCACTGCCAGACCAGGCGCGTGACGAGGGTTGGGCCTTGTTGTGTTGCGCCAAGCCGCGCTCTGATCTACTGATCCGTGACAATCGACGCCACGACAGCGGGGCCTTGTCCCAGCTCCGACCTATCGAGCAGATCGCGACGATCGCAGCGGTCGTGCAACTCACCCCGGAATTATGGGAGCTATGCATTACCCTGCCCGCGCCGATGGTCTTCTATGCTGGCCAATTCGTTGAACTCGGTGCCGACACTGGCGGCACTGTCTGGCGCAGCTACTCGATGGCGTCGCCACCGGCAGCGACCCAACTACGCTTCGTGATCAAGCGGATAGACGGTGGTTTATTTTCAGGCCGACTTGATCGGATCAAGCCTGGCGACCCGCTCAGAGTGCGTGGGCCGTTCGGCGCGAGTTACTTACGGGGAGGTGATCGGCCAGTACTGCTGTGCGCGATCGGCTCCGGCCTGGCGCCGGTGTTGTCGATGTTGCGCGATGCCGCCGAGAAGCGGGACGTCCGAGCGTTCACGCTATACTACGGCGCCCGTCGGCCAGCGGATTTGCCCTATCTCGCCGAG
>JAYTEX010000357.1:0-6983 GCA_043734785.1 Pseudomonadota bacterium | reverse complement strand
ATACAGATTGTGTGGCATCACCGTGGCGCCGAGAATGCCGATGGCGATGAACAACATCGCCGGGTTGGTCACGATCTCTGGCGAGGGCACGAATCCCGCAGCGACTTTCGCCCAATTAGGCTGCGACCACAGGATTTCAACCACAAAGCAGCCACCGATCACCAGCATCAGCGACACGATCAGCGCCTCCATATACCGGAAGCCGCGCGCCTGCAGCATCAAAATCAGAAGCACATCGGCGACGGTAATCACCACGCCCACGGCGAGCGGAATGCCGAACAATAGATTGAGCGCGATGGCGGTGCCGATGATCTCCGCGAGATCAGTTGCGCATACCGCCAGTTCCGCCAACAGCCACAGCCCGAACGACACCGGCGCTGAATAGTGATCGCGGCACGCCTGCGCCAGATCCCGCCCGCAGACAATGCCCAACCGTGCCGACAGGGATTGCAGCACGATCGCCATCAGGTTGGCCAGCATCACCACCGACAACAGGGTGTAGCCAAAGGCCGAGCCGCCGGCAATCGCCGTGGCCCAGTTGCCAGGGTCCATGTAGCCGACTGCGACGAGATAGCCCGGACCGGCAAAGGCGAACATTTTTCGCGCGACGCTGGCAGAGCGAGGCACGGCTACCGTGCGGTAGACCTCCGGCAACGTGCTCGCCTTGCGCGGAAGGCGCCAACCGGTGTCACGCGGGGCTGGGGAATCAAGCGGTGTCATAGCGCGATGATTTAGCCGCCACGGATCGTGGCTTTACCAGCGAATGCGGAACGTGCGGGGTGCTGCGCTGGGTTTATCGGGTCACCGCATCCCATATTTTTCCGCACCACCACCGCGGGCCCGCCCGGCGGTCGGATCGTCGTTCTCGGGAATATCCGCAATCAGCGTTTGCGCGGTCAAAATCAGGGCGGCGACGGACACTGCGTTCTGCAAGGCGGTATAGGTAACCTTGACCGGATCCATAATCCCCGCCTCAAGCATATTCACCAGCGCTCCGGTCCGAGCGTTGTAACCCACGCCGTCTTGCGCCGCCATCACGTTGGCCACCACGCGCGCCGGATCGACCCCACTATTTTGCGCAATGCAGGCCAGCGGTTGAGTCAGGGATCGCTTGACGACTTCGGCGCCTTCCCGGTTTGCACCCGATAAATCAGCGATCACTTTGTCCACCGCCGGCAGCGCATTGATGAGCGCTGTCCCACCCCCTGACACGACCCCTTCCTGTAAGGCCGCCCGCGTCGCATTCAAAGCATCCTCGATCAATTGCACCCGGCGCTTCTGTTCTACCGGGGTCGCACCACCCGCGTGGATCACTGCAATCCCACCGGACATTTTGGCCAAGCGCTCGTTGAATTTGTCTTCTTCTATGGGCACCTCGTTGACTGCCAGTTGGCGGCGAATTTGTTCCATTCGCCCGAAGATTTGATCCGGCCTACCGCCGCCACCGGCAATGATCGTCGCATTGGCGGAGATTTTGATCCGCTTGGTCGTGCCAAGATCAGCCACGGTGGCATCGATGAAGTGGCTGCCCAGTTCTTTCACGAACACCCGACCGCCGGTCATGATCGCGATGTCTTCCATCATCGCCTGGCGCCACTTTCCGTATTCAGGGGGATGCACGGCGACGATGGCCGGCCCTGCATGGTCACCCAGTAATGCCGCCACGGCCTGGGGAGAATACTCCTCAGCGATCACCAGTAAGGGCTTTCCGGCTTCGTCCACCAAGGCACGCAGGGCCGACACCTCCTCGACGGTCTTAAGGCCATGGTTGGTCAGTAGGAGCAAGGCGTCTTCCAGATGGATCTGCATCGAGTCCACATCGTTGACCATGTGGTGGGAAACATAACCCCGCTCGTAGGACGCACCTTCGATGACTTCCAGCGTGGTCTCGACCGTGAGACCGATATCAACGGTCACGATGCCGGTCGACCCGACGATTGCCAGTGCTTCGGCGACCAGCAGGCCGGTGGCCTCGTCGTTCGCGGCGATCATCGCGACTGCCGAGGCCGCGCCCGCAATCTCGGCGATGGGGGTGGCCGACGCTTTCAGCGCCTTGACGACGCTGGCCACCGCGAGATTCATGCCGTGCACGAGATCGAACGCGGACAACTCCCCTTCCAGCGACTTGAACCCTTCTTGAATAAGGGCATTGGCCAGCACCGTCGCGGTGGTGGTACCGTCCCCCGCCACTTCATTCGTCTTCTTGGAAACTTCCCGAACGACCTGCGCCCCCATGTTCTCAAAGCGGTCTTCCAGTTCGATTTCAGCGGCGATGCTGACCCCGTCGCGAGAGATCAGCGGCGTTCCGATCGGAACGTCGATGATCGCATTGCCGCCTTTGGGGCCGAGCGTGGACTGGACCGCTCGCGTCAACAGATTAACGCCGCGGCCTAGCGCGGCACGGGCTTCGCGATCGAAGATCATCATTTTCGGCATACGTTGCTGTCCTTGATTCCGCGTCATTAAAATCGCGGCGGCTTTGCATTAGAGGTGATTGCGGTGCGTCTTACCCGGAGCTTCCGTCAATTATCCGTGGCTTGAGTGCTCGTGGGAAGGTTTTCGTTAGCGTGGAAGTGGTGCTCTCGGTGGTGAACCGAATCTTGGTAGGCGCTTATGGGGCGGCTTCCCTACAGGGTCTTTCACTGGTCTGTTGACCTGTGCCTGCGATCTCGCCAACGCCCAGCCGCGGCACCGTACACATTGACTGGGCCTACGTCTGTTTCCAATTGTCGAGCGCGACAATTGAGCCGGCACCTTTAGCGCGCTCGACATATTGCGCATCCGCGGTTACAAACACGCCACCGTAGACAATCGCCACCGCATGATATGCCGCATCGTAGAACGTCACGCCGTGGTCGTTTGCTAAGGTAACCGCCTTATCGATCCATTTAAGGGAATGGGTCGCTTCCTCCAGACCGAAATTCACCAGCGCCTTAAGCCACACTGCGGCGTGTGACGGAAATCGTCGGCTTACAGTATTCCCGACTTCGTAGATCCATAGGGGCGGGACTATCGCCCGGACTTCGTTATTGACGATCGCTTCCCGCAATTCAACCGCTCGATCCATGTCCAGCTCGTCGTCCACTGGCAACACCCATTTCAAAATCACCGAGGCATCCGGAACGACAAGCGAGGTTCGCATTAGTGGCGGCGATCTCTGTCTTCACGGATCCACCTAACGATGTCGTTGGTGCTGACCGCCGGTAACTCAGACCGTAGAGAGTCCATGGCGCGGGCGGCGTCGCGGCGTCGGCGTCGCTGCGCCCAGGCGCGTAGCGCTTCGTTGACGGTCCGACTTCGTTCGCCAGCGGGAACCTTCTCAAGCACGGCCCAGGTGTCGTCATCGATCATCACGTTGATTCGCCTGCTCATGCGTACATACCGTTGCGTTGAGTGTGGATATAGTTACACACTCTTGGTTTTATTGTCACCGGTAGCCATCGGTGACAATGTCGCGGCGGACGAAAATTCGAGGGCAGGACCGTCTACTTCAAGATTCGGCCCTACGGCAAACCCCCACCGCGCGGCACTGCAACTTCGTGCAGATACAGCACAGCCTCGGGCGAGGCTTTGCACTTGACGTCATCAAAACTCGGCGCAATACACAGCAAGAGACTTCGTCCGCTCGGCCCACCCAGCGCGCAGGCGTAAAGGCCCCAACCATTCGGCGCACGTACCTCATCAACGATCTTACCGCCCGGCGCGATGCGGCAGGCGCGACCGTTGAATGCATCGGCCACCCACACATGGCCTTCCGCATCAATGGCGCATCCGTCGGGGGCATACTCAGTTTCCCGGAGCGTCTCTAGCGAATCCCACGCCGGCGTCCTGCCGAGCGCCGCCCATACGCGGCGATCACTGAGCCCGCCGGCGCTATCGATCGTAAACGCGGTCAGGCGTGCCCCGAAGGATTCGGCAACGATCAGTGTCTTGCCATCCGCGGTAATCACGGTGCCGTTCGGACACCGCAGCTCGTCTGCTACGATGTTGACAGTGCCATCAGGATCGACCCGGACGAGCGTCGTGGTCGCGGGCTTAGCACCACCGAAAATATCAAAGCCGAAATTCCCGACATACGCCCGCCCTTTGCTATCGACCACCATGTCATTTGCAAAGCCGCCGGTAACGGCACCCAGATCGGCGTGTGTCGTGAGCGTACCATCGGGATGACGACGCAGGATGCGGCGGTCCTTCATTGAAACCACGAGCAAAGTGCCATCGGGCAGGAAGCCGAGACCCGAGGGTTGGTTCTCGACTACCGCGACGACTTCGGCTTTGCCTTCAGGGGTGATTTTGAGTACCCGATGAGTATAGAAATCGGAGACCCACCACGCGCCGTCATACCAGCGCGGACCTTCAAAAAACGCGCCGCCGTCGAGTAGCTTTTGCATCGCTCTATCTCCGAGGTCTTGGGTTTACTCCTCGTACTGCCGGGCTTCGTCCATGTCACCAAACACCACAACGGTATTTTCGTCGAGCATGACCATCCGACCGTAATGAGTCGACATCACGACTTCGAAATCGTAGGTGGTAAAGGCGCGCCCCAGCGACTCGCTCAGTTCTTCCATGTTAAAGGTCATTTTGCCTTCGGCATCCAAGCGAATCATCGCCGGGTAGTGGAGTACCTCGATGCCGTGTTTTTCTTGCATAACCTCAGCGATGACCCGTGCATCAGCGCTGTCGTTCATCGTCACGCCGCACCGGTGAGATACCGTGTCTTGGCGCTTCAGATCCTTGAACGTTTGCGTCGTCATAGCGTTATCCCTTGCGGTAAGGTGACTGGAATTTCCGCCAAGATGTCGTTGAACCGTTGCTTGGCGTGCGCATGCACGCTATCGAATTCCAGGTCGCCGTTACGCTGCAGGCTCCACACCACTTTCAATTGGCTTACCGCATCGACGCACAACGGCACATATTTTCCGAGCCAGCCGGCCATTATTTTTTGATTAGCAGCGCCGTGTGTGGAATCGCTGGTGAGCACCTTTAGCAGCGTGAGCGTATTGGCCAGGTTTTGCCGATAATCACTGCCCGCCGCTGACACCACGGCGGGTGTGACAAAATCGTTGTGCATCGGACCCGCGCGCAGGATGAATCCATTGCGAAACAACTCACCCACCAGCGCCTCGAAGACCACATTTACCGCGAAATAGATCTCGATGTGGTCGGTGGCAGCGAGGATGGCCTCCACGGCTTTACGCACGCCCTGCCACGCCGCGTCTTCCAACCAGATTTTTTTACCGGCGTGCTCGTCAATTTTGATGTCCAAACCGATATCGCCCAGATACAGGGTGATGTCCTGGGCCAGACGTAACTTGTAGGAGGCATTGGTCAGGATGGTGTTGTTGACCATCTGCGTCATCCCATCCCGTTGCGCTTTCATCAACGCCACGCCCAGGCCGAATTCCGCGTGCTTGGAGGCGCCGAGATGATTCTGCAGCACCGCCACCCAGCCCTGATCGAAGCGACTTGGCGCGCCGTCACTGCGGGCGTTCTCGACCACCATTTTAATGGTGTTTTCGATGTGGCTCTGCCGCTGGTAGTGGGTCCGTGACCATTCTTGGTCCGCCGCTCGAAAAACATGCCAATCCGAGCTCTTAACGACCGTAGCATTTTCGCTATAGGTGGGTTGGCCATCCGCGAAGGACATGATCCAACCCTGCAGCAGGTGGCGACTGGGGTCCGGTTGAACGTCGACGGTCACGTCTTCGTAGAGCGTGGCCCGCCGGCCCTCGGGTTCAAAATAATTGTAGCGACGGCTGTCAGATCCCGAAAACGTCGCGCTCCCGGCGGCGCCGGACTGGTGTGCAGTTTCAGTCATAGTGCTCCCTTATTCCGATGGCTCATGAAAATTTCCAAGCCGGACTTAGTGTGTCGCCGTAGTAAATTTGTCTAAGTGGGTGTTATCAGCATCGACGCCGATTTTCTGCAGCACCGGCAGTACTGCATCGACCATCGGCGGCGGTCCGCACGCGTAGGCTTGCACGGTCCGGTCGCGTCCCGTGTCAGCATAGTTGCGCGCAAGGACTTCATGGATGAATCCTTGCGCGCCGTCCCAGTCGTCGCCTGGCGCCATTTCCGATAACGCGGGAATGAACGCAAAATCTTCGAGTTGCTCGCCGATCGCCGCAATCTCGTCCAGATAAAACAAATCCTGCTTCGCGCGCGCACCGTAATACAGCCGCACGGGCGCGCGCTCGCCGCTTTGCGCAAGGTCATTCAGGATGGACCACAGCGGCGCCATGCCTGATCCACCGCCGACTAATAAGGTCGGTCCGGTGTGATTTTGATTTCGAAAGCTCGTGCCAAAGGGTCCCTCAAGCGCTAGCGGGTCGCCAACTTTCAACTGTTTGGCCAACAGGTTTGAAAAAGCGCCGTCTGGATAAATTTTGATAATAAACGACAGCGTGTTTTTGTCGCTTGGCGGATTGGCCATGGAGTAGGACCGCGTCACGCCGGTGCCGGGGAGCGTGATGTCCGCATACTGGCCGGCGTGGAAATCCATCGCCTCGTCTAGATCGACATTGAACTTCCGGATATCGTGGGTCAGCACCTCGATGGCGGAGATTTTGCCGGTGACTTTTTTGGCAGGGATCCAGCCGGCTAATATTTCTTCGTCATAATTGAGCAGTTCGATTTCCAGATCGCTTTTGGCAAACAAGCGACACAACAAAACCTTACCCTCCTCCTGTTCCGACTCAGACAAGGCGAAGGTGGAGATGGCGCCGTGTTCGGCATCACCCGCGAGCAGCACGGACTTGCAGGACGCACATTGTCCTTCCTTGCAGCCGTGCATCAAGGTGATGCCTTGCCGAAATGCGGCTTGGAGCACGGTCTCGTCCTCGTTCACCGTCATGTCCACGCCGATGGGTTCGAGTCGAACGGAATAAGTCATACGCGAGAACCGATTTTGCCGGCTGAGCCGGGCCTGTTATGCAGAGTGGCCGAGCGTGGAGAATCGGGATGCATTGCAGTCACCGATTCTT
>JAYTEX010000356.1:0-10117 GCA_043734785.1 Pseudomonadota bacterium | reverse complement strand
CAGTCGACCGAAGATCCAGACTTAATCCGCGCTGACAATCTCTTGAGCATCAGCAACGACGCCTGGATGTTTCCTGCGGCGGAACGGGAATATACGGATGCCGAGCACGCCTTGCAGGCCTATCTGCAACGCCTTGGCAACCAGTCGCAGGGCGACACGCAATTCTACGCGCGCGCCGATAATCTTCGTGCGTGGCTATCCTTGGTGGAAAAGCGTCTGGGTGATCTCTCCCAACGCCTAAGCGCGAGTGTCGGGCAGGTCCGCATCAATACCGATCTCGCCGGGGATGCTGCCGCGGAGCAATCCACGGCGACCTCGGAGGTGCGGATGGTGAAAACCCCGTGGACGCAGATCGACGATGTATTCTACGAGGCGCGCGGCGCGACCTGGGCCCTGTTGCATCTGCTGCGTGCGGTCGAACAGGACTTCGGCGGTGTGCTCGAAAAGCGGAACGCCGTGGTGAGTCTGCGCCAGATTATCCGCGAACTCGAGAGCACTCAGGATCCCGTCTGGAGCCCTTTGATCCTGAATGGTGAAGGCTTCGCGTTAGTGGCCAACCATTCGCTGGTCATGGCGTCCTTCATTTCACGCGCCAACGCCGCAGTCATCGACCTCAGAATGTTGCTTGAACGCGGCTGAGAAACGCGGCGCCGGGTTTGCTTCATAGCCCCGATAGCGATGGCACTTTCCATGCACTGTCGCGGCACTTCCGCAACGACCGCACGCGAAGCATCACTATTGATTCGCCAATGAACGAGTTCGCTGGTTTGAGACGGAAAATTCGGATATGCTCGCGCCCCTAAATTCGCGACAGGCGCGTAGCTCAGCTGGTTAGAGCACCACCTTGACATGGTGGGGGTCGTTGGTTCGAGTCCAATCGCGCCTACCAAATTAATGTCCTTATACCTTTCGAAGTCGAGCCTTCCAGCGCGACTTCGAAAGCGTTGATTCGGATAAATGACCCCTCGTACAGGTCACCGAGGAATATTTGCATATGCCGGCGATAACGCTTCCCGATGGTACTGTTAAGCAGTTCGATGCGCCCGTGTCGGTCTCGGAAGTCGCGAAAGCGATAGGCCCGGGACTCGCAAAGGCGGCCATCGCCGGAAGAGTCAACGACCAATTGGTCGACACGAGCTATGTGATCGATGACGACGCAACCCTCAGTCTCATCACCGCGAGCCAACCCGAGGGACTCGAAGTCATTCGACATAGCACTGCGCACCTTCTTGCGCAGGCAGTCAAAACCCTATACCCCAGCGCGCAGGTGACGATCGGACCGGTGATCGACGATGGCTTTTTCTATGACTTCGCGTTTGAGAGGCCGTTTACGCCTGAGGATATCGTCGCGATCGAACAGAAAATGACGGATCTTGCCAAGCAGGATTTGCCGATCGAGCGAAAGCTTTTGGCCCGCGATCGTGCAGTAGAGTTTTTCGAATCGATCGGCGAACGTTATAAAGCGGAGATTATTCGTTCAATTCCTGAAGCCGAAAATATCTCCTTGTACACTCAAGGCGAATTCACCGATCTTTGTCGGGGTCCGCATGTTCCGAGTACCGGTAAGCTCCGGGCGTTCAAACTGACCAAGGTTGCGGGCGCCTACTGGCGTGGGGATTCGCGCAACGAAATGCTTCAGCGCATCTACGGTACGGCGTGGGGAGATGCGAAAGCTTTGGAGGCTTATCTTAAGCGTCTGGAAGAAGCGGAAAAGCGCGATCACCGCCGCATTGGCAAGCAACTGCATTTGTTTCATTTCCAGGAGGAAGCGCCTGGCATGGCCTTCTGGCACGAACGAGGCTGGACCCTCTGGCAGCAGATTGAACAATACCTGCGGGGCGTACTCAGAAAGCATGGTTACCGGGAGGTTCGCTGCCCGCAAATCTTGGATTCCAAACTTTGGAAACGCTCTGGTCACTGGGAAAATTTCCGCGAAAATATGTTCGTAACGGACTCGGAAGAGCGGGAATACGCGGTCAAACCGATGAACTGTCCAGGACACGTGCAAATTTTCAACCAAGGGCTTAAAAGTTATCGCGATCTCCCGTTGAGAATGGCCGAATTTGGATCGTGTCACCGTAACGAGCCTTCTGGTGCGCTCCACGGTTTAATGCGGGTACGCGCATTTACCCAGGATGATGCCCATATTTTCTGTACCGAAGCACAGATCCAGGACGAGGTTGCCGGATTTATCGAACTTTTGACCGCAGTTTATAAAGACTTTGGCTTTAGAGACATCCAGATCAAGCTCTCGACGCGGCCCGCAAAGCGAGTAGGCACCGACGAAACCTGGGATAAGTCAGAGCAAGCCTTAAAGCATGCACTGGAGAGCAAAGGGCTGGATTGGGCGTTGCAACCTGGCGAAGGCGCCTTCTACGGTCCCAAAATTGAATTTTCGTTGCGCGATTCGATTGGCCGGGTTTGGCAATGTGGCACCATTCAACTCGATTTCTCATTACCGACGCGGCTGGCGGCTGAATATGTCGCAGAAGACAACACCCGACGACCACCGGTGATGTTGCATCGGGCGATACTGGGGTCCTTGGAACGTTTCATCGGCATCCTGATCGAGCACCACGCGGGAATTCTGCCGACTTGGTTGGCACCGGTACAGGTTGCGGCCCTCAGCATCACTGAGCGTTTTGCCGAGTTTGCCGCCGAGGTTTCAGAATCGTTGGAAAATCAAGGATTCCGAGCGCTAGCGGACTTGAGAAACGAGAAGATCGGGCTTAAGATTCGCGAGCACACGCTGCAACGTATCCCTTACCTGCTCATAATCGGGGAACGGGAGGTCAATAGTCGCACAGTGGCCGTTCGAACTCGCGGCGGGGAGGACCGAGGCACAATGACAATGGCTCAGTTCTCGGCGTGCTTGGGAGTGGACATCGCGAGCCGAGGCGTAGAATCTTAGGAGGACTGAGTTATCGTTTCTGAAAAAAAGAACCGCGTCAACGACGAAATTTCTACCCCGCAGGTTCGTCTGATTGCGGCAGACGGCCAGAATGTTGGGGTAGTCCCGATTGCTGAAGCTCGCCGGCAAGCGCAAGAAAGCGGATTAGACCTAGTCGAAATCGTACCAACGGCCGAGCCGCCGGTGTGTAGGGTGATGGATTTCGGCAAGTTCCTGTTCGAATTGAACAAGAAGAAGCACGCTGCCAAACGCAAACAAAAGCAGAGTCAGGTTAAAGAGATAAAGCTGCGTCCCGCCACTGACGATGGCGATTACGATATCAAAATGCGGAACGTGAAGCGGTTCCTCGAAGAGGGCGACAAGGTCAAGATCACGCTCCGTTTTCGGGGACGAGAAATGGCGCACCAAGACCTGGGTGCACAGATGCTCCAACGCGTAGAAGGCGACTTGGCGAGTATCGCGGTAGTTGAGCAGCATGCGAAATTGGAAGGGCGACAGATGGTCATGCTTATCGCGCCCAAGAAACACTAGCCGCCGCGGATTTAGGGAATCCTCGCGAGCCGAGTCGGCGAGGGTGGGCGAACAAGCGCGCACTCAGGCGAATAGCGGTCCTATTTAACGAGAACGCGCGGAGTTGGACCGCTGTCCCATCGCCGCTATCGATTCATCCTAAATCCGACAACCTGCTAGATACCATGTTGGATTTTATAAGCGGAATTTTTTATGCCGAAAATTCGAACCAATCGAGGCGCCGCCAAGCGCTTCGCGAAAACAGGATCGGGGCGCTTTAAGCGACGCCACTCGCACAAACGTCATATCCTGACCAAGAAATCCGCAAAGCGAAAACGCCACTTGCGGGGCAACACATTAGTGGCGGCAGCAGATCACCGTGAGGTTCTGCAACTGCTACCGAATCATTAGCCTCATAGGATTAAGAACCAATGGCAAGAGTAAAGCGCGGCACTACTGCCCATGCGCGCCACAAGAAGGTATTGGAGCGCGCCAAAGGATACTACGGCAGGCGCAAAAACGTTTTCCGGGTGGCGGTACAGGCGGTCACCAAGGCGGGTCAATACGCGTATCGCGACCGCAAACAGCGCAAGCGAGAGTTTAGAGCCCTGTGGATAGTGCGAATCAACGCTGCGGCAAGAACGCATGGGTTGAACTATGCGCGTTTCATCCATGGCCTGTTGCGGGCATCGATTGAGCTCGATCGCAAAGTGCTGGCTGAGCTTGCGGTGAACGACAAACCTGCTTTCGCAGAATTGGTCGAGCAGGCAAAGGCGGCATTGGCGGCCTAAAGGGCCCGATATTGCCTAACGCCGCGCTGACATCTCAGGGGAAAGGCAAAACCTTTCCCCTGTTTTGTTACAGCGCAAATGAAAAGCAGAAACGTCATGTCGGGAAAACCTTCGTCGCACTTGGCGGCTGCGTTGAGCGAAATCGCAACCGCGCAAACACTGCCTGATTTGGATGGAGTGCGGGTCAATTATCTTGGTAAAAAGGGCGTCGTCACCGAATTATTGAAAGGGCTCGGGGGGTTACCTGCAGACCAACGGCCTCTCGCCGGAAATGCCATCAACTCCCTCAAGCAAACGGTGGCTGATGCCATCGCTGCTCGTCGAAGGGTTCTCGAGGATAGCGCAGTACTCGCCGCCTCGGCTTCCACCATTGATGTCACCTTGCCCGGTCGCGGGCAACGCCGAGGCGGTCTGCATCCTGTGACGCTCGCGTTGCAGAAGATTGAAAGATTGTTCGCGCTTGCAGGATTCGAGGTGGTCGAAGGGCCAGAGATCGAAGACGACTATCACAATTTCGAAGCACTGAATATTCCATCGCATCACCCTGCACGCGCGATGCATGACACGTTCTATTTTCCCGATGGTCGCTTGCTTCGAACGCATACATCCCCGGTGCAAATCCGGGTGATGGCTGAGCGTTCGCCGCCATTGAGGATCATCGCCCCTGGTCGGGTTTATCGGTGCGATTACGATCAAACACATTCGCCAATGTTTCATCAGGTCGAAGGGCTGTTGATCGATGAGCGTGCATCGATGAGTGATCTCAAGGGACTGCTGCATCAGTTTCTTTTTGCATTTTTCGAAACAGACGATTTGCAAATCAGATTTCGACCATCTTATTTCCCCTTCACGGAGCCTTCTGCAGAAGTGGACATAAGATTGCCCTCGGCCCATGGATTATCAGGCTGGCTCGAGGTTCTCGGCTGTGGCATGGTCCATCCCAATGTGCTGAATAACGTTGGGATCGACAGTGAACGGTATCGCGGGTTTGCGTTTGGCTTAGGGGTAGAACGCCTCGCCATGCTTCGTTATGGCGTGAATGACTTGCGGCTATTTTTTGAAAATGATCAGCAATTCCTCCAACAATTCGCCTAGTGCTGTGTAGTCTATTGGTTTGCTACCGCGATGAAACTGAACACTGAATGGCTCGCTGAATTTGTTCCGCTCACGCGTCCACTCGATGCACTGTGTGAGCTGCTGACCATGTCTGGCCTCGAAGTCGAGGCCTATGAAGCCATCGAATACAGGCTCGAAAATGTCGTTGCGGTCAGACTTGTTGACGTCAGTCGGCATCCGCTCTCAGAGCGCCTAATACTGTGTCGAGCGGATGCAGGTCTCCTAGGGATCTACAACATCGTCTGTGGCGCCCCCAATGCACGCAACGGGCTGGTGACCTGCCTCGCATTGCCCGGGGCCAGATTAGCCGACGGAACGGTGGTCGCGGCAGCGGCGATACGCGGCGAGGCATCAAACGGCATGTTGTGCTCGGCGCGGGAACTCGGATTGGGTGACGATGACGCGGGAATTCTAGAGCTGCCGGAGGCGACCAGCATTGGGGCGACCCTTGCGTCTATCGTGTCGACGAAGGACGCGATTATCGATTTGAATCTGACTCCGAACAGGGGTGATTGTTTGTCCTTGCTAGGCGTCGCGCGTGAGATCAGTGCGCTTGAATCTTGTCTCACTCAAGATTTCAACCCGCCTGAAATTCCGCCCGAAACAGCAACTGCCTTAGGCGTTGAGCTAGAGGCAACCCAGGTTTGCCCACGCTATGTCGGGCGAGTCATCGAAGGTGTCAACTGCCAGGCAACGCCGCCGCTGTGGATGCGAGAACGTTTACGTCGTTGCGGCATTCGTTCAATCAACCCCGTAGTCGATATCACTAACTACGTCATGCTCGCGGTAGGGCAGCCGATGCATGCCTTCGATTTGGACACGCTGCAAGGTGGAATTCGTGTCCGTGCGGGGCGCCCGAGCGAAAAACTGCAGTTGCTGGACGGAACAACTGTCGACCTGGATGAAGACTCTGTGGTGATTGCGGATCACGCGGTGCCAGTGGCGTTGGCCGGGATCATGGGCGGGGCTGCGACTGGGGTTCAAAAGGCGACCACCAGAATTTTTTTCGAAAGTGCCTACTTTGATCCAATCCGGATTGCGCGCACTGCGCGCAAGACGAAGCTTCATACCGATGCTGCGCATCGCTTTGAGCGAGGCGTCGACCCCTCCGGACAGGAACGTGCGGTCGAGTTTGCCACCAAATTGCTTATCGAAATTTGCGGTGGGACGCCAGGACCCACTCTCGTCACGGAGTACCCGGCACTGATCCCAACGTCACCGGCTATCGAGTTTCGCTTAGCGCGCGCGAATTCCTTGCTGGGCATGGAGTTTTCAGATTCAGAAGCGCGCAACATTTTCGAGCGATTACGGATGTCGGTCATCGAAAAGGACCAAACCTGGCTGATTACACCGCCACCCTATCGCTTTGATTTAAAAAAAGAGGTTGACCTAATCGAGGAGTTGGTGCGATTAGGCGGATACACGTCAATTCCAGTGTCCTACCCGAGCCCACAACGGTGCATAGCACAAGTCCCCAGGGCATCGCTGACCTCAGCACTACTGCGCGAACAACTGGTGGCTGTAGGCTATTTCGAAGCGGTGACCTATAGCTTCGTGGCGCGCGAGCATTGGCAAATGTTTGCGGGAGAGCTCAAAGAACTTGCGCTGGCCAACCCTATTTCAAAAGACATGGCGGTCATGCGCTCTTCACTTTGGCCCGGATTGCTGAACGCACTGATCCACAATCAGAATCGGCAAGTCTCTTCCGTTCGATTGTTCGAACTCGGGATGGTTTTCCACCACACCGACGAACGACTTGTGCAGGCCGGGCGCATTGCGGGTATCGCGGTCGGGAACGCGCTACCGGAGCAATGGGGGATAGCGCCGCGCCTGATCGATTTTTATGATGTTAAACAGGATGTTATGAATATCGCGTGGGCGTGTGGATTACGCGGAGTCGCAGTCGAACCCAATCCTGTCAATGGCTTGCATCCAGGTGAGTCCGCAGTGGTCACACACCGGGGTAAGCGCCTGGGGAGTATTGGGACACTTCACCCTAAAATCCTAAAATCCTTAAATATATTGGGCAATCCGATTGTCTTTGAGTTGGATATTGATGGGCTACTCGAAGCCGAAAACGCCGTGTTCAAACCCTTTTCCAAGTATCCTTCGGTGCGGCGGGACATTGCGGTCATCGTGCCCGAAGCCGTTGCTGCCGGGGCCGTCTTGGAACTTGTCGTACAAGCCGGTGGCGCGCTCCTGAAAGACCTTCAGTTGTTTGACGTATATCGGGGGCAAGGTATTGATTCCGACAAAAAAAGTCTCGCCATGGGCTTGATTTTTCAGGCGCCATCCAGCACTCTTACGGACAGTCAGGTTCAAGCGGCCGTCAGCGAGATCGTCGATCTTCTGGGGCGTGAGCTGGGAGGCTCGCTGAGAGTTTAGATATGGCCTTAACCAAAGCTGACATGGCCGAGCGTCTGTTTGAAGACCTTGGCCTCAACAAGCGAGAAGCAAAGGAGCTCGTCGAAGCGTTCTTCGAGGAGATTCGTGCGTCTCTAGAACTCGGCCAGCAAGTAAAGCTGTCGGGCTTCGGAAACTTTGACCTTAGAAATAAGAACCAACGCCCTGGACGAAACCCTAAAACCGGTGAGGAAATCCCGATTTCCGCGCGGCGGGTGGTGACCTTCAGGCCCGGTCAAAAATTGAAAGCAAGAGTAGAAGCCTATGCTGGAAGCATCGAACAATAACGTCCTGCCCGCGATTCCTGGCAAACGCTACTTCACGATAGGCGAGGTGAGTGACCTGTGCGCAGTCAAACCCCATGTCCTGCGCTATTGGGAACAAGAGTTTCCGCAACTCAAGCCTATCAAGCGACGCGGTAACCGTCGCTATTACCAGCGTCAGGATGTTATCTTGATCAGACAGATTCGTAGTCTCCTGTACGAACACGGGTTTACAATCGGCGGTGCGCGCCAGCGGCTAGCGGGCGATGAAGTTAAGGCGGATAGCAGCATGAGCCAGCAAATCGTTCGCCAATTGAGAATTGAACTCGAAGAAGTTCTGGACATCCTGCGTCGGTAATTCCCACACGCAGGCCCGCAGGCGGTGCGGCGATGCCCTATAACGGCAGCAGCCCCCGCCAGGTAGTTAGTTAGAGTGTTTCACGTCGGGGCGTAGCGCAGCCTGGTAGCGCACCGCAATGGGGTTGCGGGGGTCGCGAGTTCGAATCTCGCCGCCCCGACCATTTTAATGCCGCAGCGAGGTAAACGCCTGCGAATCCTCAGCTCAGTCATCCTCAAATCCCAGAGCTTCTGGCGCGGATCGCCAGCTCCCAAAATCGGTCTGCGACGCGAAAAGCCTTTTGGACTTACGGTCACGCTGCTCACTGGCTTGCTCCTCGGGTGCGCCCCTCCCAATGGTGATGGCGTGGCACTTTTCAAAGCGGGAAAATTCAAAGAAGCCCATGATTCACTGGTGACCGAGGCTGAGAATAATCATCCCGATGCACAGAACTGTCTCGCCATCCTGTTTTATCTTGGGTTAGGTGTTCCTAGAGATTTGAGGCGGGCGGCCCAATGGTTTGAACGAGCAGCAAATCTCGGAGATTCCTCCGCTCAACTAAACCTGGGGCTCCTTTATCTGAACGGGACGGGCGTGAAGCGAGACAACGCGCGAGCGTTCGGCTGGTTCCAGGCGGCATCCGATCGTGGAAATTCGCGAGCCCAGCACTATCTGGCGATATTGACGGATAATTTGACTCCCAATCAGATGCACAAGGCCACGGAGACTATCAGGCGTCAGATGTCCGAAAGCTTGATGCCTTGAGGCCGCTACTCCATTGGTTGCGGATTTAACGAATTGGTCACCACACGTTAGCTATACTTGGGCGGCGAAAATCTTAATTGCTATAGGTTCAATTATTTATGTGTGGAATCGTGGGCGCAGTAGCGCAAAGGAACGTGGCTCCGATCCTTCTTGAAGGTCTTAAGCGGCTCGAATACAGAGGCTACGATTCTGCAGGCATGGCGGTCATTTCGGCCGCACACGATATTGAACGTCGGCGCGTCTTAGGCAAAGTCGCGGGCCTGGCACATGCACTGGAGGATGACCCGCTAATAGGCACGCTGGGGATCGCCCACACGCGATGGGCGACGCATGGCGCGCCAAGCACCCGCAACGCACATCCGCATGTTTGTCGCGATCACGTCGCGTTGGTTCACAATGGAATAATTGAAAATCATGGCGAACTGAGGGACGCTCAGCTCGCCGATGGTTACGAGTTCTCGTCGGAAACAGACACCGAAGTAGCGGTCAATGAGATCCATCGGCATTTAAGCGTTGGGGATGATTTGCGCGTCGCAGTTCAGAAAGCGACCCAGGTCCTAGAGGGCGCCTTCGCGCTGGGGGTTGTCGCGAAAGATTGTCCCGGACGATTGGTGGCGGCGCGACGTGGCAGTCCTTTGGTCATAGGGCTTGGGATTGGCGAAAACTTTATTGCGTCCGACGTGTTCGCGTTGCTACCTGTGACGCAGCGATTCGTTTTCCTGGAAGACGGAGACATTGCCGACATTACCCGCGAGCGGGTAAACATTTATGACCTTGCCGGCAATATCGTTCAGCGCCCCGAGTCGATCTCTCGGCTTACGGCGGATGCCGCTGAAAAATCCGGGTATCGGCATTTCATGCTGAAGGAGATATTCACTCAGCCACGCGCATTGGCCGAAACGCTTGAAGGTCGTGTGCACGAGGGTAAAGTGCTGGATGAAAGTTTCGGGCGGGATGCTGCAAAAAAGCTCGATAAGATCAAAGCCGTTACGATCGTCGCCTGTGGCACGAGCTATCACGC
>JAYTEX010000355.1:0-8360 GCA_043734785.1 Pseudomonadota bacterium | reverse complement strand
TGGGTGCCGAAGGGCGGGCGGCAATGACCGGGTATTGCCGCCGGGACGAGCGGGATTTGGCCTTGGCGAGGCCTCAGCGCAACGAAGCGTTAATTTTCGCCAGCACACCCGCGCCCGGGCACAGTTCTTTCTCAGTCAGCGCGTTCAGCGGCGTGGCGACCGTATTGAGGTTGTAATGGAGGTCTTCGGCTTGGTTATCCACATATAGGAGGCCGGTGACCACTTCGCCGAGCGCTTCATGTTGCTGGATGTAGTTCATGGCGGATACCTTGTTCGTCGCGTCGTAATCCGCTGCGGCCTTGTGCAAACGGACTACGGTGCCATCGTGCTGCACCACCTCGACCGTCGTGCCAGCAGCATAGTCGGTCGTGATCGCTTCCTTGTGCTCGATAAAGTCTAGGGAATTGACCGCCTCGTTGTGCGCACGCACGTAGTCATAGCTCTTGGTACTGCCGGCGTGGTTATTGAACGCCACGCAAGGGCTGACTATGTCGATGAATGCCGCACCGGTATGTCCGATCGCGGCGCGGATAATGGGCACCAGCTGGCCTTTGTCACCGGAGAAGCTCCGCGCGACGAAGGTTGCGCCCATGAGCAGTGCGAGCGACACGGTATCGATCGGCGAATCGGCATTCGCCACACCTTTCTTGGAGGCAGAGCCTTTGTCGGCGGTGGCCGAGAACTGACCTTTGGTCAGCCCATAGACGCCGTTATTTTCCAGGATGTAGACCATGTTGACCCCGCGTCGCATGAGATGCGCGAACTGGCCAAGCCCGATCGAGGCCGAATCGCCGTCGCCTGAGACGCCGAGGTACAGCAGGGCGCGGTTAGCGAGGTTCGCGCCGGTCAACACTGAGGGCATGCGGCCGTGCACGGTATTGAAGCCGTGGGAATTGCCGAGGAAATAATCCGGCGTCTTGGAAGAACAGCCGATCCCGGATAATTTCGCGACCCGATGCGGTTCTATATCGAGTTCCCAGCAGGCCTGGATAATCGCCGCCGAAATTGAATCGTGGCCACAGCCTGCGCACAGGGTCGAAATCCTGCCTTCGTAGTCGCGGCGTGTGAAACCGCGCGCGTTCGCCGGCAGGGCAGGGTGATGCAGGCGGGGTTTCGTGAGATAGGTCATTTCAAGCCACCTTGCCAGCCTTGCGCGTATCGACATGCACAGCGTGCATCATTTCCGAGATTGCCTGCGTGATGAAGCGCGCCGTGATCGGCGTGCCGTCGTAATGGAGGATGGGCACCATCCGTGCGGGGTCGATACCGAGTTCGTTGATGATCATGGTTCGCATCTGGCCGTCCCGGTTCTGCTCGACGACAAATACCGTTGCGTGATCGGCGATAAAATCGGCCACCATCTCGCTGAACGGGAACGCGCGCACCCGCAGAAGATCGACCGACAGCCCTTGTGCTTCGAGGCCGCCGAGCGCTTCGGCCATCGCGGGGCTGGTCGAACCGTAATAGATCACCCCGCAGCGCGCCGCGCGCTGGGCTTTGCGCAGGACCGGTTGTGGCACCAGCGCTTTGGCTGCATCGAACTTCCGCTGCAGGCGCTGCATGTTATAGAGGTAATCAGGTCCTGCTTCTGAGTAGTTTGCACGTGAATTCTTGGTGGTTCCGCGCGTGAAGTAGCCTCCCATGGAGGGATGCGTGCCCGGATAGGTTCGATAAGGAATGCCGTCGCCATCCACGTCCAGATAGCGCTGGAAGTCGCGACCGGTATCGAGCATCTCGCGCGTCATGACCTTGCCGCGATCAAGGGTACGGGTATCGTCCCACTCGAAAGGCGCGCTCAGGCGCTGGTTCATGCCGATGTCGAGATCGCTCATCACGAACACAGGAGTCTGCAGGCGATCGGCCAAGTCGAGCGCCGCCGCAGCGTGGGCGAAACATTCGGTCGGATCTTCGGGGAAGAGCAAAATGTGCTTGGTGTCGCCGTGCGACGCGTAGGCGCAGGCCAGCAGATCCGCCTGCTGCGTGCGTGTCGGCATGCCGGTCGACGGGCCGCCACGCTGGACATTGATGATGGTGATCGGGATCTCTGCAAAGTAGGCGAGCCCCAGGAACTCGGTCATCAGAGACACCCCCGGCCCGGAAGTTGACGTGAAGGCGCGTGCACCATTCCAACCGGCACCGGTGACGATGCCGATGGCGGCGATTTCGTCTTCTGCCTGCACGATCGCGTAGCGGTTCTGCTGGGTCTCGGGATCCACTCGATACTTGGCGCAATAAACCTGAAAGGCCTCGGCCAGCGACGAAGACGGCGTGATCGGATACCACGCACACACACTGGCGCCGCCGTATACGCAGCCCAGCGCGGCCGCAGCATTGCCGTCGACGAAAATCTTATCGCCCACATTGTCTGCGCGCCGGACTTTGATGCCGAGCGGATGCGGCAGGTGCTCGCGCGCGTAGTCGCGGCCAATCTTGAGCGCGTTGAGATTGGGTGCGAGCAGCTTCTCTTTGCCCTTGAACTGCTCGGCAATCAACTGCGCGAACGCGGCCTCGTCGATCTCGAGCAGCAGCGACAGCGCGCCGACATAGATGATGTTCTTAAAGAGTTGACGTTGCCGCGGATCGTCATAAGTGGCATTGCACAGTGAGGTCAACGGCATGCCGATAACGGTGATGTCGTCGCGGAACTTCGACCTCGGCATGGGCTTGGAATTGTCGTAGAACAGATAGCCGCCTGGTTCAAGCTCCTTTTGATCGTTATCCCAGGTCTGCGGATTCATCGCGACCAGCAAATCGACGCCACCGCGGCGTCCCAGCCAGCCGGCCTCGCTAACGCGCACTTCGTACCAGGTGGGCAGGCCTTGAATATTCGATGGAAAGATATTGCGCGGGCTAACCGGAACGCCCATGCGCAGGATCGCCTTGGCGAATAGCTCATTCGCCGACGTCGAGCCCGAGCCGTTGACGTTGGCGAACTTGATCACAAAGTCATTGATGGCGGTAATCGGCTTCACGCGACGATCCTCTGCGGGCTCGGAGTGCGGCACGCAGGGCCGGCCTGCGCCATGTCGAGTAAAAATTTCTGCATGTCCCAGGCCCCGGTCGGACAGCGTTCGGCGCAGAGGCCGCAGTGCAGACAGACGTCTTCGTCCTTGACCATGACGCGACCGGTCTTGAGACCGTCCGCTACATACAAATCCTGGGTCAGGTTAATGGCCGGGGCGAGCAGTCGTTCGCGGAGGTCCGTTTCTTCGCCGTTGGTCGTGAACGTGATGCAGTCCATCGGGCAGATATCCACGCAGCCATCGCACTCGATGCACAGCGGGGCTTTGAAGACGGTCTGTACATCGCAGTTCAAGCAGCGTTGGCTTTCCTTCAGCGCGGTGGCTGCATCGAAGCCAAGTTCGACTTCAACCTTGATGCTCTTCAGGGTCTTCTCGGCGGCAGCCCACGGCACGATGTTGCGGCTATCGTTGGAGATATCGTTGTCGTAACTCCATTCGTGGATCCCCATTTTCTGGGATACGATGTTCAAATGCTGCGGTGGGCGATCAGCGAGGGATTCACTGTTCAGAAACTTATCGATCGAGATGGCCGCTTCATGCCCGTGGGCGACCGCCCAGATGATGTTCTTGGGGCCGAATGCCGCATCACCGCCGAAAAACACGTGCGGGATCGTCGCCTGCAGGCTCTTTGCATCCAGCACCGGCAGACCCCATTCATCGAAATCGAGACCGAGGTCGCGTTCGATCCAGGGGAAGGAGTTTTCTTGACCGACCGCGATCAGGACTTCGTCACACGCGAGAAACACGTCTGGCTCGCCCGTCGGTACCAAAACGCGGCGGCCCTTGGGGTCGAGCTCTGCCTTGACATTCTCGAAGGTCATGCCGGTTAGCTTGCCGTTCTGGTGCTCGAAAGTCTTCGGCACGTGGAAGTTCAGGATCGGAATGCCTTCGTGCTGGGCGTCTTCTTTCTCCCACGGCGAGGCTTTCATTTCGTCGAAGCCCGAACGCACGATGACCTTCACGTCCTCGCCACCGAGCCGCCGCGCAGAGCGGCAGCAGTCCATCGCGGTGTTACCGCCGCCGAGTACGATCACCCGCTTGCCGACCTTCTCGATGTGGCCGAACGAGACGGAGGATAACCAGTCGATGCCGATGTGGATTTGGCTGGCGGCTTCCTGCCGCCCGGGGATCACCAGATCGCGCCCGCGCGGTGCACCGCAACCCACGAACACGGCGTCGTGTTCTTCGGCCAACAGGCGCTTCAACGAGTCAATACGGCGACCACCAATGAACTCCACATCAAGATCCAGGATATACCCGACCTCCTCATCGATCACTTCTTCGGGCAGGCGGAAACGCGGCACTTGAGTGCGCATGAACCCGCCCGCTTTGGGGTCTTGATCGATCACCGTCACTTGGTAGCCCAAGGTTGCGAGATCGCGTGCGACCGTCAGCGAGGCTGGGCCTCCACCAATGCAGGCGATGCGTTTGCCGTTCTTTACCGCGCCGGGTTTGGGCAGTCGCGCGCTGATATCGCCTTTGTGATCCGCCGCCACGCGTTTGAGGCGGCAGATGGCGACTGGCTCCGGTTTGGCGAGGTTGTCTTCCTCGACTCTCCCGCGGCGACAGGCCGGTTCGCAGGGCCGATCGCATGTTCGCCCGAGAATTCCCGGAAAAACATTTGAATACCAATTCACCATGTAGGCGTCGGCATAGCGGCCGGCCGCAATCATGCGAATATATTCGGGAACGGGGGTGTGAGCCGGGCAGGCCCATTGGCAATCAACTACTTTGTGAAAGTAGTCTGGATCTCGGATATCGGTTGTGCGCAAAGCCTCTTTCCTCGACAGGCTTGATCGTGGGTGCCTACTGTAAGGCGTGGCGCAGTGTACTTCGCGCTGCGCCCATAGAAAAGTCCTTAGTGCACAAGTTTCGTGTCAGACGATTGGATAATATTGGTATCGAACGAGTTGAACGATTAACAAAACCTGACCACAGCGAGGAGGCAGCATGCCGTTGACCAAGATTCAGACGACGACGGGGACCGCGAGTCCGGAAGAACTCGGCCGCACGTTGATTCACGAGCACGTGCTGGTCGGGTTTCCGGGCTGGGAGCTGGATGCCAAGGCACCGCAATTCAAGCGCGCGGAAGGCATGGCACGGGCAGTCGATCAAATGCACGAACTGCAATCTTTCGGGGTCGAGACTTTTCTCGATCCCTGTCCGATGGATCTCGGCCGTGACGCAGAATTTCTCGCCGAGCTTGCGCAGAAATCCGGCATGCGCGTGATCTGCACGACCGGCGCCTACTTTGAGGCCGAAGGGAACACCTATACGTTTCGCCACCTTTCGGTTGAGCAGATAACCGAGATCTACATCAAGGAAATTGAAGAAGGTATCGGCGAAACCGGTATCAAAGCCGGCGCCATCAAGATAGCGACCGGCGCGCCTACTGTGTCGGACTACGAACGCAAACTCGTGACGGCCGGCGCGCGTGCCGCGAAAGCGACCGGAGTCCCAGTGATTTCGCATACGCAGGATGGGTGTTGCGGTCACGACCAAATCGATATCGTCACCGGCGAAGGCGTTGACGCCCAGCGGCTGGTGGTTGGGCATTCCGACGGGATCAATGATCCGCAATACCACCTCAGCCTCGCCGCGCGGGGGGCTTTCGTCGGTTTCGATCGCTTTGGAATTTCGTTGTTCCAGCCCGATGAGGTGCGCGTTGCCAATCTCATGAAGCTGGTCGAAGCCGGGCATCTCGAACGCATCCTGATGTCGCACGATTCCATCATCTGCTGGCTTGGTCGGCCGGTGCCCTTTGCGCAAAATTTCGAGGAGATGCTTGCCATGCTTCCCAAGTGGCGCTCGACGCACATCTTTAAAGAGATTTTGCCAATGCTGCGCGAAAAAGGACTGAGCGAGGCGCAGATCGAAACCATTCTCGTCAAAAACCCTGAACGCCTGTTCAGCGCGGGCCTCAAGCACACTCATTGAACCTAACGTCGCTGTGCGGCGCGCAGTCTTCACTGCGCGCGGGGAGCCTCGGGATTGTGTGCCTTAGAACACCACCAACGTGCGCGCCTCAATGCTCTCCCGCGGTGTGAATTGCGCCGGGCACGCCGGGTTCTTGAAGCCAGTATGCGGCATGAAACGGGCACGTCCATCACGTAATGCGTCGTAGCACTTGAGCAGCAAGACTTCATCCGGCTGCATGTCCGATACGTAATACCAGTGATGTCCCGCGCCATGTCGCACCGATTGAATCTGCCCGCTGTGACTGGGGGTGGTGAGGTCGTGCTCAAGATAATGATGGATTGGGGTATCCACGATATCCTCGGGACGCACGCTCCGCGCATCGCACACGGCCAGTGGCACATCCTGTACCGGCCCGGTGATCGGCCGCCACAGATTCACGAACGCAACGCGCCGACCGATTAGGTCGTGCCGGTTGGCGGTGGTGAGAATTTCGCGCGCACGGTTGGGACCCGAGGTTTCTGTGTAATCGTTATGCACGGCGTCGACCGGCAGACGCACGCCGGTTTCGCCACGACTGGCGCGCGCCGCGCTGCGGGTGTTGTGATCGAATACGAGTACGGCAGTGGCATGCAGAGTCTGGCGCACGAATTCGGCAACTTCGGGGTAATAGTGAAGTTTGACGGCGTCCGCGTCATAGAACGCCGTAAAGTCCGTGGCATGTCGGTAGAGCACAAAGCCTTGGGTGTCGATGTCCAGTTCGTGCGCGATCGGTCGCGCATCGTGGATCGGCATCGTCTGATATTCAAGCGGTGGTCGGACGGTTTTAATGCCAGAGCTCGGGGGATAGACCCGATGTTCGATGGGAGCATCGCTGTCGCCAAGGTACGCTAACTTTGCGGAAACGAAGGGAAGTTGAGATAACATATTCATAACGGACTCGCTTTCATGCAGAGGTGCGTGACGAACCAAGCGCGCGGCGTCGCTACTGGCGGCAAAGCCCGCTTGGTATGGATAGTCATGATCGCCTGCAAGCAGTTGCAGCGCTTTCGGGGCCAATGCTTGCTCGAATGCCCGTAAGGCAATTTCGGTTGGGGTAATCGTGGGCCATCACCGCCGCCGAACAACGCCGTGTGGCACCTTCAGGCAGGTACAGCCAACCGCGAAGCGCAGTGCCGTTGGTATCGAATGCAATGTCTTCGCGCATCGGGTTAATCTATCAGAAGTATTCATCAGTGTAGGAGGCGCTCATGTCTGGTGCATGGACTGGAGGCTGCTTGTGCGGCGCGGTGCGTTACCACTGTGACGGCGAGCCGCTCAGTATGGGGCTGTGTCAGTGCGAGCGCTGCCAACGCCAATCAGGTTCGGCGTTCCTGATCGCCACGGTATTCCCACGAGATGCGGTAATGTTCGAACGTGACGCACTCAAGATCTATACCGCCCACGGTGATGATGGCAAGAATCTGTACCGCCACTTTTGCGCCGAATGTGGCTCGGCGGTCATGATAACGCTCGATCGCTATCCGGAAATCCGCTCGATCATGGGTGGCACTTTGGACGATAAAACACGCCTCAAGCCTCGCTTCAGCTTATGGTGCGGGAGTGCACAACCGTGGCTAAAATTACCGCCTGGAATTGTGTGCCATACGGCGTATCCAGACGGATTGATCGCGTAATCCGCGCACTGACGGGGGCGCAGCCTGTAGATTGGCGGGCGCTCAAAGTCGGTGTCACCGGACGGCCATTTTTGTCCGACCGTCACCCGGACATTAACCCCAAGTACTCCCCTATGAAGAAAATTTTGTCCCGACTCAGCCTGAGCGCACTGGCGCTCCTGCTGGCTGCCTGCGCCCCGATGCTGTTGATGCCAAGCCAAAGCCAGCTTATGTGGGCGTTGCTCACGCCGCTGGTCGGATTCGACCCGAACCAGGTGAATCTTTTCGAACAACCCATCATTAAACAGCGCATGACCGCGCTACTCGGCGAGCGCTACGACACCACGGTGCAGCTTTTACGCACCGCTAGCCGGTTGCAACAGGAAGGGCCGTTGTTTTTCGTGGTCTCTCGATTGACACCGATCCCCGACATTGCCGAAGGCGCGGGACTCGTGTGGAACTCCGAGACCAACCAGATGGCGGCGCTGGTAGGCGATGGTAAGGTTGCAGAAGTATTTGCGGAAACGGCACATCGCGCAGTGATCACGCAGGCGAATAACGCGATTCAGGAGGCGGTGCCGGTGTGGCCGGCCGTGTTGCAAACCTGGCTAACTGACGCCCAGCTTTCGGGCGGTGCGGCAACGCACTAGCTTCCTCAAGGTTCGGGTGTCAATCCCAGTGTGCGCAATTCGAGGCCCTCATGAACTGCACGACAACATCGAACAACCCGCGCGCGCTCGTGCCCAATCCGGTCGCTTCGCGGCGT
>JAYTEX010000354.1:0-18058 GCA_043734785.1 Pseudomonadota bacterium | reverse complement strand
TCCACGATAAAGGGCCGCATGCAAGCGGCGACATTTCTCGGCGATTCGCTCTCGGAGCTTCACGTGCGTCCGGTGGAGCGTCGCGAAGAAGCGCGCTATCAAGCGCAGATGGCGCGTCACCACTATCTTGGCGAGCTCCCGAAGATTGGTGAGACGGTGTGGTATGTCGCGATCTGGCGCGAGCAGTGGGTGGCGCAACTGAGCCTGTCGGCAGCGGCCCTGAAATGCGGCGTCCGTGATCGCTGGATCGGCTGGGACTTTCGCTCGCAGTATGGCCGGCTCAAGCTGATCGCCAACATTTCACGGTCAAGTGAGTCGAGCGAACAGCAGAGGACGCGGTTGGCGACGGGTTGCGGTGCCATCTGCAGGGGTCAGATAGGCGTCCTGGTCAAACGGGTACTTGGACTCATCATGCCGCCGACGACGAAGCTGGTCAGGCGCTCGACGAGTTCGTTGATGTCATCCGAGGCATAGCGCCCACCGGAGAGGTCGTCCAGCCGATCGACGCCCGACATCATGTAAAGAAACGCGCCGATGACAAACATCATGCGCCAGTAAATGTCGGCTGAATCGAGTTGCGGCAGCGCGCGTTCGAGCGCGACCAGATAGCGCCGCGTCGCGACATCGTAGACTTCGCGGCGCAGTCGAAAATGCAGAGCATCTGTTTCATCATGCACGCGCGCCTGCAAGCGCACGAAACGCTGGCCGATGGGGCCGCTCAACTTCATCTCGAACTCGGCCGTGAGATACGCGCGGATCAGTTCTTCGACTGTCGGCGGCTGGTCGGGCCGCGCTTCGAGTTCGTCGAGCAGTTCGTCCCAGCGTTGCGCGATCAAAATACCACGCCGTTTGAACACTGTTTCGAACAAGCGCTCCTTGGTGCCGAAGTAATAGGCGATCAGAGCCGGATTCACTGCAGCCTGATCGGCAATCTTGCGCAGTGAGGTCGGCGCATAGCCCATCTCGGCGAACGCTTCTTCAGCGGCATCGAGGATCTTCTCCCGTTTGCCCTGCTGGCTGTCGGTTTCGCTGATTGGGCGACCGGGTCGGCGACGTGCGTGTATGGCACTCATATCGTTTCAAGGTACCTGCTGCAGCGCGGGGCTCGCGCTACGTCGCGTCGCGAGGACGGCAAGCACCTCAGTCAATGACATGAGGTCCGCACTCTTCTGCCCCAGATCAAACAAGTTCGCTTCATGTGGCCCAAGCGCACGATCGCCGACGCAGTCGGTGACAATGATCGGCCGAAAGCCCGAACTCAAGGCGTCAGTCACGCTCGCCCGCACACAACCGCTGGTGGTACAGCCGGCAACAAGCAGCGTGTCGACGCCGGCACCCGTATACCAGGCCGCCAGATTGGTGCCGAAGAACGCCGATGCGAGCTGCTTGCGCAGGACGAACTCGCCGGGCATGGGTGCGAGTTCAGGCACGATCTGCGAGCAATGCGCAGTTTCGGTCAACACCGCCAGCGACGGCACCTTGCGCACGAACTGGTTGTGATCGCTGCCATCCGCTTCGAACACCACGCGCGTATGTACGATTGGCAGTTGCGATGCGCGGCAGGCGGCCAGCAGCGGGACCGTGCACTCGATGGCGGCACCGATATTACCGCCACCGAAAGTCGCCGGATCGTTGAAACCATTGACGAAGTCGACGATCAGCAAACCCAGGCTCCGCCCGATGCCGAGCTGATGACCGAAGCCCTGGCGCGAATACACCTCGCGTTCATTACTCATGCGTGGATCCCCTGTAACCGATATGCCGGGAATTATGGCCGAGTTGCGCGCGCTTCCCAACTGCGCCGGAATTGGACGCCAGCGTATCGCCCCACTTCCCGTCAGCGGGAATCGACGCCAAGATAGTCACAGACCGCCGTGCAGGTCGGTCCGCTGACGGCAACCCGCAACGAGGAGCACACACTGCATGGAGATCAATCTGAGCGACGTCCACGCCGAAATCACTGCGGCGTTCTGGCGATATGTCGACGCGCTGGTCGCCAACGACATCGACACCGTGACGGACTCTTTCTGGAACCATGAGCTGACGATCCGCTACGGCACGGGTGAGAATCTCTATGGGATAGCGGCCATCGCGGCCTTTCGCAATACACAGCGCGGCCGCAAGTTCGACCTTACGGTGACGCGCCTGGTCATCACCGCTTTCGACCGGAATTTCGGTACGGCCAACTGCGAAATGTTGCGCAGCGACTCGACCACTCCCGGGCGCATGAGCCATACCTGGGTACGGTTTGAGGAGGGCTGGCGCATCGTTGCGGCGCATGTTTCGGCGGCGCCACCAAGCTGAGTTCCAGATTTATTTAAATGGTCAATCAATTCACTTGCTTTTGATCCGGGATCCATCTTTACTGAAAACGGTTACACGCGGAGGAACGACCGATGGCGACGCTCATGACGGACAAGAAGTGGTCCGAGAAATACCCCGATGTCGGGACCGGACCAGTCTCGACTGAACCGCATATTTCTCCCGCTTTCTTCGACCTCGAACGTGAGCGCATTTTCAAACGCCACTGGCTGAATATGGGCCGCGTCGAGGAGATCCCGAACAGTGGTGACTACTTCGTCCGCGAGCTGGTGATTTGCAATCTCTCGATCCTCGTTGTCCGCGGCAATGACTCGGTCGTGCGCGCGTTCCACAACGTCTGCCCGCATCGCGGCAATACACTCGTGCTGAACGAGAGAGGCCGCTGCCCCGGGCGTTTTGGCTGCGGCTTTCACAGCTGGGCGTTTACCACGGAAGGCAAGCTGGCGTTTGTTCCCGATGAAGAAAATTTTTTCGACATCGACAAGAGCAAGCTCGGCCTGACCCCAATCCATTGCGACGTCTGGGAAGGATTTGTCTTCATCAACCTCGCACCGCAACCCAAAGAGACGCTGCGCGAATTTCTCGGTGGCGTCGCCACGCAGATCGAAGGCGCCCCTTTCGGCAAGATGCGGTTGCTGAAAACCTACAAGGTCGAAGAGCAGGCGAACTGGAAGACCGGGCTCGATGCGCAGAACGAGCTCTATCACCTGCCGTTCCAGCACCGGTACACGATCGGCGACTCGTTCCTGCTCAAGGACAACAAGTACTGCCGTTTCTCGAACGTCAATCTCTACAACTATCACAGCGTGTGGTCCTGCGAGTACAACCCGGGGCACAAGGAACTGCCGACCGAGGCACTCCTCAACCGCATGGATCGCGCCATCAACAACGTGCGCTTCACGCAGCGGATCAGTGATTTCGACTGGTACCTGATTTTCCCGAATATGGCGCTGCTGCTGTTCACCGGGCCGTCGGGAGATTTCTTCATGACCTATAATTTCTGGCCGATAGCCGTGGATAGATGCATCTGGGAGATGCGCTATCACTTCCCGCCAGCCGAGAATGTCGGTCAACGGCTGGCGCAGGAATGGACCATCGGCCGCCTGCGCGACACGCTGATGGAAGATGCCTTTCAGCACGAGAAAATCCAGAAGGGCCTCGCCGCACGCGCGCGTTCGCACATGGTGATGCAGGACGAGGAAATCACTATCCGGTATTTCCACGAAGTCCTCGAGCGGGAAGCCGCTCGCGCATGACTACGAACGTGTTACCTGAACCCTTCCTCGCGCTCGAACCTTACCTGGCGTGGTCGCTGCCGAGCGAGCGTGAGCGCATCGCCAAGCGCATGGCCACGCCGATGGGCGAGATCATCGAATTTCACGGCGAGATGTCACGACGTCTCGAAGAGATCATCGTCTATCTCAATCAGTATCCGTACGCCTCGATGCCGGAAGATGCACAACGCCTGTGCGACATGGCTCTGTCGCTGGTCGAGATCTCCAACCTGGTCGAGATGTATAAGAACCCCGCTAATTTGAACATGATTGAACCGGAACGATTTGTCGTGCATGAATAGGTGGCAAATTCCATGAAAGGTAAAACGGTTCTGGTCACCGGGGCAGGCTCTGGTATCGGGCGCGCCACCGCGCTCGCATTCGCCCAGCGCGGCGCCAATGTCGTCGTCAACGACGTCGATCAGGCCGGTGGCGAGCAGACGGTTGCGCTCATGCAGGGAATGCCCGGCACGGGCTTGTTCGTCGCCGCCAATGTGGCGAGAGCGGCTGAAGTCGAGACGCTCGTGAATACCGCAGTCAGCCATTACGGCCGGCTCGACGGCGCGTTCAACAACGCCGGTGTCCAGGGCGCACTGAGCCCCACGCACGAGTGCACGGAGGACAACTGGGATTTCATCACCGGCATCAATCTCAAAGGCGTGTGGCTATGCATGAAGTACCAGGTCGCGCAGATGCTGAAGCAAGGCGGTGGCGCGATCGTCAATTGCTCATCGAACTTCGGGCTGGTCGGTTCCGCCGGCATGCCGGCCTATTCGGCGGCCAAACACGGCGTCATCGGCCTGACCAAGACCGCCGCAATCGAATACGCGAAATCCGGCATACGGGTCAACGCAGTCTGCCCGGGACCGGTACAGACCCCGCTGGTCGACAAGATTGTTGCCATCCACCCGGAAGTGCTTGATGCGATCGCCCAACGCGAGCCTGTCGGGCGCATGGGCGAACCGCGGGAAATTGCCAACGCCGTCGTCTGGCTGTGTTCGGATGAAGCCAGTTTCGTCACCGGTGCGGTCCTGTCTGTCGATGGCGGTTACGTCGCGCAATAGCCCAGGTCCACGCATGCCACTACGAGGAGGCAAACCATGATCATACAAAGCGCGCTCGAAGGCGCGAAATCCTTCGTCATCACCATGGACGAACACACGGCGCTGTCGGCGCAGTTCGCCGCGCACTACGGCAACCATCAGTTCGAAGCGATTACGCCGCGCGAATTGATGCTGCACGTGATCGCGAATCACGATGCCGGCTGGCGTGAACTCGACGCCCTGGCGCTGCGCGATCCCGCGACTGGCCTTCCTTATCATCTGGTCAAGACACCATTCGCGCGCATCGTCGAGACCAGCACCCGTTCGGCCGATCGCAATGGCGAATACCATCCCTACTGCGAACTGATGTCGAGCATGCACAGCTGGGGCCTGTACAACGGGCGCTATGGAATGTCGGACAAAGTGCTCCTGAACGGGCTTGCGGCTGACAACCGGACCCTGGCCGACGGCATGCTCGAAGCGGAGATTGCACGTCAGAGCCGCCTCCTGGCCACGCTCGGCAATGACTCCGACGGAGCTCAATGGATAGAACAGCCGCATCTGTTCCAGAACTACAAGCAGCTCCAGTTCTTTGACACGCTGGCGCTGTACTTCAACTGCATGCCGGAAGGTCAACGCGGGCAGGAACGCTTTACCAATGTGCCGCTGAGCGCGAGCGAAGACGCCACCGTCACGGTGGAGCCGGTCGCTGAAGGCGTGTACGCGTTCGCCCCGTATCCGTTTGACCGCGACGATCTCGACATCACATTCGCCGGGCGCTACCTCGCACCCGTCGATCATGGCGACACTGTACAGGAGCAGCTCCGGGCCGCAGCGCCGGCGACTCAGACCATCCGCGTCGTCGCGCGCAGTTAGCTAGTCGTCCTTGAAAAAGTAAATGGTCGGTATTCAGCGAATCGTTTGGTGCGTTGTACGACGCGGAGCACGGCAGAGCTATCTGCGGGTGGGCAAGCGGGCGGTGTTCATGAGGTGACGAGCCGGGCGTAGTCGCCAAAGCTGGCAATGCTGTGACCGGTGATGAACTCGTCGCAATACGGCCGGGCGGTGGCCATGCCTTGCGCCAGCGGTTCGTAACGCGGGTCGGCTTTCAGTGGATTCATCCACACGATGCCTCGCACCCGCTCGTGCAAGCGAGCCATCTCGCGATCCAGCAGATCTATCTCGCCGGTATCCCAACCGTCACTCATGATGGTCACGAGCGTTCTGGTCGATAGAATCGCAGCATGATCGTCGTTCAGGCGTTGCACGGCGTGACCGATGCGTGTGCCGCCTGACCACCCGGCAAGACTGGCCGAAAGCTGTTCGAGCACTGCGTCGAAATTCCGCCGGCGGAAACCCGGCGTCAGTCGCTGGATATCGGTGCTGAACGCAAACACTTCCAACTCCAGCCAGCGACTCCGCTGCAGCGCAAACAGGAAATTGAGCAGGAACACGCCGTAGACTTCCATCGAACCGCTGACATCGACCAGCACCAGCAGGCGCGTCCGGGTCGGAACTCTCGCCCGATAACGAAGCACCATCAGCTCACCGCCGTACTTGCGGGATTCCCGCAGGCTGGCACGCAGGTCTATCGTCCCACCACGCCTGGCCGGTTCGTACTTCCGGCGCGGCACGACCGCAAAGCGGCGGGCGATGCGCTCAAGCGCGGCCAGCGCGACGGGAAATTCCTGTTGCGGGATGCGGCGGAAATCCTGTTGATGATCGACCGCCTTGATCGAATAGCCTGCTGTCTCGGTCGAGTCGGCTTCGTCGTCAGCCGTGGCATCGTCACCGGCGTAGGCGCGACTCGTTACCTGCAGTTCGAGCTTTTCCGCGGCAAGGGCGTCGTTGGTGTCGTCACCAGATGCGACGTAGGAGGCGAGCAGTACGGCATATAACCGCTCCAGCTCAGGCAAATCCTCCTTGCGGTTGACCAGTGTGACCCGACAGATCCTGAGCAGAGCCTGATGCGCGAGCACTTGGCGCGCCACGATCGCCGCGGTGCAGGCGATGGTCTGCTGAGTGCCGAGCTTGATGCCGCTATCGCGCAGGAAAGCGAACAGGCGCAGCGCGAATTCCGTCGTGATCGCGACCGAATCAAACGACCGCGCCACGAGCTATCTTGTCGAGCAGCGGACCGAGCAGGTCTTGGCGGCACTTGATGATGTCCTGACGATCCTTGAGCAGGCACCCGAGCGTTCGCTCGACCACCACGCGGTCCAGTGAAGTCGCGCCAAGCGTCAGCAGCGCGCGCGTCCAGTCGATGGCTTCCGCCAGACCAGGCCGCTTGTTCAACGCTTCGCAACGAAGTGCCTGCACGAAAGCGACCGCGCGCGAAGCGAGATCCATATCCATGCCCGGGACCTTTAGCCGCAATACTTCGAGCTCTTTTTCATAGGGCGGATAATCGACCCACAGATACAGGCAGCGGCGTCGCAGCGCATCCGACAGCTCGCGCGTGCGGTTCGAGGTCAGGATGATGTACGGCTTGAATTTCGCCCGCATCGAACCGAGTTCCGGAATGCTGATCTGGTACTCGGCCAATGTCTCCAGCAGCAAGGCTTCGAATTCTGCGTCTGCGCGATCGATCTCGTCGATCAGCAGCACAACGCGCCGATCTGCCATGAGCGCGCGCGAAATCGGTCGATAGGACAGATACGACTCGGTATACAGATCGGCGAGAACGACGTCCGTGTCGTGGCGCAGCTCGCTCAGACGCAGGCTCAAGATCTGCTTCTGATAATTCCATTCATACAGCGCCGCATTGTAGTCCAGCCCCTCATAGCACTGCAGCCGGATGAGCTCCGTGTTACGCATGGTCGCCAGCACGTGGGCGACTTCGGTCTTGCCGACGCCGGCCTCGCCTTCGATCAATATCGGCTTGTCCAGCGCCTCGGCAAGAAACAGCGCAGTCGCCATCTCGCTGTCAGCTACATAGCCGTTTGCAAGCAGAGCTGCGCGCAGTTCATCCTCGAGTTCCGCCATGCGCGCTCCTGCCGTGTATCGCGACAGCGGCTCAGATCACCGCGGCCGAAGCGATCAAATCCATGACCTGCTGCGGGCCCACCGGAGTCGACATCGGGACCAGCGGCCCATATTCCCTGAGCGCATCGGCAACTGCGTTTGCCAACGCGATATGAATCGACAGCATCGCCGCTTCTCCAGCGCCCTTGAAGCCGCCTTCCGTGTAAGGCGAAGGCGTCACGATATGCGCACACTCGATATCCGGGAGTGTACGTGCGTTCGGGATCAGGAAGTCCATGAACGACGCGTTGCGAAGTTGACCGTTATTGTCATAGTCCAGCGATTCGAGCAGGCCCATGCCGATACCCTGTGCAGCGCCGCCGCGCATCTGGCCTTCGACAATCTTCGGATTGATCATGTTGCCGCAATCCTCGACCGCGACGATGCGCTTGATGTCGAGCACACCGGTCTGCGGGTCGAGTTCGATGATGACGGCATGCGAGCCGTTGGCGTAAGCCGCCGGCGGATCGTAATGACGGGTTGCACTCAACACCGGCTCGACTTCGTTTTCGTCGGGGCGACGGAAGCGATCAAAATAGGTGATGTAGGCGATTTCCGCCACGGTCATCGCTCGATCGGGTGAACCTTTGACGAAAATACGGCCTTCCTCGATGGTGAGATCGGCCGCGTTGGCCTCCATCACGTGCGCCGCAATCTTGAGCAGCTTCGTACGCACGTCACCGGCGGCCCGCATGACCGTACCACCGCCGATGACTGCGCTGCGGCTGGCAAACGTGCCCATGCCGTAAGCGCCGGTGGCGGTATCTCCGTCCAGCACTACGATATCCTCGAACGGCACTCCCAGCGTGTCCGCTGCGACCTGAGCCAGTGTGGTCCGGAGGCCTTGACCGTGACTGAACTGACCGCTGCGTATGGTCACTTTCCCGCTGGGGTCGATTTCAACGGTCGTCGTATCGTGCAGGGTGGCGGGGAATCCGCTCTCCTGCGCCGAACGGCTGCCCCAGTTGGTCTGTTCGACAAAGAACGCAATGCCAACCCCGCGCAGCTTGCCGTCAGCCTGCAGGCGCGGCCCTTTTTTCATCTCTGCGTAGTCGGAGACCTCCATGCACTTGCCGAGTACCCGAGCATAGTCGCCGCTGTCGTAGGTCTGATTGGTCGCCGTGGTGTAAGGGAATTCGTCTTTACGGATCATGTTCTTGAGGAAGATGTCCGTGATATCGAGGCCGAGCAGTGCGGCCGCTTTCGTCAGCACCATGTCGCGCGCGAAACAGACCGCCGACCAGCCAACCCCACGATAAGCACCGGTGGACATCTTGTTGGTCAGGCACACGATGGTTTCATATTCGACATTGGCGACAGTGAACGCGCCGGGCGAACCGTTATTGCCGACCACCGGTTCTATCAGGCCCGTCCACGGAAACATCGAGTACGCGCCGGAATCACCGATGCTCTTCATCTTCATAGCGAGGATGGTGCCATCCTTCTTGAGCGCGATGTCCATGTAGATGGTGTTCTGCTTGGCATGCGCGGCCGACAGCAAATGCTCGCGGCGGTCTTCGGTCCACTTGACCGGCTTGCGGAGCTTGCGCGCGACCCATGGCAGGATAAATTCCTCGGGGAAGAAGTGCGCTTTCTGCCCGAAACCACCGCCCACGGTCGGCGCGATCACGCGGATGAGCTGTTCCGGGATCTTGAGATTAACGGCGATATAGGTACGGAGCGGATACGGCATCTGCGTCGACGACCACACGGTCAGCGTGTCGTCCCAGCCCCAGCTCGCGATCACCCCGCGAGTTTCCATCGGCGCGGCCGACGTCCTGCCGGTTTTGACTTTCTCGCGCACCACTAGGTCGGCTTGCGCGAAAGCGCCTTTTACATCGCCTTTCGAAAACGAATCCGAATAGTAGATATTGGTACCGAGTTCCTCGTGCAGCAGAGTGGCACCCTCGACCATGGCGTCTTCGACATCGGCATAGGCGCGCAGTCCTTCGTACTCGACCTCGATCAGGTCGACAATGTCTTCAGCGATGTAACGATTGGGAGCGACAACGACCGCCATGATCTCGCCGACATAACGCACTTTGTCTTTGGCGATGAACGGCGTGCTGACAGGTTTGAGCACGCCAAGCGTTTTCGGCACGAACGTCGTCGTACCGATGTCGAACTCTTGACCGGTGATGATGTCGATGCAATCCGGGTGTGCACGCGCTTTGTCGAGTCGAATGCGCTTGATCCGCGCATGACCATGGGTGCTCCGCAAAAATGCTATTTCGACCATTCCGGGCAGCGAGATATCGTCGACATACTTCGCCTTGCCCATCAACATCTGCGGATCTTCGGTACGCTTGCGGCGGGCGCCGATCTGCTTGGTGGCGCCGGTCATTTGTGTCGTTGTGCTCATCGGCGTATGCCCTCGTTCAGCTTCACTTGGCGCTGGCGGCAGTTGCCTGCGCAACCGCCGCCGCCATCACCGAGTCCACGATGTCGTGGTAACCGGTGCAGCGACATAAATGGCCGGACAACGCTTCGCGCACATCTTCACGGCTCGGATGCGGGGTCTCCTCGAGAAACGCTTTCATGCTCATCAGGATCCCGGGCGTGCAGAAACCACACTGCAGGCCCTGATGCTCCCAGAACGCGTTCTGCATCGGGTTCAATTGCCCGTCGATGGCCAGCGATTCCACGGTTTCAATCGCAGTGCCTTCGGCTTGTACAGCGAAGGTGAGACAGGAGCGCACCGCCAAACCGTCCATCAGTACCGTACAGGAGCCGCAGATTCCGTGCTCACAACCGACATGGGTTCCGGTCAAATCGAGGTCGTGACGGAGGAAGTCGGATAGCAGGGTGCGGGGCTCTATATCGCGTTGATAGGTAACGCCGTTGACATCGAGACTGACTGTGCGTTTGTTGACCATGATGGGTACCTCAGATGCTATTACCGGACGCCGGCAAGTTCGAACGCGTCGCGCAAGGCGCGCCTGGTCAATACTTCGGCGACCTGACGTCGATAAGCGTCAGTCGCGTGGACATCGCTCTCGGGATCAACCACTTCCTGGACTGCGCGAGCAGCGTCGGCGTAGAGTTCAGCCGACCCTTGCTGACCGGTCAGCAGGGTCTCACAGGCAACCGCGCGTACCGGAGTCGCCGCGACGCCGAACAACACGACCCGCGCATAGTTGCATTTACCGGCCTGATCGAGGCCAACCACGGCGGCGCTTCCGGCCATCGCAAAATCGCCCGAGCGTCTGGCCACTTCGTGGAGTCCCCAGCCGCTCTGATCCGGCGGCACCTGAAACAGAATCGAGGTAAGTACTTCGTCAGGCTGCAGCGCGGTTGTCATATAAGTGATGAAAAACGACTCGGCGTCCATGGTATGGGCCGCCGACGCGCTTCTGATTTCGAACTCGGCGTCGAGCAGCAGCGACATCGCCGGCAGTTCCGAGGCGGGATCGGCATTGACGATACTGCCGCCGACCGTGCCTTTATTGCGGATCTGGAAATGCGCAATCTTCTCGATCGCGGCACCGAGGACCGGCAATCTTGCGCGCAATGCGGCATTCTTCTCGGCATAACGCTGCGTCGTTGTCGCCAGTACACGTATTCCACGCGCCTCTTCGCTGACCTGATTGCGGTCCGCGATATGCGTGACATCGATCAGTACGCGCGGCCTCGCTAGGCGGAAATTCATCGCTGCTATCAGACTCTGACCACCAGCCAGGATCTTGGCATCATCGCCGGTGCTGCCGAGCAGCTCGCAAGCATGCTCGAGCGTACTCGCGCGGTGATAGTCAAATATCGCAGGTTTCATCTGCACTACCCCTTGACTGCAACAGCAGCCGCGTCTTTCGGCGTCCCGGCCATTTCGGCCTTGAGCGCTTTGAAGAATTGTTGGGCCATGTATTTGGAGATGCCAGTCAGGATCCGGCCGCCGATACTCGCGATCAATCCACCGATTTCGGCATCACAAGTCCACTGCATGAGCGTACCGCCGTTCTGCGCTTCGAGACGGCAGTCAATGTTCATATTCACGTATCCGGGGCTGCCCGCGCCTTCGGCGCACAGCGTGTAGTGCGTGGGATAGACCAAGTCGTTGACGGTAACCCTACCCTCATAGTCGCCCTTGATCGAGGCCACGCCGAGGGACAGGGACACAATGTAGCTCTGGTTGCCATCCGAACTACCACCCGCACGGTCGGGAACCATGGATTTACAGCCTGGGATCGTGCGGACCAGGATATCGACATCATGCAGGGCCGCCCACACCTCGGCGGCCTTCAGCGGGAACTCGGTACTTCCTTCGAGCTTCACGACCATTTCTCCCGAGCGTCTGATCTGGGCGAACAAAAAGACGCTCCTCTCTCCGTCTGTGCATTGCGCACAGTACGGGCGGGAGAGTCATCAGGGGCAATCGTCACGCGCGCTTGGTGCCGGCTGCCAGAACGCATACTTCATTTCCACAAACAGCGATTCATTCTTGCGGAACTGCACGGCCCTGTCAAAGTCTGGCGGATGAGAAATTGACGCCGGCCAGACGAGGCCGACGCAAGGCTGAGACCGCCAACGAACCAGCGCCCGCGCGCCACGTGTCGATGACATGGGCGCAACGGTTGCAGCGGGTGTTCAAGATCGATATCGAGACCGGCGAGCACTGTGGTGGCGCGGTCAAGGTGATCGCGAGCATCGACGATCCGAGCGTGATCAAGAAAATCTTCGATCATCTAGAGCGGCGGGCCGAGGCCGCGACGCCCGTGTTCAGACCTTTCGCCCGGGCGCCACCGCAACAAGCATTGCCGGGCCTAACGGAACCAGGCAGGGCAGACCCCTCTCTGACGCATAGACGCGAGGCTGGCGACACCCGGTACGTTGCCGCACACTTCGAACTGGCACCTCAGCCCTCGGCCAAGACCTCGCGCGTCGCCGCCAGCATGCGATCGACATCCTCGGTGCTATGGGCCGTACTGAGGAACCCCAGCCGGCCAGCATAGAAGTAGCACCCATGCGCGAGCAGTGCAGTGTGCAGCGCGCGACTGCGCGCGTGATCGGCATCCTCCGCGTCCCGAGCGGAGCGAATTTTCGCCGCCGTGAAATGCAGGTGAAACAACGAGCCGATACCGGTGACATCTGCCGGAATTCGGAGCTCGCGCACGATGCGCCGCAAGCCTTCTCGCGCCCGCTCACCGAGCGTAAGCAGGTAGGGGACAGCCTCTGTTTCGGCCAGGGTCTTCAAGGTCACCAGCCCGGCCGCGAGGCTAAGTGGGAAAGCGCTAAAGGTCCCGGATTGAAAAACGTAAGCGTGCGGATGGCGGATCGCCGACAGGTAATCCATGAGGTCTGCGCGACCACCGAAGGCCGCGAGCGGCAGTCCGCCGCCAATTGCTTTGCCGAGGATCGTGAGATCCGGGGTGATTCCGTAATGCGCCTGGCCGCCACCGAGTGCGAGCCGAAAACCGGTGATCACTTCATCGAAAGCCAGCAGCACACCATGCTTGGCGGTCACCGCACGCAAACCTTCCAGAAACCCGCGCTCGGCGGGGATAGCCCCCGCGAAGCCTAGCATTGGCTCGATCAACACCAGCGCAAGATCCTGCGCGTGCTGTTCTATCAAGGCCGTCGTTGCCGCGAGATCGTTAAAAGGCAGCACCAGCGTCAATGCCGCAAGTTCGCCCGGGAGCGCACAGTGATAAGGCACGCGCGCGGGGGCGGTAACCGGGCCGCGTTCGGCGGCCGGAATGGCGACCGAAATCATCACGTTCTCGGCCTGGCCGTGATACGCGCCTTCGAATTTTGCGATGAGCTTGCGCCCGGTGGCGCGGCGTGCGAGCCGGATCACCGCCTGCACCCCCTCTGTTCCGGTCGGCACGAAGCGGAGTTGCTGCATGCTAGGCACGAGCGTTCGTATCAGCTCGGCGAGTTCAATCTGACGTTCTGCCACCGCGATATTCGGCAAGCCGTCGTCAAGTGCAGCGCGTACCGCGGCCTGGATCCCGGGATGCCGATGACCAAGAATGGCAGGGCCGGCGCCCAGCATGAAATCGATATACGAATTCCCATCCACGTCGTAGAGATAGGCACCCTCAGCGCGCTTAAGATAGATTGGGTGCGGCGCGCGCGTTTGCGAATAGGCGCCGACACCGTCTGGCATCACGCGTAACGCACGTTCATGCAGCGCATGCGAACAGTCAAGATCTAGGTTGGCTTCGGTCAGCGTCGGGATCGGTGTCAGCACGGTACTCATCACAGTCCTCCTTCGTTCAGTTCCTGCTAGCTCTCAAAATGGTCGTTACCGCCGTATTCTCGTGAGCACCGTATCGAGTGCGCGCCCGAGGCGCGCGCAGATTTCGTCGATTTCAGTCGCTTCAATGATCAATGGCGGCGCGAAAATAAGACTTCGACCTGCCGGCCGCGCGACCACACCTGCATCGAGCAGCGCCGAATACACTTCGAAGCATGTCGCATCCGCCGCCGCGTCGTCGTTGCTTGGCCGATCGTCGGCGTCGCGCCTGAGGAAATCGAGTGCGCCGGCAAGTCCCTGGGTACGAACGTCGCCCACGAGAGGGTGTTCTGCATACACCCGGAGTCCGCGCGCGAGATGTTCGCCCATCCGGGCTGCATGGGCTATGAGCTGGTCGCGTTCAATGATCTCAATGACCTTCAGCGCAGCCGCTGCGCCGACCGGGTGGGCGGCGTAGGTTGCGGCGTGTGCGAGGGTCCCGACCGCAGCAGAACCGCACTCGAGATCCGCATAGAGATCGCGCCCGAGAGCGATCGCGGACAACGGGAAATAGCCGCTCGTAATGGCTTTGGCCATCACCACGTGCGTAGGCTTCAGGTCATAGGTTTCACAACCGAATAATGCACCGGTACGCCCGAATCCGGTGACCACTTCGTCGACCACGAAACTGATCCCGTGCGCGGCGAGCACCCCGGCAAGCGCCGGAAAATACTCCGCGGGTGGCGTCTTGAACCCGGCGGAGAAACTGATGGGCTCGGCAAAGAATGCCGCGACGGAATCTTTCGGCTCACGCACGATCAGGTCGTCGAGTTCATTGGCCAGGCGGCACGAGAACGCCTGCGGGGTTTCTCCCGGGGCACGCGTGCCGTGATAATCAGGCTGCGCGGCGTGTCGGAAGCCCGGCAACGGCAAGCCAAATTCCTCGTGATGCCCGCCGGTCAGGCTGGCCGCCGCGAGCGTGCCGCCGTGATAGCTGCCCACTCGGCCGATGATGGTGCGTCGCTGCGGAGTACCGCGCGCGACAGCCTGGAAGCGCAGCAGCTTAATCAGAAAATCGATCGCTTCCGAGCCCGTCGCTGCGAACAGGATGTGGGCGTCCGGCACGGGCACGATCTGAACCAACCGTTCCGCGAGATCCAGCGAACTTTTGCTGGTGCGATGCAGCGCCGAGACGAAGAAGGGTAGCTCTCGATACTGAGCCGTGATGGCGTCAATCAGCTCAGTATGCTGGTAGCCTAGCGACGCGACATAGAACGAGGCCGTCGCCTCGATGTATTCGCGGCCGTCCGTATCGTAGACATATATTCCCTTGCCGTAGTCCATGAACCGCGTCTCGCGCGCAGTGTTTTCCGAGATGCGCTGAAAACCCAGAATCAACGGCAGGCGTTCGTTCTCGTTGGTCACGGGATACAGTGTCGTCACGGGTGCATTTCCTGGCCGATTTCAGCCGCGAGCGCGCGCATTGCGTAATTCTGCGCGCGCCGCCGTGGTTGCAGCGTCATCGATCGCGAGCGTCTCGTCGTCGGGAGAGCCGGTGAAGACGACGCCATAGACCGCGCGCGCGTGCGCCACTGAAATGAAGCGTTCGAGTACATCGTCACGCACGCGCGCGGGTTCGCGGTCCAATGGGTTGCCATAGCCGCCACCGGCGGTATCAAGCCCGCGCAGCCACTGGCCCTTTCTAAGCTCAACCTGGCCCACATTCGGCATTTGTCGCGTACTGCCTGCTTCATCGATCAGGTCGATGCGGCCAACGTTCCCATCCCCGCCACCACGCACGCCGCGCGCCGGGTTCTGCTGGCCATCGGCTGCGAAAACTACCGTCATCGGGTGATTGCTGGGGCCATATACCATCACCAACCCAGGTGCGCCTCGGTTCCGCCCAGCACCCATGGTGTCCTGTGTCAGTCGGATCTCGCGGTAGTGGATCGGATAGCTGAGTTCGCTGATCTCCACGCTGTCACGGTACATGAGGCCCGCGACCACCGGGATGCCATAGGTGATCCAGCCATCACAGTACGGTGAACCCGGCCCGCCGTTGTTGCCAATGACGAGCTGATTCACATAAGGGTGATCGGCGTGGCGTGCATCATTGCCCGAAATCACCGAGATCCCGGCCCCCATGCCGAGGCCGCCTTCGGCGAGCCCATAGCCGTCGCCAAGATCGGCGAGTGCAGCCTGGACGTTATTAAGCAACCGTTCGGAGACATTGGTCGTTGCCACCGAGCAGCTGTGAGGAAAGCGCGGAATGCCGATCGCCGCGCCCTCGCGCATTTTCATCCGGATGCAACGATAAGAACCGCCATTGCGCGGGATGTCGGAGGGCAGACAATTGTAGACCCCGGCGACGGAATTGCTGATTGAGCAGGCCTCCGAAAGATTGAGTCCATTGTCCATGCAATCCACGTTGCTTGTGAGATCGATCTCGACCACGCCGGCGGTCGGATCGACGGTGAGTTTCACCCGCACCGGGATCCCTTCGCACATAAAGGGCGGGATCGGATCATGGAAGCTCTCCCGTTCGATGGTCGCCGCGGGCAGCGCGGCGATCGCTAGCCGCATGCGCTGCTCGCTGTAATCGAACCACTGCTCGACGAAGCGCCTGATGATCGCTGTGCCGTACTTCCGGAAAATGTCGTGGATGCGCTTCTCACCGGTGCGCGCCGAGCCGAGCATGGCGAGGAAATCTCCATACCAGTAATCCGGCACGCGGATGCGGCGCTGGCACATGCGGATGATGTCTTGGTTGGTCTCGAAGTATCGCTGCACGCGCACGGCCGGAAAAATCAATGCGCCTTCTTCGTAAATGTCTTTTGCGGCTGCGTGGTAGGTCGTCGGCAGACTGTTGCCGATGTCTGCCTGATGGGCTTTAGCACAAACGTTGAAGAGGTGCTCGCCTTCCCAGAACACCGGCACAATGATCGTGTGGTCGGCCGGGTGAGAGTTCCCGCTGTAGGGATCGTTGTGGAGATAGGCGTCGCCTTCCGCGATATCGTTATGGTAGGCGCACATGGCGGCGGTCTGCAGATTAAGTCCGTAGGTATGCGCCGGCAGGCCTTCTGCGGTGGCAAACAATTCGTTGTCTGCGGTGGTGATGCCGCATGAGAAATCGCGCGCGCTGTTGATGACTGCGGAGCGGCCGGTGCGGAGCATCGTGTTGGTCATCTCACGCACCACGCCATCGAAGCGGTTTGCCAGCACCGCAAGTAGCATCGGCGACACGGCTTCGGTGCGCGGCACCGGTGGGCGGGAGACTTCAGTATCCATTCGCGTCACCTCCGCTGAAATTCGGCTACGAAACTCCCGGCCGGCGACAAAGTCGCGCGGGTTCCGGGTGGGAGCACCAGCGTCGTCGTCGCTTCCTCAATGATCGCCGGTCCTGCGATCACGTCGCCGGATCGGAGCCCTTCCCCGCGGTATACGCGCGCCTCCTGACGATCGTCGAGATCGAACAGCGCACTACGCGTGCGGACGTTGGGCGCGGCGGGCGGACCGGTCGTGGCTGCAGTCGTCGGTGTTTGCGGCAGCGCAATCGAAAGCCGTCCTGTCCAGTTCAGGAATTCGATCGGACTCGCGGGATCATCGACGCTGAAGATCCGTCGATGGCTGGCATGGAAGGCCTGAATCAAATATTCGACGTCTGCGGCAGAATCTATGCGTGCGCTTTGGAGGTCCACGCTGATATCCCAGACCTGCGCGGCGTAATGAGCGTCCACGCGATACGCCGTGTGTCGCGCGTTGAAACCGCGCGCGGCAAGGCGCGCCGCAAAAATTTCCAGGTGACGATCGATTTCTTCCAGTGCGTGGTTTACGCCCGCGCGATCGAAACTCCTGGAGCGCGTTGGAACGGTCCCACTGTGTTCGACCTGGATATCCGAAAACTGCATGCCACACGCGGACAGCACACTCGCAGTGCGCGGGATGATGACCGCGCGGCAGTTAAGCTCGCGCGCAATCGGCATGATGCCGAAACCCGCCGCACCGCCACCGGCGACGATCACCGCCTCACTGGGATCGACACCCGCGCTGACGGTGATGTCTTTGATGGCATTGATCATCGTCTCGTTCGATACCGCGAAAATCGAGTACGCCGCAGCCTCGATCGACAGCCGGAGCGGGTCGGCAATGGCCTTCAGTGCTGCGCGCGCCGCCGCGACATCGAGCTTCATGCGCCCGCCCAGAAAGTAGTCCGGATCGATATA
>JAYTEX010000353.1:0-1533 GCA_043734785.1 Pseudomonadota bacterium | reverse complement strand
TCAGTCAGATCGAAATAGAGGCCGAGTGTCGGCACAATGCCGGTCACCTCGTATGTCTGCACTTCGCACGGCACGCGCAGTCGGTAATACTCGACGGGTACAGGATTGAGTGGAACATTGGGGCCGATGACACTCTCTGCGTAGTGTGTCTCGTTGTAAGCAATGTGCCGTTCGTGTTGTACTTCCCGAATGAGATCAGCGTGTGCCGCAAGATCGGGATCGGCGAACTGCCGCCGGCGCGGGTAGCCGACCGCCAGGGATTGTTGAACGTTGCCATACTCATCGAACGATAGATTGAGCATGTGCGCGATGCGCGGGTCAGGTTTAAGCGGCGGCCTCGTTGTCAAATTGGCCGGCGCGAGCGGTCGCAAATCGAGCTCGTAGTTGTAGCTGAGCGCTTCGCTTTCTGTGACCAGGAAGACGGCATGCTGGTTGTCGCCTTTGGGTTGCAGACAGCGGATGCCGCAGTTATGAGTGGCGGCGGAGAACAGCCGCACCGGAATTTGTCTGGGTGGCTTTTCGTCCACGGGTTGCAGCGCGTCGACATCGAGTTCATACACTTCCTGCCGCAGCGTCATGCCTTTGCAAGCGCGCAGTGCTTCACGCCACTCTTCAGCATTTAGGTTTTGCGATTCGAGATCGGGCTCAGGCAGCGGCTTTTCCTTGAAGACGTTGTCGATCGTTACGGCAGTCGGAATCGCTGCGAGCGAATACGGGAAGTATTCCGTTTGGAACTGCGTGAGGATACGCTTGCGATCAATCGCTGCGCCCGTGTGAAGCCACGTGATGGTTTTGATGGGCGGCTGGTAGAGCGTTCGGTCGTCCGTGATGTACGGACTGGCTGTGTTGCCTTCCGCAAACGTGCCGTAGTCTTCGGTATCGATTTGCTCGACTCTGCCAAAGCCGCGGAACTCGCGCTCGATCCCATCGAAGTAGCCGTGATGGTAGCTATAGGTGCTGGCAAACTCGGTTTGACGCCAGTGATCCTTGACCGTCACCTTTTCGACGCAATGGACCGGGAACGGCAGCTTGGTGATCCAGGGTTTGCCATCGCGTTTATCTTGTAAATAGAACTTGGTCGAGGGCGCGTACGTCACTTCGGTTTCGGCACCGAGATTATTGATGGTCTTGATGAGCAGATGAGGCTTCTGCCCGCCCATGAGGTCGATGTAGCGGATGGTGCTGCGCGCGTCGCCGGGCAAGGGGGACGACCAGACGAGGCAGGCGGTGCCGTTGCCGAGCAAATCAACGGTGGAGACGGCGGACAGGTTGTCGATGCGCGGAAAGGTGCTAAGGATGCGCCGCTCGCTCCAAGCATTGCCGGACTGGTTGAAGTAGAGCTGCACGCCATTACCTGTGAGATACAAAATATCGACCAGGCCGGAACCATCGATATCCGCGAGTCGGATGCGGCGCTGGTCGAACATATCAGGTGCATCGAACCACGGCGCCTTGTCCATAGTGACCTTGGCGCCGAAGCGGCCGTACCCCAGATTGGGCCAGTAGCTAACTTCTCCATTGCGTATGCGCACG
>JAYTEX010000352.1:0-6292 GCA_043734785.1 Pseudomonadota bacterium | reverse complement strand
GGGTTAGAGGAGGCCGCACGCACGGTCGGCTATCCATTGCTTGTCAAAGCCGCCGCCGGCGGCGGCGGCATTGGCATGCGTCTGGTGGAAGACCCGAATCAGTTGCGCAAAACCGCGGAAGCGACCCAGGCCATGGCGATGCGCTCATTCGGGGATGGCGCAGTGTTTCTGGAGCGCTTCATCCCGAAGGCGCGGCATGTCGAAATTCAGATCTTCGGTTTCGGCGATGGCCGCGCGGTGCATCTCTTTGAGCGCGATTGCTCGCTGCAACGGCGTTTCCAGAAAGTGATCGAGGAATCCCCCGCCCCCGGGTTGCCGGTGGCGGTGCGCAACCGCATGGCCGAAGCGGCAGTGGCACTCGCGGCGGCTCAAGCTTATGCCGGTGCCGGTACCGTCGAGTTTATCGTAGATGCCGCGACCTTCGAATGCTTCTTTCTGGAGATGAACACCCGCATTCAAGTTGAACATCCCGTGACCGAAATGATCACCGGCGAAGATCTGGTCGCCCTGCAATTGCGCCTCGCCCGCGGCGAGCGCCTCGATCATCTCACCCAGACAGCGCTCGCGGTCCGTGGCCATGCGATTGAATGTCGCCTGTACGCCGAAAATCCAGACAGGATGTTTCTGCCGTCACCGGGTAACCTCAGCGCCTTCGAATTGCCGGCGCCCAGTGCGCAGGTGCGGATCGAAACCGGCGTTCGGCAAGGCGATACCATTACCGCATATTACGATCCGATGATCGCTAAACTCATCTGCTGGGGCGAGACGCGCGAGGCCGCATTGGCGGCCACCGAGCACGCGCTGGCTGCGGCGCGGGTTGAAGGAATATCGAGTAACATCGCCTTTCTGCGCCGCGTGGTCAAGCACCCCGCCTTTCGCGCAGGCGAGGTATTCACGGGGTTTATCGAAACCTATAAGCAAGACCTCGTGGCCTAGCGCGCGGGCGCTTCGAGGAACAACGCGGCGAACACGGAGATAACCTTAAGATGCTCTACGACGAACCACGTTTCCTGCCGGGTGGCGATCGCTGCATGGAGATCGAGTTCGGCGACGAATTGGATCTCGAACTTAATTTCCGCGCGCAAGGGCTCGCGAAATTGATCGCAGACCACCCTATCAAGGGCATCGTCGAGACCGCGCCGTTCTTTGCGTCGATTCTCCTGCACTACGATCCGGATCTCGTGTGCTTTGACGACCTGCGCCGGGAGATGACGCAGCTGATCCGGTCGATCGCGACGCTCGACGATGTCGAACTGAACAGTCGACTGATCTACTTCCCTGCGGTCTATCTTGATCCCTGGAGCAGTGCTGCGATCGATCAATACATCGCGACAATCAATCCGACCAAGACCCGCGATCCCGCCTTCATCGCGCAGCTGAATAATCTCGAAGATGTGGCGCAGTTCGTGCGCGTGCATTCGGGCACCGAGTACTGGGTCGCAGCGCTTGGCTTCTGGCCCGGCACCCCGTTCATGATGCCGCTTGATCCACGCTGCCGACTGTTCGCACCGAAGTACAACCCACCGCGTACTTTCACCCACAAAGGCACTATCGGCATGGGCGGTGGCGCGACCGCCATTTATCCCGTCGACGGCCCTGGTGGCTATCAGATTTTCGCGCGCACCCCAGTCCCGATCTGGGACATGCAGCAACGCCTGCAACCCTTCAAGGAAGCCCCCTACCTGTTGCGCCCGACCGACCGCATGAAATTCGTGCACTGCAGTCTCGAAGAGTTCGCCGACATCGAACGCCAGTGCGAGGAAGGAACCTACGAGATGAATGTCGTGGGCTACCAGAAAATCTCGCTGAAGAGCTATCGTAGGTGGGTGGATTCGCTCGATCGCAATGCCAGATTTTAGGGCCAGGTTCTAGGAGAGCATCGATGCTAGAAGTGATCAAACCTGGTCTGGAGACCAGTATCCAGGATTGGCCCGGCCGCTATGGTTATCTGAATGTCGGATTTCCGTGGTCGGGCCCCATGGATTCCTGGTCGTTCCGGTTGGCCAATTGTCTGGTTGGCAACGCACCCGGAGACGCCGCGCTCGAATGCCAGTTCATCGGACCCACCCTCAAGTTTCAACGCGCCACCGTCATCGCGCTGACAGGCGCCGAGATGCAGGCCAAGCTCGATGGCAACCCATTACCGTTGTGGGAAAGCATCGCGGTCGCGGCCGGGCAGACGCTCGCGTTCGGCTCGGCGCGCATCGGTGCGCGTGGCTATCTCGCGATCGCTGGTGGCATTTGTAACGAAGCCTTTTTCGGTTCGCGCGCGACGTTTCACAAAGGGGGTCTCGGGGGGATGGAAGGACACGCGATCAAAGCGGGCCAGGTGATTCCGGTCGGCGAGGGCAACGGCACGGCCGGGCGTAAAGTCCGTGTCGCTGCGCGGCCGCCAATCGTGACCGATAAGCGCTGGCAGGTCGAAGTCGTGCGCGGCCCCAACGACGACTGGATCGATGAAGCAGGACACACACGTTTTCTTAGCACCGACTGGAAACTTTCGTCGAAATCCGATCGGGGTGGCTTCCGCCTCGAAGGCCCGGAGTGGTCCTTCACCGCGCGCGCCACGAACAAGCTGCCGGAACACGGCTCCGATCCCGCCAATATCGTTGATCACGGATACCCGGTTGGCGCGATCAACCTGGCCGGCCAGACGCCGATCATTCTGGTCAACGATGGCCCGAGCGGCGGCGGCTTCATCAATCCATACACCGTACCGCAATGCGCGTTCTGGAAGCTCGGTCAGTCGAAGCCAAGCGAAACTTATCGTTTTCAGGTGATCTCGGTCACCGACGCGCAAGCGCGCGCGCGGGAAATGGCCGTCCTGTGCACGCCGACCAGTCTCGAATAAGGAGCAAGCAACTCATGGCGCACGAAGTAGAACTGCAGACGGCCGGCAATATGTGGAAAGTGTTGGTCAAGCAGGGCGACAAAGTCGCGAGCGGTGACACGCTCTTCATCATGGAAGTCATGAAAATGGAAATCCCGCACGAAGCGCCGGCTGCGGGCACCGTCAGCACGGTCAATGTGAGCGAAGGTGACGAGGGACTTGAGGCGGGGATGATTGCGGTAGTGATCGACTAATGCCTTATCCTGCTCAACGAGCAGCGTGTTCAACGTAGGTTGGGGTGAGCTTGCGAACCCCAACATCCATGATCCGCCGAGTGACCACGTAGTCGCGAATCCGAGTATCCGCGCGAGTTGGTCTACTCACTAGTTGGGCTTCGCAAGCTCACCCCAACCTACCCTCTCGGGTCAAGCTCACCCCAACAACCCGATCGGGTTTCGTATCTGCGCGCGACTTTGCAACGTCAAACCATGGCTGTCCTCAATTTACGACTTTACGTCAAACCATGGCTGCTCAATTAAGTGCGCGGGCGTAGCTGCGGGAAGTCAGGATGCCGGAACGGGCTGCCGGACGCCGCAAGCGCCATCTTCTTCAATGGATGGCGACCACCGTCGTCGTGCTTGAGGCCATCGATATTCGCCATGCCGTCGTGCGGGCGTGCCGCACACCAGGCATCATCGCCAAAGAAGCGCAGCGACAACGTGCGACGGCGCACGCCAGCCACGGTCGATGCGCCGCCGTGCAGCATCCCCGGATGAAAAATTACGACGTCCCCAGGCTCCACGGCCCATGAGAGAAGCGAAAAATCCTGCGGTGCGGCGTCGATATCGGGCAACTGCGGCCACGTTTTCGGGTCGAAAAGATTGGCGGTGACGTCGTCGGGGTTAAATGCCGTCGGATTGTAGAGTGGGCCGCGCTGCGAGCCTTTGACGAACTCGAGTGAGTTCTCCTTGGCGACGGGATCGAGTGTTGCCCACATCACTGCCAGATGCTCGCCTGCCGCCGGCAGGTAGGGCAGATCTTGATGCCAGGGCGTGCGCCGAGTCGCGGCGCCCTCCTTGAGCCAGATCTGCTCGTACATAAGCCAGACGTTTTCGCAGCCGAATAAGGTAGCGGCAAGGTCCGGGATCAGGGTGTCGCGAAGCAGATCGCGATAGGCGGGAAAGGAATCCGGATTCGCCTGGTCCTGATAGAACGTCCCGGGTGTCCCCGCCAGCACGGCGCCGGCGCCTGGGCCCGGATGGTTCAGCGTCCAGTCAAAGCACGCTTGCGCCAATTGCAGCGTTCGTTCATCGAGCGCGCGCGGGATGAAGACCACACCGTCTTGATGGAAGCGTTGCCGCAGTTCACTCGCCATTGAAATCGCGTTCATCACTGTGTCCTCTTATCCGGGCGCGTGCATGACTCTCATGACCCCATCACGCCTGGCCCGCGGCAAGTGCGCGTGCGTGCGGTATCCGGATCGGTGCTTGTTTAGGCGTATACAGTCGTCGGATAAGCGGTAGCGCAATCCGATGTTCGGCGGATAACGCCCTATGGGCTCATCCGCCCTACAAATTGCGCGTAAGTAAGCGTTATTTACGCTGGTATCCCTTTCATCGCGATATCTATCGATCGCCCTTGATCAGCACGCCACTTGCCGCCAATGCCTCGATTCGATCAGGCGCGTAGCCAAGCAGTTCGCCCAGTACGCGCTGGTTATGTTCGCCAAGCAGTGGCGCGATGAGTTCAGGATACTCCGGTTGTTCTGAGAAGCGCAGTGGAAAACCCGGGATCACGAAATCGCCCAGAATCGGATCCTTGACGGTGCGAAGGGTGCCGCGCTTCTCGAAATACTCGTGCTTCGGCGCGTCATACGGACTGATCACAGGGGCGCTGGGTACGCGATACTCCTCGAGCCGCGCGAGCGCCGCCTCATCGCTGTCGAAGGTGGTGAGCCACGCTTCGATCTCGGGATTGAGTTCATCCTGATTCTTGGCGCGCGGGCCCATTTCTGAGAATCGTGGATCGTGTTCGAGATCGGGGCGGTTCATCGCTTTGCACAGATTTGGCCATTGCAGCTGCAGGGCCATGATCACGATGTAGCCTTCGGGGCCTTTGAATACGCCGATCGGCGCGACCAGTTCGTGATTCGAACCCACGCGGCCAGGCTTCCAGCCGTTGCCGAGCGAAATAGCTTGCACATTGACTTCGTGCATGTGGAACAGTGAATCGACCATCGAGATATCCAGGTACTGGCCGCGCCCGGTACGTTCGCGATGGAACAAGGCGTAGCCGATCGCGGAGAAGGCATGCACGCCAGAACCGACGTCGGCCATGCCGACCCCGACCGGATGCGGCTTGCCGTCCTTCGGGCCCGTCACATGCATGAAGCCTGCGTAGGCCTGCGCGATCCAATCGTAGCCAGTGCGGTGTGATAGCGGACTCACGCGGCCAAAAGCCGAGATGGAAGCCATGATCAGTCGCGGATTCAGCTTGGATGCCCCGGCGTAGTCGAGCCCGCGCCGCTCCATCACGCCCGGTCCGTAGTTTTCGACCATCACATCGACGGTTTTGACGAGATCAAACAGGATCTCGCGCGATTCCGGTTTCGAAAAATCAAGGCACACACTTTGTTTGCCGCGGTTTTGTTGCACGAAGTAACCGCTGCGGCCGTCCTTCATGAACGGCAGCCCGCGCGACGGGTCGCCGCTCGGTGCGTGTTCGATTTTGATGATCTCGGCTCCCATCTCGGCCATCAGACGAGTCACAGTGGGACCTGCCAGGTACTGCGTGAAATCCAGCACGCGGATGCCATCAAGAATCATCGGTTACTCCTGTGATCATTGCTCGCTCGAACGTATCTCATAACAGCGGCGGTTCCTATTGCATGGTCGTCGCCCTTTAGCGTTGCCAAGGCGACGCAACGGTAGTATTGACCGCGTAACGCACAATAGCTTCTTCTGGCAGCGTGGTCGCCACACTGCCCGTGCGGGCGAGGGCGGTCAACGCCGTCAGCACAATATGACGTCGATCCACTTCGAAGAAATCGCGCAGAATTTCGCGCGTATCGCTGCGCCCGAAACCGTCAGTGCCAAGCGCGGTCATCGGTGCTGCAAGGTAGGGCGCGATGAGTAACGGATAGGCGCTCACGTAATCAGTGGCAGCGACGATCGGGGCCATGCCCGCGAGACAGGTTTCGACATAACTTGTGCGCACGGGATCACGCGGATGCAGGCGATTCCAGCGCGCCGTTTCGCGCGCCTCACGCGCCAGTTCGCTGAAACTGGTGACGCTCCAGACTTCGCTCGCAATGCCCCAGTCCGATTTGAGCAGCTCGGCGGCTCCAATGATTTCGCGCAAGATCGTGCCCGAGCCCAGCAGGCGCACGGGGGCTGGGGATGCATCGGGTCCCTCGGCGTTCTGGCGATACAGGCCGCGCACGATACCTTCGGCCGCCCCGGC
>JAYTEX010000351.1:0-9239 GCA_043734785.1 Pseudomonadota bacterium | reverse complement strand
CGCACCGAGGTTAAGTCATAGTTGGAGATGGTCGGATGGTGCAGCAACCCTAGCGCAACGGGTGGCACGACGACCACGAAGGTGGCGCGATAGCGCGCGATCGCCTCGATAAATTGCCCGAAGTCGAAGCGCGTCTGGCTGATGACCGTACCGCCAATCGACGGCGCAACCCCGAGATACATCGTGATGCCGTAAATGTGAAACATCGGCGGCACGCCGGCGATCACTTCGCCATCCTCGAGTGAGTTCGGTCCGTGGATGATTTGGCAGATATTCGCGACGAGGTTGTAATGACTCAGCAGCACGCCTTTCGGCAGACCCGTGGTGCCACTCGAATAGGGCAAGAAGGCGATGTCGCGGCGAGGATTGATCGCGACCACGGGCGGTGCGTCGGGACAGGCGGCTAATTCCGCGAGCGAAGTCGCGCCACTTGCCGCGCCCACCACGAAAATGTGCCGGAGTCCCGTGCCAGCGAGGGCCTCCCGATAGGTCTCAAGCAGCATCGGGAGCGTTAGCAGATAACGCGCGCCCGCATCGTGCAATTGGTGGACCAGCTCGCCCGGTGTATAGAGCGGATTCACGGTCGTGACGATGCCGCCGAGCGAGGTGACTGCGTAAACCGCGACAGCAAACTCCGGGCAGTTCGGGAGTGCTATCGCGAACACTTCGCCTTTGCGCAGACCCAATGCCGCAAGTCCTGCCGCGACCGCTCGCACTTGCTGCAGTAGGCAGCGATAGGTGAGGGTGCGCCCGCTGGTGGCGTCGATGAACGCTGCACGCTCGCCTAGCGCTTCTGCGTTGGCGAGGGCCATTGCGGGATAACTCAGCTCAGGGATCTCGACATCGGGCAAGGGACTGCGATGGATCATCAGTTCGACCTGGTGGGAACGTGCGGGACCAGTGTAGCCAGTTGGGGCCTAAAGCGCTCGCGCAGCAACGGCCATCGCCTTCGCGGGCGAGGTGCGTCAACGCGCCGGAGATCTTCGGCGTGGCAGCCCAAGCAGCCGGTGCCGCGAACGGAGGGGCTGCCCATACGCTTTAACGTCAGCAACACGCGATAACTTGAGACAGTGGACGATATTCAGAAAACGTGCGCCCAGGGAAGCCTGGGCGCAAAGGTCAGGCAGTACTACGGGGAACGTGAGCCTTGCGGCTCAAGCGCATTCGCATGCGCCTCACAACGGCGACGCGCCAATCGCTTGGCGCATCTCCCCTCCACTGTGCGGGGCCGAGTGTAGGCACCCCCTCAAATACGTGCATCGCCCGAATTGAGTAGTTTGTTTCTTTCGTGTTATCCGCACTGCCCGCAGGCAGCGCCAAACGCAGACCACGCCTTTATACTTTTGGCATGACCTATCTTCTCGCGCTCGATCAAGGCACCACCAGTTCGCGGGCTTTCGTCTACGACGCAACGCTACAGGTGCTGGGCAAGGCGCAACGCATATTGACCCAATATTTTCCGCAGCCTGGATATGTGGAGCATGATCCGCTCGAGATCTGGGACAGTCAGCGGGAGGTGGCAATGGCCGCGATCGCGAATGCCGGGCTGATCCCGGCTGCGATCAAAGCCGTTGGGATCACGAACCAACGCGAGACGGTGGTGTTGTGGAACCGCCGCACCGGACTCCCTCTGCATCGCGCCATTGTGTGGCAGGACCGCCGCACGACGGCCGCCTGCGCGGCGCACCAGGCAGCAGGGAGGGAACCGAGCGTCCAGGATAAAACCGGTCTACTGCTCGATCCCTATTTCAGCGCCAGCAAAATCGCCTGGTTGCTTGATCACTGTCCGAATGCCCGCGCGGCCGCCGGACGTGGCGAACTGGCGGTTGGCACGATCGATACTTGGTTGGCCTGGCAGCTGTCTGGGGGGCGACGACATATCACAGACGCGAGCAACGCGTCCCGCACTCTGCTCTACCATCTCGAACGGGGCGCCTGGGACGAGGAAATGGTGCAGATGTGGGATATCCCGCGTGAAATTCTGCCGACGGTGTGCGATTCGAGTGGCCCGCTGTTCGAGATCACCGGCCTGCCTGGCGTGCACGCAATGCTCGCGGGAATAGCGGGCGATCAACAGGCCGCGTTGTTTGGTCAATCCTGCTTTGCGCCGGGCGACGCCAAGTGCACCTACGGCACCGGTTGCTTTATTCTGCAGCAGGCGGGCACGCGGATCCCGCGTTCGCGCACACGCCTGCTGACCACCGTCGCCTGGTCGCTTAACGGCGCGCGGGAATACGCGCTCGAAGGCAGTGTGTTTATGGGCGGGGCGATCGTGCAATGGTTACGCGATGGACTCGGGATCATCGCCCATGCGCACGAAATCGAAGCGCTCGCGGCCTCGGTACCGGACAGCGGCGGGGTCGTCATGGTGCCGGCATTTACTGGCCTCGGCGCGCCTTATTGGGATGCCGATGCACGGGGCCTGCTGATCGGGTTGACTCGCGGCACGACGCGCGCACACATCGCTCGCGCGGCGCTGGAAGCGATCGCGCTGCAAGTCGAGGATGTGCTGGACGCCATGGCGCTCGATGCAGGTGCGCCGTTGCGAAGTCTCAAAGTCGACGGTGGCGCCTCACACAATCGTTTGTTAATGCAAATGCAGGCTGATCTGCTCGATTGCACCCTGCACCAGCCTAAGGATCTCGAAACCACCGCCCGTGGTGCGGCAGCCCTGGCTGGCCTCGGCATCGGGCTGTGGCCTGATACCGCGACCATTGCGGCGCTCGACGCCGACGAGGCGACAGTGATCACGCCGCGCACGGTGACCTCCTCGCGGAACACGCTACGCGCGCGCTGGCGTGCGGCGGTCGGTCGGGCACAACATTGGATACCCGCCGCGACATGAGGCGCGCTGCACTGCTCGATTACATTGGCGCCCATCGCCAAGCCTACGACTTGATTGTGATTGGCGGCGGCGCCTCGGGCGCAGGGATCGCCTGGGATGCCGCCAGTCGCGGTCTCGCTACCCTGCTGGTGGAACGCGATGACTTCGGCCAGGGCACCTCCAGCCGCAGTACCAAACTCATTCACGGCGGCGTACGTTACCTGGCCCAGGGCCGGCTTGGCCTCGTGCACGAAGCGCTTGGCGAACGGCAGCGCTTGCTCGTGAACGCGCCCGAGCATGTGCGTCCCCTATCCTTCCTGATTGCGACCACCGGGGTATTCGAGCGCCTCAAGTATCGCCTCGGTCTCGTGCTGTATGACGCGCTGGCCGGCGCCCGGAATACGGCCCCTGCGGGAGTTCCATCGAGGGCCGACGCACGCACGGTGGCGCCTTTTCTACGGACAGGGTGTACCGGTCTGCTGCGCTATACCGATGCACAATTCGATGACGTACGTTTGCTCCTCGCGGTGCTCGGTCGGGCGGTCGCGATGGGCGCGTGCGTCCTCAATTACGCACGCGTCGTGGGGCTCCGCAAGCGTCATAACGGCCGGATCGACGGCATCGTGTTCGAGGATCGCGTCGATGGGAAAACCCATGAGATCACAGGCACCGCTGTTATCAATGCAGGTGGCCCACAGGTCGCGGAAATTGCTGCGCTGGATTCGCGCCGCACGGCGCCCGCGATCACGCTGAGCCGCGGTAGTCATCTGGTGGTGAGCCGAGAATTCTGGCCCGGCCCAGATGCGCTGCTGATGCCTCGAACCCCTGACGGGCGCGTGATGTTCGCCATTCCCTGGCACGATCGCCTACTGCTTGGAACGACCGATGTGCCAACGGGCGCGGACGAAGCAGTACGCCCAAGTCTTGCAGAGGTCGAGCAGATCTTGGCAGTCACCGCGCGCTATCTAACGCGTCCGCCGCAGGTGCGTGATGTGTTGGCGTGTTTCGCTGGTGTGCGCCCGCTGGCGGGCAGTGCGCGCGGTGGCGGGACCGCCCGGGCGTCTCGAGAATACCAGCTGTCGATCGCGGATTCCGGCATGATCTCGCTCTATGGCGGGAAATGGACCACCTTCCGGCGGATGGCAGAAGCCTGCGTCTCTGCCACCGTGAAACATCATCGCCTATCGGCTGGCCCTTCGCGCACGGCCACTGACAGGCTGCCTGCCAGAGGCTCGCTAGTCCCAGAACCGCTACGCGACGCGCATGCAAGCCTTGCCACAGCGACGGACGACTCAACGTTGGTGCCGGGCTTCGCCTATCGCGTGAGTGATGCGAGGATCGGAATCCATGAGGAAATGGCGCGCAGCGTTGAAGATCTGCTCGCGCGGCGCACCCGCGCCTTGTTTCTCGATGCCAGGGCCGCCCTTGCCGTGGCACCCAAAGTCGCCGCTTTACTGGCCCACGAGCTGGGGCACGATGAAGCGTGGGTCCGGCGAGAGCTCGCGGCCTTCACGAAAACCGCGGAGGCCTACCAATTGCCCGGTGCCGCGCCCCATTGATTCAGAGGATGCACATGAAGAAAAAGCCGGTTGACAAACCCGGGGCCTTTAGGGGATTCACGCCCGCCACCATGGAATTTCTGCATCGACTCGCGCAGAACAACAATCGCGAGTGGTTTCATGCGCATAAAACGCAGTTCGAAGCGGAGATCATCACCCCGGCACTCGATTTCATCGAGGCGATGGCGGCACCTCTTCGCCGCATCTCGCCGCATTTTCTCTGCATCCCCAAGCGGGTCGGCGGATCACTGTTCAGGATCTACCGCGATACGCGTTTTGCCCACGACAAACGTCCCTACAAGACCAATATCGGCATCCATTTTCGACACGATGCCAATTTCGACGTACATGCGCCCGGTTACTACTTTCATATCGGCGTGGATGAATGCTTTCTGGCCTGCGGGATGTGGCATCCAGAACGGCCTGCGCTCAACCGGATCCGTACCGCTATCGTAGAACAACCCAAGCAGTGGGGAACCGTGCGGCGTTCGGTCGCGCGCTCGGCGCACTTCGCGTTCCATGGGGAATCTCTGAAACGGCTGCCGCCCGATATCCCGGTGCCCGAAGACCATCCGTGGCGCGAAGATCTGAAACGCAAGGATCTCATCGTCTTGCGCGAATTCGACGAAGGGGTGCTGTACGGCCAGGAGTTGCTAGATTTTGCCGGAACGACCTACGCCGCCGCGACGCCCTTCATGCGTTTTCTATGCGCGACTCAGGGCGCGCGATTCTAATCCTGGGCTGCCGCGCGCTGCGTTACTGCCATTCCATCTCGCGATAAACTTTGCTTAGATTGCGGGCGTGCGCCCCCGGCACCTGCCATTCATCAAGATCGGCGTGAACGCCTGCCGCCATCACTTCTTCAAGAAAAGTGCCCTTTTGCAGCGCAGTGGCGACGGTGGCCGAAAGGCTCGTGAGATAGCGCTGCTGTGCGCCAAGTGCCGAAGGCCAGTGCACGACACGCGGACCATGGCCGGGAATCACCTGGGCGTAGGTTTCGCCCGCCGCCTTGTCCATCCAGTCCTGCCAACCTTTCAGCTGGCCATCCAGCACCGGTAGGCGCTCGACGAACAGCAGATCGCCCGCCCATAAGGTGCTGGTCGCAAGATCCAGAACCGTGAGATCGGCCGTGCTGTGAGCGACCGGATGCGCGACCAAACGCAGGCTGCGCGCGCCCAGATTTAGTGCCTGGTCTGCGACCACCGCTAGATCTGGCGCTATGATCTGCGGTGCAGGCGCGCCCTGAAGTTCTACTCCAAAACGCTCCAAAAAATACTCGCGGCTCGCCGCCAGGACTGCGGCAAGATTGGCATGGCCGACGAACTGCGGATGGTCGCCGACGAACGCGGCATTGCCGAGCACATGATCGAAATGCGCGTGAGTATTGATGACGAAACAGATTGGCGTGTGGGTGCGCGACTTAATCTGTGCGCGCAAGGCCTGCCCGGTAGCCAGACTGCCGCCGGTGTCGATGACGGCGACACAATCCTTACCCACCACGAACCCTATGTTGGCGCTATCGCCGCGCGTCGCGTCATCGATCCCGACGTGTCTGCCCTGGTGCACGAACACGCCAGGGGCAACTTGCTCGAGATTGAAATCGTCCGCACTCGAGTCGCAGGCATGCGCAGTACTGGCAACGGAGAATACGCCCAGCAAGCAGGCACGCAGAGCGCGTCTGAGAAAAATTCCGAGCGGGCTGGGATTGCGGATCAACAGTGCCGCGTCATGCGGCGCTTAATCGAGCCGCTGGCACTCGCAAGGCTGCAAGACTATCAGGCCTGGTGCAGCACATTGGCTGATGATGTCCCGGTAGCGCGCGCGAGCTCGAGATTGCGATGGAGGCTGTTGAGAATCTCGCGCCCTTCTTTGGTTTGCTCGAGATACCGCACGGACTCGGGGATAAAGGGCACGACGTTCCGTGTAAAGAAACTCGGATAGGCTTCCAGTAGATCACCAGGATGACGGTAGCCGGTATGCGAGTTGAAACCGACTTCTTCGAACTCGTAGAACACGGCAGAGAGCTTGTGTAGATAACGTGGATCGCTCAATTGACCGATCAAATCCGCTCCTCGCACGAGCCCAGGATAGTCGCCATTCTGTAGATAGACTGCGTCAACAGGGACTGGGAATCGCGTTCGTTCAATACACGATTGGACCATAGAGACATCTACCATGGCATTACCGTGTGTGTAATTCTCCGCCACGTACCGCTTGCTGCGGTCGACGTGTATGGGCATCAGGGTTGCGTCGCTCCCACCCTCCGAAGCCCGGATCGTGTGGCCCCTGATCCCGGTCGCGATGCGGTCAGCGGCGTCACTCAGACAAACGCCGCGCACATAGCCAATGTCGTGGCACAGCAGGGCAACCACCACATTGAGCCAATCCTCGCGGGTCACATCGCCTTCCAGTATCTGCTTGCCAAGCAGAATCTGGAGACCGACCAGGGTCACGTACACAGTATGCTCAACATTGTGATAGAGCGCATCACAGGCCGCGATACGGTGCAGCGCATCGCCCGATACCCGTGTCGCAAGCGCGAGGTGGCCGGCATCGGCACCCACAAACGAGACCGCGAAATTTGCGCCAAGACGGTTGGCGACTTCTGTGGCCAGTAACTGAGTGACGTTCAGCATCCGACTGTCCCAAAATTGCCAAAATTGGTGGTATCGCGAGGTTCTGCGCGACCGCTGGCCCTGTCAAATGCGGCTACCTCACCACGTGGTATCGACAGCCAATGCCGAAAGTATAGGACGAGAGATCTCAGTGCGCCGGGTAATAAGCCCCATTTTGTGATGAAGTCACGCAGATAGGACATTGGATTGAGACCCATCAGCATGCACGAGAAGTGGCTTGACTATCCCCCTGCAGGAAAAATTGTAAATGGGTCTTGGGGTGACTCGGGTAGGCCGTATTGAGCACACCTACCTACCCGCGCGAATGGTGTTTTGCGGGCGCCATCGCGATCTATTGCGTGGGATATCTCGCGTGGTACAGCACCACTGCACTCGGGCGCTATCCGGTGCTCGACGAACGGGAGATCCTGCAACTAGCGCGGCTGATTGCGTCTGGCACCTTGCCCGCCGAAGCTTTCTATCGGGCGCCCTTGTTTTCGGCCATCCTGGCGATTCCGCTCTGGTTCGGCTTTGAACCGGCCCAACTACCACTGCTCGCTCGCGCCCTGAATGGGGCGCTACATCTCGGCTCGACCTTACTCGCGTGGCAGATCGCGGGCCGACTATGGGCCTCGCGCACGGCGCAATATACCGCGACCACACTGATCGGCTTCAATCCGATATTGCTGCATTTCTCTGGGGACGCGCTCGACATCACGTGTGCGATAGCCTTCATGATGTTGGGATTGAAAGCCTTGGTCGATGCCTGCGCGAGCCCGGGGCGGAACGTGTCGGCGTGGGCGCGCAGCAGCGGGTGGTTTGCCCTCAGCGCGTTGACGCGGCCGCAGATGTTGGCGCTGTCCTGCGTGCTGCCATTACTTGGCGGTTTTTTTGCGCCATCAACCAGCGCGCGCGTGCGTCAGGCAATCGCCGCGGCAGTGCCGGCCCTGGGCTTATTGTTTGCGTTTGGAATGGTCAATCACCACTTGGCGAACGAATTCCGTGTGCTCCCATGGCAGGGCGCGTACAACTTCTGGGCCGCCAATCGACCCGGCGCACACGGTCGCTATTTCGAACAGACGATCCCGATCCATACGGTCGACGAGACTGCCAATACCACACGTCTGGAATCCGAGATCCTCTTTCGTCTTGCCGCGCCTGATGGCGCGCAGGATTATCGCGCGCAATCTGCCTACTGGCGCTCTCGCAGCCTGCGTGCGATCGACGCTGATCCGATGGGTTGGCTCGCGCGCGTGGCAGGCAAATCGTTTTACTTGCTGAATAACGAAGAGCAGTACAACAACAAGACCTATTCATTCCACAAAGTGCGCTCACCCTGGTTGCGGTGGAACCCGCTGGGCTGGTCACTGCTGCTCGGGCTTGGCATCCTGGGAGGCGCTAGCGCGCTGAGACGACCCGGTATGCAAGCCCTATTGATCTGCGCGGCGGCGTATGCGGTCGGCGTGCTGCTGTACTACGTAAGTGATCGGTTTCGCGCGCCGTTGCTGCTCTTCAGCGCACTATGCGCGGGCGGCTGCTGGCAGACCCTTGGCGATCGCCGGCATCGCCTCGCCGCTGTGCTGCTTGCGCTCATGGTGACCGCAGCCAGCCTGTGGCCGGTGCCGAGTTATCAACGCACCCAGACCTATGTGCAGGATTACCTCGCTTTGGCACGCGCCCACAGTCAGCTGGGAGAACATGTCGCGGCGCGCCGCGCGGCCGCGCAAGCAGTCGCGCGCGATCCGGGTCGGCTGGCCGCGCAAGCGTTGTTATGCGTCTCGCGCTTTAATGCATGGTTACATGACTCGAGCGCTGAGCTACCGCGCGCAACTCTCGTTCGGTGGCAGGATACCTGCGGCAGGGCAGCCGGTTATTCGCCGGCAGCGGCGCGTTTGCTGGGCTATCTGGAGTGGCGCGCAGGGAAGCGAGAAGCGGCGCGCCGACGCTGGGAAAAGCTGGTAGACGAAAACAATGAAGAACGTGAGCAAACACTCGCCTGGTTGGTGCTGACGGGAGATTTGCGCGCCAGCGACTTGGCGCTAGTGCGGGCAAGCAAGTTCCGCACGAACACGGAGATTCTGGCCCTCGTCTTGGCTTATCGCGGCGACCAAACAGGCCCTAAAATGCGTGCCACCCATTTATCGTCGGCGCGTCTGGCCCGCGAATTTGCGAGTCTACGGCGTCTGTTCGACACGCCCGAGCCGGCAGCGCTGCCGCCCCCAGTAGTGCACTGAGGCGGTG
>JAYTEX010000350.1:0-2532 GCA_043734785.1 Pseudomonadota bacterium | reverse complement strand
ACGAATGGCACGTAAAGCTGGCCAAGAAAACGCGCCGGCATCCGTTCTTTGATCCCGATCTCGCCAAGTGCTGCGTCGGGCCTCAAGAAAAATGTGCCGAATAGTTGATCCCACAACAGCAGATTCTGTCCGTAGTTGCTATTACCCTCTTCCAGTTTGGTCGAGTGATGCCAGCGGTGAACGTTCGGCGTGTTGAACAGGTAGCTAAGAATTCCACAGCGGGTCGCGACATTACAGTGCGTAAGAATGCCGATATAGGCTGTGATCGCGCTGACCAGGATGATCGCGTCCATGGAGATGCCCGTGATCAGCAGGAACGGCAAGCTTGCGAGTACGCTCAGGTTCGAATCAACGAAATGAAAGCGGCCGGTATTGATTAGCCACAGCCGGCGGACGCTGTGATGAACCGCATGAAAGCGCCATAACAGCGGCCACTCGTGCGACCAGCGATGCGCCCAATACAATCCGAACTCCGCCGCGAGTAGGCCGACGGCCGCCTGCAGTAGCAGCGGTTGTGCGGACATCAGGGTCGCGTCGCGGTGCTGAAAAAACGGCAAGCCCATGAGCTGCACGATCGTAAACTGCACGAGGCCTTTGTTGAGCAATGTATGGCCGAGATCGGCCCCGATCTGCCCGTCGTTCTGTCGCCACTCTGCACGATAGGGGAGACGGCGTTCTAGCAACCACAACCACAAGATGATCCACGCGTAGGACAGATTGAAGTATACGACTTCGGGTTTCACGAGCAGTCCTAAAATCTGCATATCGGCACTGGCGCGAAAGCCAAGACTTAGAATCAAACACGACGACCCGAGCAGGAACGGCCATGCGGCAAGCCGCGCAAATTCAATCATGGGGGTGGGTTTCTCATGGCGCGATCGAAGAGGCTCGCGCCGGATAGCGTTAAGGCGTTTTAGGTTCACTCGCGAGCGGCGTCATGTCGATCTCGCAACGATTACGGATGGTGGTCGACACGGTGTAGTCATCGCTGCTTTTATCGCGCGCCAGCCCGCACACCACCGCAGCGTCCACCTGCAGGCCGTCGGTGCCCTGTGCGATCAAAAAAGTGTAGCGCGGGCTGCAATTGCCGCCGCATTGCGCGTAGAGTTTTTGACCCTGTTCGCCGCGTCCCTGCGAAAACTCCATGACCCAGGCGTTGAGCTTTTCCACTGTCTGGAATGCCTGCGGAGAAAATATTAGGGGGTGGGCAGTTGTGTCTTTTTCGAGGGTCAGGCAGAGTTTTTGTTGTTGGTCGTTGGGTAGAAAGGTGACGGGTGCGACGCGATAAACCACTGCAGGGGTTTTGACCGGTGCGCAACCGGCTGCGCAGGCATTCGGTTGGTGGGCAGACGGGGAATCGAGCGCGTCCGCCAGCAACTTGGCCGCTACCACGCGGATCGATTTCGGGTGCTCAGCAAGATTGTGCATGATTCCAGCCGAGGCGATCTGCTCCTGCAACGGCGTTTCTTTGCTACTCGCGACGCAGGAGGCAGGGGTTAAATTTTCAGGTCCCGGCGCTGCGAGGTCATCCTCAAGCGCATCGGCTCGGCTGGTTATTGACGTCGCGCTGAATAGGACGCCGGCGATTAGGGCAAAAATTCGTTGGTTAATGACCGTGCTCCCGCTGATGACTGCGTATGTTAATACGGGACTGGCGCTTAACCTAACGTGAATTTGGCAAGGCGTGCCTGACAGCGGAGTAGGGGTCGACGACAGGCCCGGTGGCAGACGCAGGCTCACGTGGCGCATGGCAGCTGAACCTCACCTACGCGCAGTGCTAAAATCTCACCATCCTCTGCTTGGCGCTGACCAAGACTCGGGGTACAACACAACCGGCCGACCGAGGATTTGCATGGGACTGCTCGACGAACTCAAGAAAAAGGCGGAGGCGGCCCGGGGGGCGCAAGGCGAGCCCGCGCGCGTTGATGAATCGCGTGCGAATGAAATCCGCGCGGTCGCGTTACCCGCCTTGTTTAGAATTCACCGGGGTTTGTCCGAACTCGTCGTGCAACTAAAGGCGCTCCAGGAAGAAGTGCCAGCCACCTTGAAGATTCCGGGGCTCGGCGAGGTCACCGGATTCATGCAGGGCAATTACGAGGTGTCCGCCGAAGGAACGCCACCGGAAACAGTGACTTTGCGCTGCGCATTGCGCCACCACAAGGCGCGACCACTCGAACTCAAGACCGCTGGTTCTACGATTAGCGCGTGGATCGACGTCATGCGGCGGCAAGGATTGCAGGCGAAGGTGCTGCGAATGGTCGAAGCGACAGGCCCAAATCAAAGAGCCTATATCGGCATCGAGGGGACCATCCCGGTGACGCTGCAGTTCAAAGTCGATTTTGATGCCGCCGCCCTGCAACTCTACTCGCGAAATTTCGACGAACTCGTCGATCGACGTCAGATTTTCAATCCGGCAAGCGTCACCGAAACCTGGTGTGAGGAGCTACTGAAATTCGTGATGCGCGAAGAGCACCGCTTCATGATGCAGGAAGTCCCGATTGACGTGCGCGAGCAGCTGCGACGTCGGATCGA
>JAYTEX010000349.1:0-3892 GCA_043734785.1 Pseudomonadota bacterium | reverse complement strand
CTGGTGCCGTGGGATCATCCCTACGGCGGCAAGCGGCCGTGTCAGAGCGACGTGTACTTGCAGACCTTCAAGCAGCCGCACGTCCATCTCATTGCGCTGGCCCAGACCCCCATCGAGCGCATCGTTCCCGCAGGGATCGTGACGACCGCCGAGACGATCGCCCTCGACCTCATCGTCTACGCCACGGGCTTCGACGCCATCTCGGGTCCGGTCCTCGCCATCGACATCTCAGGCATAGGCGAAAGATCGATGAAAGACACGTGGGCCGACGGCCCCGTCAACTATCTAGGCACCATGGTCCATGGTTTCCCCAATCTCTTCCTGCCGTCGAGCGCCATGTCCCCTTCCGTGCTCTCGAACATGGCGACGCTGGCCGAACAACAGATCGACTTCATATTCGACACCATCGAGTGGCTAGACCGGCATGGCTGCCCGCGCCTCCATCCACGCCCTGAGTCACAGGAGCACTGGCGCAAGGAGACTCTTCGCTACGCCGAGCGCCGACCCGGTGCGCTCACCACGAAGAGCTGGTACTCCGGCGCCAACATTGCGGGCAAACCACAACTCTTCATGGTTTATTGCGGCGGCTTCAAGCGCTACAACGAGACCTGTTACGGCGAGCTCGAGAACGGTTTTCCTGGCTACGATCTGATGGAGTTGTACTCCGCAAAAATATGATCAGGCCGTTGATTTGCGCGTCGATTTGCTCTGACCCCTTGAATCCTGCACTGGTTGACGAGTTTCGACGTTAACGACAGTGGGGCTCGATTTCGCGCAATCGCGCGGTTATCCTCCCGATACACCGCAAGAGGGTTCCGGCAATGGGCAAGGCGCTGCGCCAAAACCTGATGGGCATCGACGACTTCCTAGCTTTGGACGCGACGCAACAGGCGCGCAGTGAACTCGTGCACGGAGAGGTGTTTGCGATGGCCGGTGCCGAAGATCGGCACAACACCGTCGCCATCAATATCGCTATTGCACTGCGTGGGCATCTCGCCGGTTCGAGGTACCGAACCTTTCTGAGCGACGTAAAGATTCGCGTCGCCGCAGCCGACAGTGTTTTCTACCCCGACGTCATGGTCACCTGCAGCGAAACCGATCGCCTAAGTCCGCTGGTCAAAAGCGAGCCATTGCTGATCGTCGAGGTGCTGTCGCCCAGCACCGCCGCACACGATCGGGGCGACAAGTTCGCCAGCTATCGCATGCTCGCAAGTCTGAGCGAGTATGTTCTTGTCGATCTCGACACACGTTGCACCGATGTCTACCGCAAGAACGATGGCGGGCTGTGGGTGTTGCATCCATTCGCGCCAAACGAAGCAGTGACGCTTGCCAGCGTGGATTTGCCGATCCCGTTCGATCAGCTCTTCGCGGAAGTAGATGATCTATCACCACCCGACGGCTAAACGCCCCCCAGTACCGGTGCGAGTTTGAGGGTGCCTGCGCTTGCTTATTTGATTATTCCAAACCACGCAAGCGCTGAGACAACATCGCGGTGATCCATTCGCGCCAATATGCAAATAAGCAAAGCTCCGGCACCATCTGGGCTTCGCGGCACCATCTGGGCTTCGCCAGGAACCACGAACAATGAATCGCACCACGCCAGTGCAGTCGAGGACGGGGTTGCGTCGAGCGAGCGCAGATCGGCGTGATAGTCCAAACAGGCCAGGCCTTGATGCCCTGCGACAGAGAGCGTGCGGATGAGTGCATCCGCACGTGTCGGCATGCGTCGACCAGCATGATTCGCAAGGGTGGCTCAGTTTCGCGCACAGTGACTAGAACTTGAACTCGACCCAGGCCCAGAGTTTGTCCAGATCAAAGGCCTGTTTCCCTGCACTGGCTGCGCCATTACGGGCAAGATTGAGCGCGTTATCGTCGGCGCTGTAGCGCGCAAGCTTGAGACCGAAGGTGTAGTGTTCGTAGAACATTCGGGTGACTTGTGCATTCCATTCAGTGCCGTAATCATAGGCGTCTCGATCCGACCGGAAGTCGTGATATATAAGTACGAACTGTGCGCCATATACCTTGAAGGCCAGCGTGCCAAAGAGATCCTTGATTCCGTCCGCGGGCGTGGTGAGAAAGCGATCTGCCCAACCTTGAAACGCATGATTGGTGCCTAGCGGGGTCTGGAAGGCCCGCCCGACCTGTGCGTTTCCAATTCGAAATGACCCATCGCCTTCGAGCACTTCGTAGCTCCCTTTGAGCGTGATCGATTCGAAGTACGGATGATTGATGAGTTTCAGCGCGCCAAGTTCAAGCAAGTAGTAATTGACGTCGATGTCGACTGGGTTGCCCGCGTAATCTACCTGCCTCGCATATTCGGCGGTGTAGAGAATCTTGCTTGAATACGCGAAGACATCACGTTGGCCTTGCAAGCGCGCGCCAATCGTTGCGCTCGCAAGCGCCTGCGTGCCGCGGGCCACGCTTTCAAAATCCAGCAGATAGCTGTAGGCCTCCAGCTTACCCCAAGTAAATCCGCCATACGTCACGTTAAGCGCGTGGCTGTCGCTGCCATAGTTGCTGCGATCGATCAGTGGATTGTCCTGCCCAAAGATGCGGTTTACGTTCCAGAGATAGGCATAGTCGATGTGCGTCGCGGGCAAACTGTCGTTGACGATGCGCAAGGCGTCGAAGCTCTGCCAGTTCTGGCGCCACAGAATGTTGCCGATATAGCGATGGAGCGGGGCCGCCCGATGTTCGATTTCCTGGCGACCCAGTGTGACCGTGGTGCGGGCGAGGCCGCGATAACGGAGATTGGCCTGATTGATTTCCGTCCCTTCCGGATCAACGACGACCGCGCGATTGGTGATGCCGTTGGCGCCGCCATCGTTAAATGTGTCGTCGCCCAGCGCACGCACGTCTTCCAATTGCAGATACGCGCCAAGACCATGAAACAGCCCCGTGCTGTAGCCGAGCGCGGTACGCAAGGTATTGGCGTAGGCATCCCCTACCACCGGTAGTTGCGCATCGTCCACGTGTTCGAAACGGTAGCGCATATATAAATCGGGTTTGCCGTTCGCAATGGCCTGCCACAGGCTAGTCGCGGCCACTTCATTGCCTATCCCGATCAACACGGCGCCGGCGAGACCTAGCGCGCTGACACGGCTCCACTTTTTGTCCATTGTTAGCGCCTAGCGATCTGCATTGAGCGCGGCCGTTGCAACTAGCAGCGTTCCGCGTGCGCCCCCGGAGCGACGTTGCGACGGAAGGCTGGTTTCTGACTTCGGATTCGAAGCCGGGCGATCGCACCCGCCGTTAGGCGCGATCTAATTTTAAATTTAGCAAGTCTCGCGCCAGAATGGTAAGAACCAGAGCGCGTGTGCGCTAAAACCACAAGAGATCTCTCGTGGTAGATCGAAGTGCGGCCCACGTTTAAATTGCAATGCAACATAAGTCCGTTATGCTGGTGCGATAGACAACCAACGGGGCGCGGTCCAATTATGGATTCATTTCCTCCGTGAAAACCGCGCAATACTCGCGGTGGCGCGTAAGTGCGGGATGCGAATCGAGCTGCAAGGCGCCGAGGGCGATGCCTATCTCGCACTCTCGCCGGTCGAGCAGCTGACCTACGCCATTGATTGTTACGAAACGCAGTTTGCGACCCTGGCGCGCGCGTGGCGAGTGCCGTTTTTGGGTGCTGACCGTTATTTCGCGCACCAGCCTTGCGTGTGGACCACGGCCACGCCGGCACCTTTATTCTGTACCCTATCGACAAACCGCATCGTCGGTCCAACCAGAGGCACACGCCCCAGATGTCAGCTCCCCCATTGTCCGCCCTGACCAAAATCCACACTCAGTTCGCTGGCCGTCTCGTGTTCGTTGGCTTCGGCAGCATCGGGCAGGGGGTGCTACCCCTGATCCTGCGCCACATCGGAGGGCTCGCGGCGGCACGGAT
>JAYTEX010000348.1:0-7080 GCA_043734785.1 Pseudomonadota bacterium | reverse complement strand
AGACGTCCTTCTGGTACATGACAAAATAGGGGAAATGAAATTCGTCAATGCCGGGTTTGGCATCGATCGACGCGAAGTCATGTACAACGACTTTGTGTTCATCGGGCCAAAAGCAGATCCGGCGGGGATCCGCGGAAACCCGGATGCCGCCGCCGTACTGAAGGCGATTGGCGACTTGCGTGCGCCGTTCCTGTCGCGTGCCGATGACAGCGGTACTCATCGTGCTGAACTGCGCTTATGGGAAGCTGCCGGCATTAATGCGCGCGCGGCCTCCGGGTCCTGGTACAAAGAACTCGGGGCGGGAATGGGCGCGACCCTCAACACGGCCGCGGCACTCGACAGTTACACGATCTCCGATCGTGCGACCTGGCTTACGTTCCAGAATCGCGGCAACCTGGAACTACTCGCCGAAGGAGATACGCGGTTATTCAATCAATACAGTCTGATCCTGGTGAACCCGCGCCGCCATCCCCATGTGAAGGCCGACGCTGCACGCAGATTCGTAGATTTCATGACGTCTGCTGAAGGCCAGGCAGCCATCGCCCGATTCGTGGTCGCAGACACGGTGCTTTTCAAGCCGAACTATCGACCGGAAGGCGCGTCACCCTGAAGCGCTATTGATCTGCGACACGAAGGCAAAACGTAAGCTCTAATCGCTTGGTTTCCCGCGCCACGCACCAAGCTACCGACCTACATACGCGGACCGATGGGTTTTAGGGAAAGGTAAATCCGGTCGACGTGCTCGTCGTGGGTGAGCGTAAACCTTTAGGAGTGGCGCGTGGCATTGTCACAGGGGACGATGCCGGAGCTTGATAGTTTGAGCATGAACCATAAACCGATGGTTATGGCCGAAAAAGGCCTATTTTAGGCATCTTGGAGGACGGTAAAGGACGACAAAGAACGTTTAGTTGGCGCGCCCGGAGGGAGTCGAACCCACGACCTCAGGCTTCGGAGGCCTGCACTCTATCCAGCTGAGCTACGGGCGCGTAGCAAGAGTGCGGATTCTAGCCAAAAGCTGCGCGTGCGCCAATCAGCGCACGGGTTCAGGTGGTCAGACGACGGTAGATATCGGCTACTTTGTAGGGCAGTTTCTGGACTTCATCGACCACGGTGAAGTTCGCTGGCCCATACATGTGGGGCAGGTAAGCTTGCGCTTCCCGGTCGATCGTGATGCAGAACGGATGTATTCCGCTGCGCTTGACCTCCAACAACGCGTGGCGCGTGTCCTCAATGCCGTAGCGGCCACGATAGCTGCCGTAATCCTCCGGCTTGCCATCGGATAACGTGATCAAAAGTTTAGTTCTGGCTTGCGCCGAATTGAGCAACTTACCGAGATGGCGGATCGCTACCCCCATGCGGGTATACGCTTTGGGTGTCATGCCGCTGATGCGCCGCTTGACGTCGCTGTTGTAGGGTTCATTAAAAGTTTTAATACGGTAGATCTCGCAGCGTTTGTTGGTGCGCCCAGAGAATCCGTAGATCGCGTATTGGTCACCGAGCGTCGCCACTGCTTCGCAGAGCAGGATCAAAGACTCACGTTCGGCATCGTTCACCCAGCCCTTGGTTGAGCCGCTCATGTCGACCATGAACATCACCGCGACACTGCGCCCGGATTTACGAAAATGGGTGTAGAGCCGATCGCTCATTTCCCGACCCTGCAAACGATCGACATGCGCCTCAACCAGCGCATCGAGATCAACTTCATCGCCATGAGCCTGGCGCTTCTGGCGTTGAGTTTCGCTCAGAATGGCTTCGAAAACGCGCTGGATCGACTTTGAAAGTCCGCGATATTTGATGCGCGTCTGTGCTACAAAATCCTCGTTGCCAAAGGGCACATCCTGTTCTGTCAGGGCACAGAACGCCTCGCGAAAGCGTTGGCGCGTGTAGTCCCATTCTGGATATAGCTCGACTTTAACCCCGGCAGCATGATCGCCTGGTTCAGTCTCGAGCCCCTGGCCAGATTCCTGATCAGCGGGATAGTCATCTTTGCCCGTCGGTGGATTCAGATAGTCATCTGAAATGTCGTCGAGGTCCTGCAGAATCGAATTCAGCAAGGCGTCCAGTTCAGGCCCCATCGGCACGCGTTGGTCGTTGCACTTTAATTCGTAGTGTTCAGTCAAAGTCGATTGATCGCCCGAGTTCGAGATCGAGAAGCGATTCGCCGTGTCTGTCGCGGCCTTGGATTCCTGCTCGTCGGGCGTCTGCAGCGTGAGGTCGCGCTGCAGAGAATTCAGTGTCCGCTGCAACGCTGCCTTCTCCCGTGGCACCCGTCGGAACAGGACCTCGCGCACCTTCGCCGGAAACATCTCGCCCTGAAAAAGCAGTGGCGGCGGCAGCGGAATTTCGCGGCACTCGGCCACCATCGCAAGACTATCGTGGGCGGTGGCCGCACCATCCTGCAGCCGTGCCGCGTGCCGCGTAAAGGCTTGCCACGCGAGACGCGCCTGATCGTCTGCATAGGCGAGCGTTTCCATCTCGCGATGCAAGCCGGGCAAGTCACGCGCAATGCAGGCACGCAGACGCACGCTTTCCAGGCGTTGATAAATGGGCCAGGTTAGAGCCGCATCCAGGGTTCTGATCGCTTCTTCCAGGGCGCGATAGCGCCAGGTTCCGTAGCGATTCTGTGCCCACAGGAACGCTGCCATGCATTTATACAGCGCGGCATTGGCGAGGTGCCCTTCGAGCACGCCGAGGATCGGCGGTAGAAAAATCTTCTCGGTGTCCGTGTAGGCAACCGGTTCACTCACGATCTGGAGACTGCGCCCGCCGAGACCCCGCACCAGGTAGCGCAGCAGACCCGCTACTTGTTCGAAGCGACAGCCCGACCGGTGCTGGGTATGCACTGCTACATAGCGCTGAAGATCATCGAACACCTCGATCGCGAAGCCCAGCCCGCGATTATCGAACGCATCCATCGCCTTGATGATCCAATCCTCGACTGCCGCTTGATCGAGATAGCGGAACGCCGCCGGCGCGTGACCGATAAAATGCGCCGCAAGTTCATGGTTGGAAAGCGCGATTACCTCAGTCCAGTGATAAATGAAATTCTGAATTTCACGCTCCAGTTCAGCGATCTCGGCCACCACCTCGCTGGCGCGCGGGATCCGCGCGAGCACCTGGCCAGACAACTTCTCGAGATCCTTCTGGATCCGGATCAGATTGAAAAAATTCTGGCGTGCGCCGTCGTTCATCGGGCGAAACGGTGATGGTGGATACTGAACGGGGCTTAGAACACTGCCGCAGCGAGTTCATGGACTGCCTGCAGCAGTTCGGGATCGTCCGTCAATGCATGGCCTATCGCGGTATCACAAGCCACGGCCGCCGAAATGCCGCTCGCCACCAGCTTCGCCGCATTGACCAGCAGACGGGTGCTCGCACCTTCATCAAGCCCGCTGCCTTTGAGGTTGCGCGTGTGCTCGCCGAACTTCACAAGTTTGCGTGCAGTCTCGACATCCACGCCGCTTTCCGTGCGCACGATTTTTTGCTCCAGCTCGGCATCGAGGTAAGAAAATTCGAGGGCGACAAAGCGCTGGCGCGTGCTTTGCTTGAGATCTTTCAACACACTCTGATAGCCAGGATTGTAAGAAACCACCAGACAGAACTCGGGCGGCACCCGCAATAGCTGGCCAAGTTTGTCGATAGGCAGGATTCGGCGATCGTCGCACAACGGGTGGATCACGACTGAAGTGTCCTTGCGGGCCTCGACTATCTCATCCAGGTAGCAAATGGCGCCGTGCCTTACCGCGTAAGTGAGAGGTCCATCCAGCCATTCTGTTTCACCGCCGCGCACCAGATAACGTCCAACCAAATCCGCCGCCGTGAGATCGTCATGGCAGGCGACCGTGACCAGCGGGCGTTGCAGAGACCAACTCATGTAATGGATGAAGCGTGTTTTGCCGCAGCCGGTCGGGCCCTTGAGCAGAATAGGCAGCTGATTGCGATAGGCCGCGGTGAATACCTCGATCTCGCTACCGCTCGGTTCGTAATAAGGTTCTGTTTCAATTAGCCGCTCGGCCGCAGCGCTCGGAGTATTCAAGCAGAGATCCTTAAGGGTTAGCGGAGTTGGCTGGTACCGATCAATATCCGGCACCATTATCGGTCGAAAACTACACGGGCGTCACACCGCTTGGTGAACTGTCCTTGATTCTCTAGTGCGGATCAACAAATTCGCTATAATGCCCGCCGGTCGCGAGGGGGAATTCCGCGCCAATCCTGGATATATTGATTACCTTTCGCCACGCTCTGCGTGGCGCCAGCATGAGGGGCCTTGGAGATGAGCGCTAATCACGACAACGCACAACACGACGCACTCTTTATCCGCAATTTTGGGATCGTACTCGTCGGTCTGACAGTCCTTGGCATCGTCATCGCTATTCTGGCACGCACGGTTTATAGCAATTTCGTCACGTCTACCGGCATCTACGACCAGAACATCGAGGCTCGCCTGGCGCCCGCCGGTCAGGTCAATACCAGCGGTGAAACGGTGACCCTTGCCGGCAGCGCGCCCACAGCGGGCGCATCCCCTGCCGCCACGCCAATGGCGGCGAGCCCCGGGGAAGCCACCTACAATAAAGTCTGTTTCGCCTGTCATGCTCAAGGTATCGCAGGTGCGCCCAAGTTCGGGAATGCGGCAGCGTGGGAAGCGCGTATTGCCCAAGGCAATGACACGCTCTACAAACATGCGATCGGAGGTTTCACAGGATCGGCCGGGATGATGCCACCTAAGGGGGGTGCCGTGGATATGGCGGATGAGGACATCAAAGGCGCAGTCGACTTCATGGTCCGGGCTGCACAAGGGAGTAGCGCGGCTGCGGTGACCGCCCCTCCAGTGGTAGATTCAGCGGTGGTTGCGCCCACGACGGACGCTTTGCCGGCCGTCGCTGTTGCCGGCAAAGGCAAGGAGGTCTATGACGCAGTCTGTTTTGCCTGCCACACCCCCGGCGCGGCAGGGGCCCCGAAATTCGGGGATGCCGCCGCCTGGTCCGTGCGCGTCGCCAAGGGCATGGACTTGCTCTACGACCATGCCGTCAACGGCTTCATGGGCGAAGCCGGTCTCATGCCACCCAAAGGCGGGCGTCCAGATTTCGCGGATGCCGACATCAAATCGGCGGTCGATTACATGACCTCGAACAGCCAATAGATCGAAATCGTGACACACACTTGCGCCCGGCCGACGATCACCCTCATTCGGCGCTACAAGGCCTCCAGGCCGGCATAACCTGCCACCAGCCATTTTACCCCGCCACCGGCGAAATTGACCTGCACGCGGGTGTGCGCCCCGCGGCCTTCGAGGTGCAACACCACCCCTTCACCGAACGTGCGATGCAGTACCCGCTGGCCTAGCTGGAAGCCAAATCCGCTGGTATCTTCACGCGAAGCTGCAGGGGATAGCAGAGTGGTGCGCCCCACCCGAACTTCCTCCAACAGTTCGCGCGGCACTTCGCGCAGAAAGCGCGAGGCCTGCGGGTAAAAATCAGCCCCGTGCAGGCGTCGACATTCGGCATGCGAAAGCGTCAGACGGCGCCGCGCCCGGGTCAGACCCACATAACAAAGACGCCGCTCTTCCTCCAGCTGCGCCGGATCGCCGCTCGAGCGCTGGTGCGGAAACAACCCCTCTTCCAGACCGACCAGGAACACGTTGGTGAACTCCAGGCCCTTCGCCGAGTGCATGGTCATCAACTGCACGCAGTCGTCGAATTCACCCCCCTGTCCTTCACCCGCTTCGAGCGCGGCGTGACTTAAGAAAGCCGCAATCAGCGGCAGCTCAAGCTCGTTCTCATTGGGTTCGAAATCGCGTGCAGCGGTCACCAGTTCGGCGAGATTGTCGATACGATCCAAGCCCCGATCGCCTTTTTCCTTGCGATAGTGTTCGGTCAAGCCACTCATCGAAATCACCGTCTCGAGCACCTGATCGAGACCGAGTCCCGCGATCCGCTCGGATAGGGTGTCGATCAGGTGCAAAAATACCGCCACTGAGCTGGCCGCGCGCGCGCCCAGCTCACGTTGAGTCACTAACTGCTGGGCCGCCACCCACAGGCTCGAACGTGCCAGGCGCGCGGTCTGCCGGATCTCATCGAGCGTGCGATTGCCGATGCCGCGCACCGGCAGGTTGATCACGCGTTCAAAGGCCGGATCTGCATCCCGGAAACTTGCGAGTCGCAGATAAGCCAGCGCGTCCTTGATCTCGGCGCGCTCATAGAATTTGAAGCCGCCATGGACGCGGTACGGCACGTCTGCCTGGCGCAGGGCATCTTCCATCACGCGCGACTGGGCACTGACCCGATAAAGGATGGCCGATTCACTGTGGCGATCACCAGCCTCGTGCAGCCGGCGGATGCGATCGACGCAGTAACGCGCTTCTTCGACGTCGTTGTACGCCGTATAAAGTTTGATCGCTTCCCCACGCAAACCGTCGGTCCATAGCTTCTTGCCAAGCCGGCCGGTGTTATTGGCGATCAGCGCGTTGGCGGCATCAAGAATGGTGCCGGTGGAACGGTAATTCTGTTCCAGGCGTATCAAAGCATGCTGGGGATAATCGCGGCGGAAGCGCTGCATGTTCTCGACCTGGGCGCCGCGCCAGCTGTAGATCGACTGATCGTCGTCGCCCACCACAAAGAAGTTAGCTTGCTCGGCCACCAGTAACTTCAACCACTTGTACTGTAGCGCGTTGGTATCCTGAAACTCATCCACCAGCACATGAAAGAAGCGCTCGCGATAATGGCGCAGCAGCCCGGCGTTATCGCGCCACAGTTCATAGCCGCGCAGCAGCAGTTCGCCGAAGTCGACGAGCCCGGCGCGCGCGCAAGCGTCTTCATAGGCACGGTAGATGTCGATCTGCGTTTTCACGCCCAGATCGTTGCCGTCATCAATCTCGGCGGGGCGCAGGCCTTCATCCTTGCGCGCATTGATGAACCATTGGGCTTCTTTGGCCGGCCATTGCTCCGCGTCCAGGCTGAGCCCCCGGATCACGCGTTTCAGCACTTTTTGCTGATCTTCCGCGTCCATGATCTGGAATTGCTCGGGCAAGCGCGCCTCCCGCCAGTGCGTACGCAGCAAGCGATGGGCAATGCCATGAAACGT
>JAYTEX010000347.1:0-4933 GCA_043734785.1 Pseudomonadota bacterium | reverse complement strand
TCGAGCGCCGCCTTGTCGAATGAATCTTCCATTGCCTAACCTTCTTTTTAACTGCGTGTTATTGAAATGGGATCCCCGGCGGCATCCGCCCTTTGAGTCCGCGCATCAGGCTTTGCAAGCCACCCTTTTTTGACACCTTCTTCATCATGCGCTGCATCTGATCGAACTGTTTGAGCAGTCGATTGACGTCCTGCACCTGCGTGCCGGAGCCATCCGCAATTCGTTTCTTGCGTGAGGCTTTGAGCACCGCCGGAAACTGTCGTTCCTGGCGCGTCATCGAATCGATCATCGCGGCCAGGCGCACCAGTTCTTTATCGTTGACGCGGTTCTTCACGTGATCCGGTAAATCAGCGGTTCCCGGCAACTTGCCGAGCAGCGCGGACAGGCCACCCATGTTGCGCATCTGCTCCAGCTGGTCGCGAAAATCCTGGAGATCAAAACCCTTGCCTTTGCTGAGCTTGGCCGCGACTTTAGCCGCCTGGTCGCGATCGACTTTCTGTTCCACTTCCTCAATCAGTGACAACACGTCGCCCATGCCCAGAATGCGCGAGGCGACACGGTCGGGATGAAACGGTTCGAGTGCATGGGTCTTTTCGCCAACGCCCATGAATTTGATCGGCTTGCCGGTGACATGACGTACCGATAACGCGGCGCCGCCGCGCGCATCGCCATCGGTCTTGGTCAGGATCACGCCCGTCAGCGGCAATGCTTCATTGAAGGCCTGGGCGGTACGCACGGCGTCCTGTCCCATCATCGAATCGATCACGAACAGGGTTTCAATCGGCGCGAGCGCGGCATGCAGATTGCGGATCTCCAGCATCATCTCCTCATCGATGTGCAGTCGGCCTGCGGTATCGACAATCAGCACGTCCTTGAATTGCCGTTTGGCGAGCGCTAGCGCCGCTTGCGCAATCGCCACCGCAGACGCGCCCGCTTCGCTCGGGTAACAATCGACCCCGATCTCGGTCGCCAGTATTCGCAGTTGTTCAATGGCCGCCGGTCGATAAATATCGCAGCTGACCAGGGCGACCGACTTCTTGTCCTGCTCCTGCAGACGTTTGGCGAGTTTGGCGGCGCTCGTGGTTTTGCCCGAGCCTTGCAAGCCCGCCAGCAGGATAACCACCGGCGGCTCGGCAGCAAAATTGATCCCAACGCCCGCCTCACCCATCATCGTTGTCAGTTCATCGCGCACAACCCGGATCAAGGCCTGGCCTGGGGTTAGTGTTCCGATCACCTCCTGTCCGAGCGCGCGGACCCGAACTTGATCGATGAATATTTTGACGACTGGCAACGCGACGTCGGCCTCGAGCAAGGCCATCCGCACCTCCCTCAGGGTGGCGTCGATATTCTCTTCGCTGAGGTGGCCCTGCCCGCGCAGCTTCTTGACGACATTGCTTAAGCGTTCGCTGAGATTCTGAAACATGTGGAGTTCCCGCAAAAATATCTGGGTGATGGCCTACCAGGCCTGCATGACTTCATCGCGAGGGAATGGCAAGCCCACTGTCGCCCAGACTTCGGCGACCCGTTTGATCACGGGCTCAGCCTTGCGCATCCAGTCCGGATGCCGGGTGCGATTGTCGGCGAAAACGTCGAATGCCTCTGGCTGCGGATCGCGATGACCGAATCGGTAGTAGAACGATTTAACGAGGTCTTCCATGCGTTCCTTGCCGTAGGCGACGACCGTGATGTCGCGATTGGCGCTCAGACCGGTGGTCGCCACATAGTAATGGTACTGCTCCCAGTAGCGGAGATAGGCGTCGAAATACCCCATGCGCAGCACGTCTTCAGGATCGCATCCGGTATACACCAGATCGCGGCGCACCCACTCCTCAATATTGCCGCGAACCCGGAAGCTGCCATCGGGCGGCAGACCACCCGACTTTTCATAGGTCGATATGCAGGAGGTCACTGGGTGGCGCACAGTCAAGATGTTTTCGACCGCCTGACCCAGCACGCGATGAAAGAAACCGCCGGCATAGCTGCCCTTGGTGAGTTTCTTAGGCACCACGACCTTACCACCATGCGGCCGGTTCTTGCCGAAATACAGCTCGACCATGGTCAGGAATTCCGCCATCGTTTGCAGACATGTCACCCAACTGTTGACGCCGCGTTCGAAGCGAAACGGTCCCGCGTCGGGAAAGCCGTCGTGGGCAATCACATTCGGGACGTGATCGGAGTGAAAGCCGAGCGCACGGTAGATCTCTTTGGTGACGTAGGATCCGCCGTTACGCGGCACGCCGATGATGTTCACGAAGTGGAATTTGAGTTGGATGTCTTTGATCATCGCGACATTACCGGTCAGCAACGCGACCAGAATCTCATAGGCGCGTGCGATGGCCCGTTGACCCAACGGATCGCCCAGCACCTGTTGGGCGTTCGCGGTGGCGCGTTGCTGCACACGAAGCTGTTCGTTGTGCAAATTTTCAGACAGTTGATCGCCCCAAACTGCGCCTACGAAGGGGATGTCAGCGACAAGATGATGTAGAAAATCGATAAACACCGGAGATACCGGCAGTTCACGATCACTGAGTTTGATTTCAACCCCCATGGACGGCCACCGACCTCCGCGTTTAGTGTGCCTGCATACTAAATATGCGCGCGCAAATCGTATACAGGCGGCGCAAGGTCACCCTGCACCGCCCTCCTCGGGGGAATCTTGCTGGCGACACCTTTCCTATACAATGGCCACGAGTCCAACTTATCGCTGCCGTATGAATCCAGGTATTGTCGGTGCGCTCGCGCTGGTCGCCTATTTCGCGGCAGCCGTCAGTTTTGCTACCGCGAGGCGCACCCTGGGTCTGGTGGCGACTCTAGCCGCGCTGTTTGGCCATGCCGTGTTCCTATGGCCACTGATTGCGACCGCGCACGGCGTCAATTTCGGCATCGTCAATGCGGCATCGATCGTCGGGTGGTGTATCGCGTCAATCGTGCTGGCACTCAATTGGCAGCGGCCGCTGGAAAGTCTTGCCGCAGTGATTCTGCCCATTACCGGCCTCGCGCTCGGACTCGATCTCTGGCTGCCGTCGCCCTCCTTGGCCGAACATCACTTGCCACTCGGGATGTATCTGCATATCGCGCTCGCCATCATCGCCTACAGCCTGTTTGCCATTGCGGCCACGCAGGCGCTCCTGCTCATGTTCGCGACCCGCCAGCTGCGGCATCATCATCCGGTCATGACTTTCCTGCCTCCGCTGCCGACAATGGAGGCCGTGATGTTCCAACTGACCGCGTTTGCCTTCGGTCTTCTCTGCGCCAGTCTCGTGCTCGGCATCGCCTTCGTTGAAGATATCCGCGCCCAGCATCTGGCGCACAAAATTGTGTTCTCCGCGCTGGCCTGGCTGGTGTTCGCGACCTTGGTGTTCGGTCGCTGGCGCTGGAACTGGCGCGGGCGACAGGGCGTGAAATACGTACTCAGCGGTTTCGCCTTGCTCGCGCTTGCATTCTTCGGTACCAAATTCGTGCTGGAACTCATCCTGCATCGGACCTAGCGCGATGGAAACTTCTACCTTGGTTTGGTTGGCCCTCGGGATGATCGGACTGATTGCCTGCAGCGCATTCTTCTCGGCGGCCGAAACTTCCATGATGGCACTCAACCGCTACCGGCTGCGGCACCTCGCTAATCAGCACAATGCCGGCGCGAAGCGTGCAATGAAGCTGCTCGATAGGCCAGATAGCTTGATCGGGTTCGTGCTGCTCGGCAATAACTTCTTGAACGTGCTCGTCACCCAAATTGCGACCTTGGTGACTTTGCAATTATTCGGTGAAAGTGGCCTGTGGGTCGCTTCGTTCATCCTCACGGCATTGATTTTGATCTTTGCGGAAGTGCTGCCCAAAACCATTGCGGCCTTGCATCCAGAACGATTGGCCTTTCCTGCCACGCTGGTGCTGATCCCCTTGATGGTGATTTTTCATCCTGTGGTGGTCACGATCAATGCGATCATCCGGGTGTTACTCAAACCCTTCAACGTAGATTCGAACCGCTCACAACTCGACCCTATCGACCGCGAGGAGTTACGCACAGTGGTCAAGGAAGCGGGGGCGCTGATCCCCCAGAAACACCGTGACATGCTGTTCGGAATACTCGATCTGGAGAAGATCACGGTCGAGGACATCATGGTGCCGCGCGCCGAAGTGGTCGCGCTCGATTTCGAGCAGGACTGGGTCGATGTGCGCGAACAACTCATGACCTGCCGCCACACTCGCGTGCCCTGCTATCGCGGTAGCCTCGACAACATGCTCGGCATCCTGCATATGCGCAACCTGACTCGCCTTATGCGAAGCCGCGAAGAGTTCGACTGTAAAGAGCTGGAGCAGCTATTGAGTGAACCTTATTACGTGCCGTTGAAGGCTGATTTGCACACCCAGCTGATCAACTTCCAACTTGAGAAGCAACGGTTGGCGCTGGTCGTCGATGAATACGGCGGGATCTCCGGTCTTGTCACCTTGGACGATGTACTTGAACAGGTGGTCGGTGAATTCACCACCGTCCCCCAAATCAATACGCGCCAGATTCATCCGCAGCTCGATGGCAGTTTGCTGGTCGACGGCGCCGCCAATCTGCGCGAATTGAACCGCGCATTCGGCTGGCAACTGCCGGAAGACGGTCCGAAGACATTGAACGGATTGATTCTGGAAAGACTTGAGAACATTCCGGACCCGGGCACCAGTTTGCGGGTCGGCGACTACACCATCGAGATCGTGCAGAGTACCGGACAGGTGGTTCGCAATGCGCGGATATTTCCGCCTGCACCAACACCTCTCACTCAGCATGCCGGTGTGGTTCATCCGGATCAGCGGGAAACTTGAACAACGTCTCAGTGAGTAGGCGACGCTCGGGACACGGCGTTTACAGCGTACCAGGTGGCGGGAAATGGGGAAATGGGGAAATGGGGAAATGGGGAAATGGGGAAATGGGGAAATGTGGGAATGGGGG
>JAYTEX010000346.1:0-3997 GCA_043734785.1 Pseudomonadota bacterium | reverse complement strand
CTAACAAGCGTACCGACTTGCCACCGCCTGAGCCAACGCAACCGCCGTCGAATTTCGCGCAAGGGAATAATGTGGATCCCTCCGGGAGTCCTTTGCCCGGGCTACTGATGACGGGTTTTCAGCCCTCGTTGAACCTTGCCCGTGTTTCGGACGGTTGCGGATTATCTTCGTTTTGTGCGCCAGACTCCGGAACCGCGACTTTCGATAGCAGCGGCGTTCTGATGGATTTGAACGGGGCGACCCTCAGTAACATCTCGATGAGCGGCAATGACGGCATCATTGCCTGGGGTACCGGCATCAGCTCATCGGGTGCAGAATCGGTGCACTTTATCGTGGGCTTGCCGACGCCGGCAGGCGATCTCGCCAACCTCGCAATCAGCAACCCGGTCGCGACCTATACTCTTATCGGGGGAACGTCACCCACGTTCAGGGTGTTTGACGGCAATTTCAGCACGACTGGCACCGGAACCCTGACGGGAGCCACTCTTACAGCCAATTTCGCAACCATGCTCGTTGATGCGTCAGTAACGGCTACACTCAAAGCGAGCGTGGGAGTTATCGGCATCACCGGAGCGGTGACCGGAATGTCGTTTTCGGGCTCTTCGTTTTCGGGATCATTCTTCTCCACCTCCGGGGGTTGTACGATTGCCGGAGGCGGCGCCTGTGATACCACCAATGGTTCGATGCGCGGGTTCGTGGCCGGGCCGAACGCGATTCGGGCTGGCCTAGTGTATGACTTTAGCTTCAGTGGTCTGAATGCAGGTGGCGCGAACTTCAATGGGAGCGCGATCGGTGCGGCTGCGTTCGCCAAGAGGTAGGTGATTCGGCCCTTCACGGCCTGAGGAATTTGATCAACGTCAAAACTGTGGTCGAGGGAATCGCGTGGCCCGCGATTCCCTCCTCAGCCGCCAGCGCAATGCTAGCGATGCAGTTCCAGCTGAATCAATCGCAATGGCTGAATCCGGACGAACTCCGACGAAATCAATTACGCCAGTTGCACGCACTGCTGGCGCATGCACAGGCGACTGTGCCGTTCTATCACGATCGCCTCAAGGCGGCGGGATTTGACGCAAAGCGAGAGCTGACGCCGCAGCTATTCCAGAATCTGCCATCGCTCTCGCGTCGCGAAGTGCAGGATCACGGTCCCGACCTGTACAGCCGCGCTGTGCCGCCGACGCATGGACGCACCACGGAAGGCACGACATCCGGCTCGGTAGGTAATCCGCTGAGGTTCAAGTCGACGGACCTCGCCTATTTTTTCTGGCACGCCTTCAACCTGCGGGACCATCTCTGGCACGACAACGACTTTTCCCGAAAGATGGTGGCGATCCGCGTCGGGGAGAGCATGAACTTGCCGAACTGGTTCCACGGCGTCGAGCCGGAGCCGTTTTCCACCGGTCCCCTGGTAGTCGTGTCGAGCTCCGCGGGAACCGAGGAACAGATCGCCACGATCCTCGAGCACGAACCGGCTTACTTGCTGGGACACGCCACCCAGGTGACGCTGATCGCGGCGGAATGTCTGCGGCGAAACGTCCGCTTTCCCTGGCTTTGCGAGGCGCGGGTGTTCGCCGAAATGCTGACCCCGGACGCCCGGGCGCTTATCAAGCGAGCCTGGGGTTCCAAGGTCGTGGATATCTATTCGACCCGCGAATGCGGCTATCTCGCCCTGCAATGTCCGAAGCACGAACATTTTCATGTCCAGGAAGGCGCGATCCTCGAAGTGCTGGATGCAGAGGGGATCGCCTGCAAACCCGGAGAAGTCGGAAGGGTGGTCGTCACGCCCCTGCATAATTTTGCGATGCCTTTCATCCGGTACGACCTCGGAGACTTTGCTGAAGTCGGAGAACCGTGCGCTTGCGGGCGCGGACTGCCCGTGCTAAAAGCCATCGCGGGGCGGGTGCGCAACATGCTGGTTCTGCCTTCGGGAAGAAAAATCTGGCCATTCCTGGGGTTCTACCGGGACACGCTGCCGGTGCGCCAGCGTCAGGTCATCCAGCACAGTGTCGAGCACGTCGAACTCAAGCTCGTGGTCGACCGCACGCTCACGCCTGCCGAAGAGGACGAAGCCCGCTCGCATTTCTGCGAGACCGTCGGACATCCGTTCCGGGTGACTGTGTCCTACCTGGACCAGATTCCTCGATCGGCCGGCGGAAAATTCGAGGAGTTCATTTCGCTAGTGAGCTCTTGAGGGCGCACATGCCTCTGCGGCGCACGACCCTGCGGACGACGCTCAACGAGCTTCGAACAACAGCGTGGGGCAGCGCTCTCCCATTTGGTAGTCGGGAAATTCGCAGGCGATTTCCGTAAAGCGGGCCGACAATTCCCCTCGCAATTCCGACAGAGTCGGATACGTGTAACGAGCCTCCATATTGCGGTAGGCGTGAATGGTCTCCACGTCTGCGAACGGCCAATTGGTCTGCGCGGCCAGCGAGGTTGGGTCGCCGAACAAATCCATGAAGGCTGCCCAGATATCATTCAGACGCACGCCGGTGGCCGTGTCAGGCTGCAGTGCCATGTTCAGGCGCCATTTGAAAGCGTGGAAGCTGCGAATCCTTCCGGCATTCATTTCCAATAACAATTCCTGCATGGATTCAGACGGCTCCGGCCGCACGAATGCGCGCATGGCGAACAGCCCCCCGCGGCTGAGCACGCGCGCCAGTTCCCGCGCGAGACCGTCGTAACCGTGCGGATAGGGCAATTGAGAGAAACATCCGTCGCCAGTAACGATGTCGCATGACCCGGCTGCGATCGGCAGCGCGCCCCATTCCCCCGACAACACCTGTGCACCTTCGATGGCGTCCCTGGGCCAGATGTTTTCAATCATCCCCTGGCTACGGTCGACAGCGACGAGCCTCGTACCTTCGGGCCAGTGCATGCTTGCAATCTCGGGCGTGACGCCCAGCAGCAAGGCCGCGGGCCGTTCGCACCCGCGCGTGTCGCACCATTGCGCTATGAGCCTGACTAGGGTCTCGATGTCCTGCGCGGCGGGACGCAGCGGCGGCGCGATTCGATGCCACCATAACCATTGTTGTTCCCAGAATCGTACGGATTGCCCGGCAGCCGGAATGGTCGCGTTGCTCATGTCCGCACCCTGTTCGCGCGATCCCGCGTGTCCCGCTGCATCGGCCGGGCAATTAAATCCATGGTTTCGTATCGGTTGGTTAAAATCAGGATTCTAAAGCCATCGCTGGCGGCGACACAGGCAATGGATCAAGAAAACGCAGGTTTGCAGGAAGCCAGGCTACTATTTCAGGCGGGCCGATTCGTCGAGGCGGAACGACTATTGGAAGCTGTTCTCGCCACTCGTTCACAATTTCCCGACGCGTGGTTCCTGCTTGGGGCGGCCCGACACCAATCCGGCAATACGGATGGCGCGCTGATCGCATTTGCCAAGGCGCGCCGGCTCGCGCCGGGACATCGCCAGGCGTTCAGCGCCCACGCCTCGGTACTTTTCGACCTCGAGCGGTACGAGGAAGCGCTCTCGGAATATCGGGCGCTCGTCGACGGTTTTCCGGGCGATGCACAGTTGAATGTCAATCTCGGCATCGTGCTCGAGCGCCTCGGCCGGCAGGAAGAAGCACTGAAGGCGTACGAGCAGTCCCTGGTTTGCGCGCCCGGATTTCCCGCGGCGCTCAACAATCGCGCGATCGTCCTGGCGGCACTCGGCCGGGGGGCGGAAGCTCTCGCCGCGTACGACGAATTAGTTGCCGAGCATCCCACAAGCGCCGACTATCATTTCAACCGTGCGGAGCTGCTGCATGGTCTCGGCCGGTTCGATGAAAGCGTAGCCGCGATCGACTGCGCTCTTCGCCTTGACCAGCGTCACGTCAATGCGCTCATACAGCAAGCACTCAACCTTTCGGTGCTGGGTCGGATCGAGGAAGCCCGCGAATTTCTCGTGCAGGCCCGCACCGTTGACGCGCAAAAATTCCACAAATTCCGCAATCCCTACGACACCGTTTTCGGCGACAACGACAAAGGACTCGATCCGAGGCTC
>JAYTEX010000345.1:0-16943 GCA_043734785.1 Pseudomonadota bacterium | reverse complement strand
CTAGGCATCCCTCTACGCGCCTCGTCTAGCATCCCGAGTGCCGAGCAAATCTGCCCCGGGGTGCAATAACCGCATTGAAAACCGTCATGTTTCAGAAATGCCGTTTGCATCGGGTGAAGCGACTCTGCATCGGATAGCCCTTCGATGGTAGTAATTGCCTGCCCGTCGTGCATCACTGCCAGGGTCAGGCAGGCGTTGGTCCGCCGGCCATCTATCAGTATCGTGCAGGCGCCACACTGACCGTGGTCACACCCCTTCTTCGTCCCTTTCATCGCTAGATGCTCGCGCAGCGCGTCGAGCACGGTGGTGCGGCTATCGATCACCAGAGCGTGCGTGTGACCGTTGACCTGCAATTCGACCTGCAGCAGGGTTGGCGCAAGATCGTCGTAAATCTCGCTCACAGGACGCCGACCTTGCGGTAGGTCTTCAGCCTCAAGCCGGGGTGCCGCAGCGAGTCCAGTCGAGTGCGCGGTGGCGATCGCCGCGCCAGCCTTCAACAGACTACGACGCGAAAGGTGCCAAGCTGACGCGTGTTCGGGCGACTCTATCCCTGTCTTCATCGATGTTCCTTATCATTGCGCCGCGCTGATTGAGTTGGCGCAAGGACTGTAGCGTCGACTAAGAATCGTGATCAGTGCGTTATGCCACTTAGGCAAGCAGGCGCGACGCCAACGTTCGTAGGAACCAGAGAACAGTTCCCTCGCGGGCTTCAGATGGAGAGCCGTTGACGCGAGTTGACTGCCAGCGTCACGAACGACGGGGATATGTGCGATAACGAACAGAGAAGCGCCAGCGCTGCATGTGAGATTCTGCCGTACGCCCATTCACCTTTGTCGGCTTCTTGGAGACCATCATGATTGACTTCCGTCCCTCGTTACCCGTTGCAGTGCTAGTGAGCCTTCTGGGGCTGAGTGCTTGCGACCGTACTCAGACGCCCTCTGGTGCCCACGACGTGACCGCGCAACTTGTCGGCACGAGTGAAGTCCCCCCCACCACGAGCACCGGCACCGGCACGCTCAAAGCCACGCTGAACGAGGAAACCCAGGTATTAAACTGGACGGTTACCTATTCGGATTTGAGCGGCCCGCTCACCGCAGCACACTTTCACGGACCGGCTATGGCTGGCGAGAATGCCGGCGCCGTGGTTCCCATCACGGGAGACCTCGCCAGTCCGATGACTGGAGAAAAGACGCTTACAGCGCCACAAATGGCTGATTTGAAGACTGGCAAGTGGTATGTGAATTTGCACACCGCCGCCAATCCGGACGGGGAAATTCGAGGTCAGGTGTTGACTAATCAACCCTGAGTTACCGAACCAACTGTGGTTTGAATGCGGTTGTAGCCGCTTTCACAAAAACGGGCTCATTGGCCATTGCTAGGCCAATTAGAGGCGCGAAGCGTTAGGGAAGCGCTCTGCAATAAGCGGAGATTTCTGCGGCACAGGGACGTGCCCCACTTTAGCTGGTGCGGCCGTTCCAAATGCATGAAAGCAACCATCTCGTCGCGAGCGGACTGATACCTAGGTGGCGCACGAGATGGGCTATCGCGCAAGCCGTTAGCGATGAACCATAACGATGAAGGAAAGCACCGTCGGCACGCTGGCGCGCTTAAATCTGAAACGCGGATAAATAAGTGGCTCGAAAATCGCAGACGCTACGATCTTGAGAGCCGCAGCGCATTGGAAATAACGGACACAGAACTCAGGCTCATCGCGAGAGCCGCAATCATCGGTGACAACAGCCATCCTGTGAACGGATACAGCACCCCTGCGGCCAAGGGCACGCCGAGCGCGTTGTAGACAAAGGCGAAGCCGAGATTTTGCTTCATGTTGGCAATGGTCTCCTCCGAGATGGCCCGCGCGTGTGCGATGCCCCGCAGATCGCCTTTGACCAGCGTCACCTGCGCGCTATTGATGGCCACATCGGTGCCCGTGCCCATCGCCACGCCCACGTTGGCTTGGGTCAAGGCGGGCGCGTCGTTAATCCCATCTCCGGCCATCGCCACGCTGCGGCCTTCGCGTTGCAGTTTTGCCACCAGCGCCAGTTTATCAGCGGGCTTGACCTCGCCATGCACCTCATCAATGCCCAGCTTGGCTGCCACTGCTTTGGCCGTCGTCAGGCTATCGCCGGTGGCCATGATCACGCGCATGCCGTAGGCCCTCAGAGCGGCCAACGCCTCCGCCGTGCTGGCCTTGACAGGATCGGACACCACCAGCAGACCAGCCAACTGGCCATCGACCGCCAGCATCATCACACTTGCGCCTTCTGCGCGCATCACTTCGGCCTGCGACTGCAGCGCTTCCACCGGGACATCAAGCTGAGTCATCAGTGCCGTGTTGCCGAGCGCCAAGAACTTGCCACCGACCTGTCCGCGCACGCCAATGCCGGTACTCGATTCAAAACCTGTGGCCGTGTCGAGCACTAACCCACGCTCGCGGGCCGCGCGCACGATGGCGTCTGCCAACGGATGCTCGCTCCCTTGATCGAGACTTGCCGCCAGGCGCAGCACCTCGTCCTCTGTTATCCCTGGGGTAGCCACGGCCCGATCAAAGCGTGGCTTGCCCTCGGTCAGTGTTCCTGTCTTGTCCACAATTAGGGTGTCCACCTTGCGGAAATTCTCGATCGCGGCAGCATCGCGGAACAACACGCCCTGAGTCGCGGCTTTGCCGGTCGCGACCATGATCGACATCGGCGTCGCCAGCCCGAGCGCACAGGGGCAGGCGATGATGAGCACTGCCACGGCATTGATGAGCCCATAGACCCAGCTCGGTTCGGGACCAAAAAATCCCCAAACCATCAGTGTCAAGCCTGCGATCCCGACGACGGTCACCACAAAATAACCGGCCACTTGATCGGCCATACGCTGCATCGGCGCCTTCGAGCGCTGTGCCTGCACCACCATTTGCACGATGCTCGCCAGCACGGTCTGTGCGCCGACCTTTTCTGCGCGCATCACCAACGCGCCAAAGGTGTTCAACGTCGCGCCGATCAGTTTGTCGCCAACGCGTTTCGTCACTGGCATGGGCTCGCCGGTCAGCATGGATTCATCCACCGCGCTACCGCCTTCAACTACCGCCCCGTCCACCGGCACCTTCTCACCGGGCCGCACGCGCAGCATGTCGCCGATGTGAACGTGGGTCAGCGGAATGTCTTCCTCCGTACCATCGGCCTTGATCTGGCGCGCCATTTTGGGTGCCAAGTTCAGCAAGGACTTGATCGCCGCCGAGGTTTTCGAACGCGCCTTGAGTTCGAGGATCTGCCCGAGCAGGGTCAACGAGATGATCACCGCTGCCGCCTCGAAGTAGACGGACACACGCCCCATGGCCACGAAAGACGCCGGGAAAAGGCTCGGCGCCACCGTCGCGACGACGCTGTAAACGAAGGCGGCGAAAGTACCCAAGCCGATCAAGGTCCACATGTTCGCACTGCCTCGCACCACCGAGCGCACAGCGCGCGTCAAAAACGGCCACCCTGCCCATCCCACAATGGGCAGGGTGAGCACGAGTTCGACCCAGCTTTGGGTTGCCATCTCGAACCATTGCACACGGTGGCCGACCATCGCGAGCAGGGTAACGATGAAGGTCAGCGGCAGAGTCCAGAGGAAGCGCCGTAGGAAGTCTTGCAGTTCGGGATTAGCGCCGTCGTCGAGCGTGGGCATGACGGGCTCAAGCGCCATCCCGCATTTAGGACAGGTCCCCGGGTGGGTTTGTTGCACCTCGGGGTGCATCGGGCAGGTGTAGCCCGCCTCCGCGGCTGCCGGCGCTGCCAGCACGCCTCTCGTTGCCGCGGTGGCAGCAGGTATGGTCGGATATTTTTCCGGACTGGCCGCAAACTTTGCGCGGCAGCTCGCACTACAGAACAAGATCCGCTCGCCTTTGTGCTTGAACACGTGCGGCGATTGAGCGGTCACCGTCATCCCACACACCGGATCTATCAGCGGTGGCACCGGCTCGACATTGGCAGCGATTACTGGCGTAACCATACCGCGCTCAAGCAGTCGCTGATCAACGTAAATGGTCGCACGCTCATGGAAGATTGCCGCCTACAGCAGAAAAACCCCTTTCCCAGTCGTCTGCGTATCAAACAATTCATACGCCGCGACGGCGTCACTCAAGGCACGATAACGGTCCGAGAAGAGGCGATCGACTTCGATGCCGCGGTCCGCGATGAAGCGCGCGCATTCGGCCTGACCGACGCTGCTGAATGTCCACGAGGCGACAATGGTCAGTTGCTTTCGGATCAAGTCCCGACTCACATCGAGCGTCACCGTATCGCCCTCACCGACGAAACACACGGTGCCCCAGGTGCGCGTACCGCGTACCGCCTGCAGGCGTGCCTCGGAGGCACCGCTGCAATCGAGTGCGCAGTCGACACCGGCACCGTGTGTCAGCGCCTGGAGCGCCGCGACCGGATCCTCGGCGAGCGGATCCAACACCACGTCCGCCTTCAGCGCCTGGGCTGCTAGTCGCCGGTCCGCGTTGATATCGAGCGCAATCACGCGCGCACCCATCGCCACCGCGAGCTGCGTCGCGCTTAAACCCACGGGTCCCTGGCCGAAGATCGCGATGGTGTCGCGACCCGAAAGATTCAAACGGCGGAGCGCACCGTAAGCGGTCCCAGTCCCGCACGCAATCGCGGCGCCCGTCTCAAAAGACAGTTCATCGGGCAAGGGCACGAGCGTTCGCGCGGGGACCTTCATATAGGGCGCATGCGCGCCGTGGGCGGTGACACCGTAGACCACGAACCCCGCCGGACACAGCTGCGACCAACCGACCCGGCACTGGTTGCAGACCCCGCACCCGCAGTAGTGATGGTCCATGACTCTTTGACCAACGCGTGCTTGCGCGGCACTGACGCCGGCGCCGACGGCGGCGACAACCCCACAGGGCTCGTGACCTGCAATCACCGGGCCGTCGTTTACGTTAAAACCAAGCGCCGCGACGCCGCCGTCTTGCGCGCGATACATCTTGAGGTCACTGCCGCACATTCCGGAAGCTTTGATCTCAATCACGACTTCGCCAGGACCCGGGGTCGGGTCCGGGAATTCCATCAGTTCGATCTGCCGATTGCCGTTAAAAACGATGCCACGCATGGCGTTCTCCTGAGGTTGCGCGAAAAATTTGCAGGGCCGGTCGCATGCTCGACTTCAACGTTTTGAGGAGCGCGACCGACCAGTGCCGATGGCGGGCATCTCGAAGCCCAGGGTGTGCCGCAAGGTGGTCCCTGGATATTCCAGCCGGAACAAGCCGCGTCGCTGTAGCTCCGGGATCACCAAACGGGCGAAATCTTCGTAGCTGCCGGGCATGTGCGTCGCCGCCAGCACGAAACCATCGCAGGCCTCGCCGACGAACCATTCCTCCAGCCCGTCGGCGACCACGCTCGGGGTGCCTGCAAACACCGGAAGCTCGCGAAGTGTGCCGCGACCGCTGAAGTGAAGGAAGTCCCTAACCGTCGGATTGGAGAGTCCGCTCAACTGCACAACCCGATCGAGAATACCCTGGAGACCCGTCGCAGAGGCTAATTCTTCCGCAGTGAATGGGTCATCCATGCCCTTGGCACCGAAATCGAAATTCAGCACTTCTGAGAGCAGGGTCAATGCATCGATGGGTTTGGCGAGGCTGTCAATCAGCGCCATTTTGTCCTCGGCCATCGTCTGGGTCTCGCCGACGACGGCGTAGATGGCCGGCGCAATTCGCACGTTGGCGGGATCTCTGCTCTTGCTGGCGACCGCTTGTTTAAACGCCTTGTAGTAACGTTGGGCGAACTCGATATTGGGATGAATAACGAACACCAGCTCCGACCATTGCGACGCGAATTCGCGACCGCGACCGCTTTGGCCCGCCTGAATAATAACGGGGTGTCCCTGCGGCGAGCGCGGGACGGTAAAGGGCCCGCGCGAGCGCAGCCAGCGCCCTTCGTAGTCCAGGCGTCGTACCTTCTCGGGATCGGCGAAAAAACCGGATCCCTTGTCCGACACGATCGCTCCGTCCTCCCAGCTATCCCAATGACCGTGCACAATTTCCATAAATTCGTCGGCGCGGTCGTAGCGGAGATCATGATCAAGCAAGGGGTCACGGCCGAAATTCGCGGCTTCCGCATCGTTGAGTGAAGTTACGACGTTCCAGGCCGCGCGACCGCCGGTCATGAGGTCCAGGGTCGCGAACACCCGCGCGACATGGAATGGCTCGTAATAGGTCGTCGAGTAAGTGGCGCCGACGCCAAGATGCCTGGTGCACAGGCCCATGGCCATCAGAATTGAGGGCAGATCCATCTTGACGGCGCGGATCCCGTGGCGGACGGTTTCGGCGTAGTCGTCATTGTAAATGTCCGGCATCGCGAGGCGATCATCGAAAAAGGCAAGATCGAATTTACCCGCTTCCAGGGTTCGCGCAATCCGCTGGTAATATTCGGGTGTCGTAAAGTCGGGCGCGGTGGCAGGATGACGCCATGATGCCGTGTAATTGGAACAGTTCTGGGCCTGCAGAAAGGCCACCAAGGTCATCTGCGGCGGACCGCCGGCCCTCATTCAAATCACTCCGGCCGCACGCAAATCCTGCAATTCAGGATCGCTCAGCCCCAGCCGTTCGCGGTAGATTTCGTCATTGTGCTGCCCGAGATCCGGGCCCAGCCAAGCGAACTGTCCCGGGGTTTCGGACAAACGCGGCACCACGTTCGGAATCACCACTTCGCCTTCGCGCGGGTCTTGTACTTTCAGCAAATTATTGCGGGCTTTGAATTGTTCGTCCTCGAAGAGATCCGCGACGCTGTTGATTGGACCGAGCGGCACCTCTCCCGCCAGGCAGAGTTGCATGACTTCGTCGCGGGTGAGGCTGCCGATCCAGTCCGCGACAATCCGATTGACTTCATCACGCTTGGCCACGCGCTGCGCCATCGTCGCGAACCGATCGGCGCAGAGCAGATCCGGGCGTCCCATCACGCCCGCCAGCCGCACGAACATCTTGTCGGTCGAACAGGCCAGCGCAACCCATTTCTCGTCACGCGTTTGATAATGGCTGTGCGGCACAATATTCACGGTGTCGGCGCCCATGCGCTCGCGGATGAAGCCGGATTTCGCGTAGGCCGGTGCGAGCTCGTCTAGCATGCGAAAAATCCCTTCGTAGAGCGCGATATCGATGGTTTGCCCGATCCCGTAGCGCTCTCGCGAGGTGTAGGCCAAGAGGGCCCCCAGTGCGCCGTAGAGCCCCGAGATATAGTCTGCCAGTGAAGTCGACCCAGGCATCACTGGCCGCCCACCGGCTTCGCCGGCAAGATAAGCCAAGCCCGAAAAGGCATGCGCGATGCGCGCGAAGCCGGGCCGATCGCGATAAGGTCCGTCCTGTCCGTAAGCGGAGATCTGTACCAGGATCAGATCGTCCTTAATGGTCTTCAAGGTCGCGTAGCCGAGTCCCCAGCGTTCCAAGGTCCCGGGACGGAAGTTCTCAACCATGATGTCGCAGTCGGCAACCAGCCGCTTGAGGATTGCCGCACCTTGCGGTTTTCTCAAGTCGAGTGTGATCGACTTTTTATTACGGTCATCGTTCAACCAGTTCAGGCTCGAGCCGGTGGCGGTCATGGTGCCGAACTTGCGGAAGGGATCGCCGGTGCCTGGCATTTCCACCTTGATGACCTCCGCGCCGAAATCGCCGAGGATGCAGGCGCAGAATGGCGCCGCGAGCATGGTCGCCACATCGAGCACCCGCACGCCCTGCAGCGGCAGCGGCGGTTGACTAGGCTGGGTTGGCGACATGATCGGATACCTCGGGCACGCCGCCCGCGCGAGCCAGGATCCGATTGGCGATTTTGCGGTGTGCAATATCAAGCAGCTGGCCGTTCAAGGCGACGGCGCCCTTACCCTCCCGTTGCGCCGCATCGAGTGCCGCGATAACCGCGTGTGCCCAGATCACTTCCTCCGAGCTCGGGGTATGAGCCTGGTTCGCGAGCCCGATCTGACTGGGATGGATCGCCCACTTACCCTCATAGCCGAGCACCCGCGCACGGGCGGCGGCCGCAGCAAAGCCGCGGGGATCGGCAATGTTGCCGAAAGGACCGTCAATGGGCATCACCTGAAAGGCATGGCAGGCATTGGCGACGCGGGCGAGGGCGTAGTGCCACTGGTCGTTCCAATGGGCATCGCGAATTGCACCGGCTGGGGCATCGAACGGCGCATCCGTCAACACGACATACTCCCTGTTCGATCCCCCTACCAGCCGGTCTTGACCGCCGAGGCTCAACGAATAATCGCCCACGCCGAACGACACGGACACCACGCGCTTGGCGGCCTCCAGGATGGCTTCGACCCGCGCCATGCCGATCGCCGTCTCGATCAGAATATGCAGCTCAAGCCCGCGATCGGGCGGGCGTTCGCGATCAAGCGCGCTGAGCAGCGCCTCAACGTAATGCAGGTCGTCGACCGAGCCAACCTTGGGTACCAGAAAGCCATCCAGCCGGTGACAGTGCCCGCCGAGATGCTCGATGTCCCGAAACGCCCACTCGGTGTCGAGTGCGTTGGTGCGAACGAGCACGCGCTTATCCTTCCAGGCCACTTCGTTAAGGGCGCGCGCCGCATTTGCCCGTGCCACTAGCTTCTGCTCGGGAAAAACGCTGTCCTCGAGATCGAGGAATAAGGCATCGGTGTCGCTGTCGGCCGCCTTTTGAAAGAATTCTTGCCGGACCGCCGGTACCGCCAGCAGGCAGCGCATGCGCCGGCGATGGGGCGAGCGGCTCGGCAGAATCGGCGATGGAGGGATAGTGGGCATCGCCAAGCATTTGATCACAATACCGGGCTAAAGATCAATTCAGTTCATTTCAGGGTTTACGCGGCGTAGATCCCTCGACATGATCGCGCGACGAACCAACGGCGGCCACCACACGGCATGGCACTTGAGGAGCTACCATTAGGTTGTCAACAAAACCTTGGAGAGCTCGTGTGCGCAGTCAGGTCTTGACCTCCACGATGCTGGTGAATGTTCGTTCACTGGCGAGACACCCTATCGTCGCGTGGATTGCGATAGCACTCCTCCTCTGTTCCAGCTGTGCGCTCCGGGGCATCGAAGCGTCAGGCGCGGCGGCTACTCGCGGCGGCGATAAGGATCTGCGCGGCTATATCGAACGCGTGTTCCGTTTACAGAATCGCGTACTGGCCGAGCTGATAGTGACAGAGGAATTGAGCGGTGGCAGCGATCCAGCGAACGCGCAACTCGAGTCGCGCATCGTCAATCACTGTCGCTACCTGGTAGAGAGCGCGACAGTGCACATGGAAGGCAAAGAGCCGTCGTTGACCCTGAAGAAGAAAGTGCTGGAGACCGTCGGAGCCTGCGAAGAAGCGGCAAAGGCTGCGCAGTGAGCAATGCCGGCGTTCAATAGGTCAGACTCGCAAGCTCGGCAGCGCGCGTCCACCCGCCCGATAACCGCGCAGCGCCGCCATCGCGATCGGCACGACGCCGAGCACGATGAACACCAGGTCGCCCGGCAGGCGGCTCCACTCCAGCAGTCGCGCCCGATCGCTGCCGGTGTAAGCAAGGCTTCTGGCGTGCCAGTAGCCTTTCTCCAGCACGTCGATAAGCTGCAGGATTCCGGCGGGAAACAGGCTTAGAACGACCATCATCAGCAGGCCGCCGTTAAGTCCCCAGAAGCCCACCCGGATATATTTTTCTAGATCCCGCCATAGCGCGTCGTCGGCGGTTTGGCGAATCGCGAACACGATCAGCGCGATACCGAGCATGCCGAACACCCCCACCATCGCCGCATGGCCGTGGTTGATGGTCAGTAAGGTACCGGTCTCGTAGTAGCTGACGATCGGCAGGTTGATCAGGAAGCCGAAAATGCCGGCACCGACAAAGTTCCAGAATCCCACCGCCATCAGGAAATAGAAAGTCCACTTGTGCGGGATCTCCACCCGCTCACGGGGGTTCGCAGATCCTGGCTGGGAGAGGCGCACGAAATCCCAGGCGTCGAGCGTGATCAGCGTGAGCGGTACCACTTCGAGTGCGGAGAACAGCGCACTCAAGGCCATGTTGAAACTGGTCTGGCCAGTCCAGTACCAGTGATGCCCGGTGCCGATGAAACCGCCGGCAAAATAGAGAATGGCATCGAGGTAAATGACCCGCGTCGCTGTCAGGCGGCTGACGACGCCGAACTGAAGAAAGATGATCGCCACCATCACGGTCACGAAGAACTCGAAGAACCCTTCGACCCACAGGTGGATGATCCAGAATCGCCAGGCATCGACCACGGAGAAATGCGTGGTGCCGTCAAAGAACATCGCTGGCAGATAAAATACCGGGATCGCGATCGCCGCGCACAGGAACAGGGTGGCAATTTCGCGGCGCTCGGGATCACGCAAAGCCGGGAGCAGTGCACGAACCAGCAGACCGAACCAACACAGCAGCGCAACGGCGAGCAGCATTTGCCAGGCGCGACCGAGTTCGAGGTATTCCCATCCCTGGTGACCGAACCAGAACCACAGATCGGGCAGTTGCTGTCGCATGCCAGCCCACTCGCCCAGCAAGCTGCCGACCACGACGATCAGCAAGGTCCAGAACAGAGCATCGATCCCTCTTTTTTGCCCGACAGGGTCGGCGCCGCCGAGTGCAGCGGCAAGAAACAGCGCGCCCGCGACATAGGCCGTGGCAATCCAAAAGATCGCAAGCTGCAGATGCCAGGTTCGCAGCAGGTTGCTCGGCAGCCACGCGGCAAGATCGAAGCCATAAAAGGTGCCGGGATCGGCGCGGTAGTGGGCCACGGCGCCGCCGACCAGCGTTTGCGCCAGTAATAACAGCGCCACAATCGCGAAATATTTCAGGGTCGCGCGTTGCGCCGGGGTGATCCTTGCACCGAGCATCTTCGAGTGCAGAGATCCGGGCCGCGCCTGCCAGCCGAGGTAGTCCCACTTGCCGAATGCCAGCAGCACCAGCGCGGTACCCGCGAGCAGAAAGACCAGACTCAATGCGCTCCACAGCAAGGCGTCCGCAGTCGGCGTATTGCCTGCCACCGGATCGAACGGGAAATTATTGGTGTACGAATGCGTGGTACCTGGCCGGGTGGTCACGGACGCCCACGCGGCCCAGGCCACAAACGCGCTGAGTTGTTTCAATTCTGCGGGAGCACTGATGGTCTTGGCACTCAGGCCGCCGTTGAGCACCGGACTTGAAAAGTATTCTATCCACACGCTGGGTCGTTGGCGGAACCAGTCTTCGAACGCGGAACTCACGGATAGCACCCCGGTGTGCGGAGAGTAGCGGTTCTGTTTCAGCTCAGTGCGCGCTTGTGCTTCGACCACGGCGCGCTGCACGGGCATTAACGTATCGAGCGGTGCACCGTAGCGGTGCTCGGCAATGCTCGTCGCGAGATGCAGCGCCAGGGTGTGCAGATACTCAGCCGAGAAATCCGGGCCGAGTAACGCGCCATGGCCCCAGATCGAGCCGTTATCCATCAGCGCGTACTTAAGAAATACCTGCTGGCCATCAGTAATATCTTTGCCGGTAAACACGACCGAGCCGTCAGGCCCCGTCACCCTGTCAGGGATGGGCGGCGCGTCGTCGTAGACCTTGGTCGTTAGCAGAATCAACACAGCGAAGCCGAGTGCCATCGTAAGGAGGCTGGCACGGCGCCACCAAGGTGACAGGCGCTGGTCGGTGGGGCTATCGGAAAGTGGCGCTGCCCCGGCGGCTATCTCGATCGGCATAGTTGTTCCTCTGCCTCGGCCTGTTTCTGTTAAACCGACAAACCGCATCGGGCACGCGCTTATCTGATGCGGGTGCAGCCATCAACTGCCGTTTCTACGTTGCGCAGTAGTTTGCGCTATCAGACGCTTTCGTTCGATATCCGATATCCCTATCGCGACAAGTGGGAACGGGCCGGGACCCTCTGGATGGCCTCCGGACACCGCATGTGGTCCGCCGCACAGACTAATGGTGCGTGCCGCTGGTAGCTTCGCCCGCGATGTCACTCGTTCGCACGTCCGCATAGCAACCGAGACGGGCGACACCACGCACGTGTATTCTGATCCCACTGCGGTCCCTTGACAAAAACCCGGGATATTGCAGAAGATTTCGTTGCACTCGCTACTGGAGAAACAGAATGCGTAAAACACGAGCGATCCCAGCAATACTTTTTATGCTGAGTCTTACCGGCTGCGGCTACAACACCTTTCAGCGCAACGACGAACAAGTGACCTCGAGCTGGTCCGAGGTGGTGAATCAGTACCAACGCCGTGCCGATCTTGTCCCCAACCTCGTGAACACGGTCAAGGGTTTCGCCGTGCAAGAAAAAGAGATATTGCTGGGCGTCACCAACGCGCGCGCCAGAGTCGGCAGCATTCAGGCGACCCCGGAACTCCTCAACAGCCCTGATGCCCTAGCCAAGTTCCAAGCTGCCCAGGGCGAGTTGTCGAGCGCCCTGTCCAGGTTGCTGGTGGTGTCCGAGAACTATCCGCAATTAAAGTCTGACGCCAACTTCCGCGATCTGCAGGCGCAGCTGGAAGGCACCGAAAACCGTATCGCGGTGGCGCGCAACCGCTACATCCAATCGGTCCAGGAGTATAACGTGGCCGTGCGCTCCTTCCCCGCCAACCTGACGGCCATGGTTTTCGGCTACAAATCGAAGCCCAATTTCACGGTCGAAAACGAATCGGCTATCGCGCGTCCCCCCGCCGTTGATTTCGGGTCGGCATCGGGCGCACCCCAGAGTCACCCACCGAGCGCTGCCGAGTAACCAGGATGAAGCCGGCTAGCGCTTCATTGCTTGCCATTGCGCTGCTGGTGTCTTGCGTCGCGGGCGCACAACTGGCGATCCCGCCCTTGACCACAAGAGTCACCGACCAGACCGCCACGCTCACCATAGAACAGACAGCGACCCTGGAGCGCACGCTGCAAGCGTTTGAAGCCCGGAAAGGCAGCCAGCTTGCGGTTTTAATCGTACCCACCACCACGCCAGAGACCATCGAGCAATATGCCTTGCGGGTGGCGGAACAATGGAAATTAGGCCGCAAGACAATCGATGACGGTGCAGTGCTTGTCGTCGCCAAGACTGACCGCGCGCTGCGCATCGAGGTGGGGTACGGGCTGGAAGGCGCGCTTAATGACGCCACCAGCAAGCGCATCATCAGTGAAATCATTGCGCCGCGTTTCAAGCAAGGGGATTTCTACGGTGGTATTACGGCCGGGATGGATCAAATTATTCGGGTGACCGACGGCGAGCCATTGCCGCAACCCAGCGCCAAGCCGACCGGTCGCGAGACAGATCTTGCGCAGTATGTGCCGATCATTTTCATGCTTGCGCTAGTGGGAGGCGGCGTGCTGCGCTCCATGTTGGGCAGATTTCCCGGGGCGCTCGTGACTGGCGCGGCGGTGGGGGGCGTGGCTTGGTGGTTGATCGGCGCGCTCTCCATTGCGTTCGGCGCAGGCGTGGTCGCGCTCTTGTTCACGTTGCTTAGCGGCGGGATGGGAGGCGGACTCGGCGGGCTCGGGGGGCGGCGTGGAGGATTTGGCACTGGTGGTTTTGGAGGCGGAGGTTTTGGAGGCGGCGGCTTCGGTGGTGGTGGCGGCGGATTTGGCGGCGGCGGCGCTTCAGGGCGGTGGTGAGTATGGACATCAAGCGTATCGCGACCCATCTCTTGGTAACCCACCGGCAGGTCAATCGCGCATTTCCTCCTTCCACGTTGGCCGCGATCGAGCGCGCGATCAAAGCGAGCGAGGCCGCACATGCCGCAGAAATTCGTTTCGTCGTGGAAGGCGCACTGGACAGCACATCGCTGTGCAGGGGGCAATCCGCGCGCGAACGCGCGCTCGAGATTTTTTCGCAACTGCGGGTGTGGGATACCGAGCACAACAACGGCGTGCTGATTTATCTGTTACTCGCCGACCGCGATGTGGAGATTGTTGCCGACCGCGGAATACACGCGAAGGTGGGCGCTCCGGAATGGGAAAAAATCTGCCGCGCGATGGAATCTGAGTTCAAACGCACGCTATACGAACGGAGTGTGGTAGGCGCCATACAGGCCGTTACCCAGCATCTCGCAAGACACTTTCCTGGTGCTGTTGCTGGCGCTGGCCGTAACGAACTACAGAACCATCCGGTGGTTCTGTAGTTCTGTCATGCAAGGCGTTTACAGGGGTGGCTGACGGATTCAAGACGAGTAGAGGCGTTTGCGGAGAAACCGCCACGACATGGTCGCCGCTGACGCGCGTGGATCAACATCTAGCGTGACACCGGGGGATTACCTACAGAACGGGCACGGTGACACCCCGCGCTGGAAGTTATGCGCAGCAGCGACGGCTGTTTACTGGTAACCAAACAACAAGCCCTAACAAGAAAAGCAGTATGACGATATCAAAGCAGCACCGGATTCTGATTGCCTCTGACGGCTCGCTCACGGCCCAGGCAGCGCTGGCGACGGCGCTTAAATTCCCATGGCCGGCCTCCGCGCGTATGCGCGCCGTCGTCGCACGCGAGAGCTGGTTCCCCGCCGTTTCCGTGCAAACCCGCGCGGCGGTCGATACAACCTTCGAGGATGCCGAGCTCGCGGCGCACCGCGCGCTGGTCCGGCGCTGGCCGGAATCGAAGGTCATGCTTATCGACGCGGCGCCGATCGAGGCGATTCTCGCCGAAGCCGAGCGCTTCAAAGCCACGTTAATCGTCCTCGGTTGGCGCGGCCACGGCGTGTTTCGCCGCCTACTGACAGGTAGCGTTTCGCGGGGCGTCAGCGCGCAGGCACTCTGTCCCGTGCTGGTCGTGCGCGAGATGCCGAGTGCCGTGCGCCGCTTTGTAGTGGGATTCGATGGCTGTCCCAATGCCGAGCGTGCCCTTAAATTTTTGGGCTCGCTTGAACCCGGTCGAGGGAGCCGGGTGGTGCTCGTTAATGTGATCGAACCAGTTTTGGTGCCGGCCTCGATTGCCCGTTTCAGCTCCTCGATGCGCGCGGACGTTCGCCGCGAAGTAGCCGCCATCAACGCCAAACGATCTCAGCAAGGGCAGGCCACACTTGCCGACGGCGCCGCTCGACTTGCGCGCTCAGGTTGGACGGTAAAGTGCGAGGTGCGCGCCGGGGCGCCACTCGCGACCCTGTTGAAGGCAGTTGCGGACCATCGCGCAGACGTGCTTGTACTGGGGGCGCGCGCCACGAACGGACTGGAGCGTGCGCTGCTCGGCAGCGTCGCAAACGGCGCGTTGAACAGCTCGCCCGTCGTGCTGCTCGTACGCTAAAGCTGCCATGCACCTCACACGACACCTCACCAACCCAATGCGCGTTTCATTCCTGTTGTATCAAACTCGAAGCGCGAAATCCGGTTGCCATGAAGCATAAGGCGCGCCCGTACGGGCCCGCCCTGTCTGGCCTGCTATGTTTGGGCGGCTAGTGCTGAAGCGGGCGTTAGTCGCGCTCTTGGTACTGAGCGTGCTGACACCACTGTTGGGATTGCTCTATGTGTTCTTTTTGTTTGACTGGAACAATGCGCGCGATCCGCTCGCGAGCTCGGCCTCTGCGCGGGCCGGACGCAAGATCGTTATTGAGGGCGACCTCCGAGTGGATTGGGGCTGGCCGATCAGTCGCTTGAGCGTCACGGGGCTGGCAGTTGCCAACCTCGAAGGCGGTAGCGCGCCACAGATGCTCGAGATCCAAAAAATAGACGCGGCGCTCGATCTCCGCAGTTTGCTCAAGGGCCAGCTCAAGTTCACCGAACTCGCACTGGTAGCACCGCGGTTGTTGCTCGAAAAGACGGCTCAAGGCACGCCTAACTGGCGCTTCGTCGATAATCCAGCGGGCAGCGTTGCGTTGGCAGTGTTGCCGGAGAATCGCCGCGAATTTCCGATCATTGAGCGCCTCTCAATCGACGATGGGCAGATGCGCTACAAGGATCCTGCGAACAAAACGGATCTCCGCATAGGCGCGGCGACTCTCCAGGGTTCAGCCGACGATAACCAGCAGCGCATCCGTTTCAATGGCAAGGGCCTACTGCAAGGCCAACCCCTACGCTTCAAGATCGAAGGCGGCAGCGTGCTTGAATTACGCGACTCGCACGCCCCGTACCCACTGTCGGTCTCGATCGATGCCGGCGGCACCAGCGCGCGCATCGCCGGCACCATCACCGATCCGGTGGCCCTGAAGGGCTTGGACGTGCGGCTGAACATCCGCGGCCACAATGCCGCCGATCTCTTCACCCTGACGGGCATTGCGTTGCTACCGACGCCACCCTATGACCTGGCGGGTCGGCTCGGTTATGCCGATGGCGTATGGGCGTTTCGTAAGTTTTCGGGTCGCATGGGCGGCAGCGATCTAGCCGGAGATCTCCGCTGGGACGTACGCCCAAAGCGACCCCTGCTCACAGCCAGCTTTACCAGCCGCAAACTGGACCTCGCTGACCTCAGCGGTTTTATTGGCGTGCGATTAGACGCGCAGCGCAAAAGTAAAACACGCATTCTGCCCGACGTGCCGCTCGATATCAGCCGCCTCGCGGCGATGGATGCGCAGGTCGATTTTCACGGGGTGCGGATAGTCTCGACCCAATTACCGGTTGATGACGTTCACGTCAAAATTGATCTTGAGGATCGCTTATTAAAAGTGGTGCCGGTGCGCTTTGGCAGCGGCCGAGGCGATATCGCCATGTGGGTGACCATCAATGCGCGCGAGGAGCCCGTTCAAATCACCAGCAAACTCGAGGTGCGTCGGGTGCCGATTGCGGCAATGTTCAAAGGCGTTTCCGCGGTGACGGGTAAACCCAACCTGGCGCGTGGGGTCATCGGTGGCACTGCCGATCTAGCCGGCAATGGCAAGAGCCTGCGCACCATGCTGGCGAACGCCAGCGGCCACCTAGGCATCGGCATGGAGGGCGGGCAATTGAGTCACTTGATTGTCGAACTGTTGGGTCTCGACATCGCCGAGTCAGTGGGTTACCTACTAGCGGGTGACAAGCCGGTGCCGATACGCTGCGTGATTGCCGATTTCAATGT
>JAYTEX010000344.1:0-12048 GCA_043734785.1 Pseudomonadota bacterium | reverse complement strand
AGATCACTGGGTTCGCGTGAAGGACTTTGGTCGCCGTGATGAGGAAGGCTACTTCTACCATGCCGGTCGCGCGGACGATGTCATCATCTCCGCCGGTTGGACGATGAGTGCGGTCGAGATCGAGAACACCCTGCTCAGCCATCCCGCTGTCGCAGAAGCGGCGGTGATTGGCGTGCCCGATCCCGTGCGGGGACAGATCGCGAAGGCTTTTTTAGTCGCACGCACCGGGCACACCATACAGATCGAAGAGATTCAGGACTATCTCAAAACCAGACTCTCTCGCCATGAATACCCGCGTGCGGTGACACTCGTCGATGTGCTCCCCAAGACCCCGGCCGGAAAAATTAATCGTAAAGTGCTGCGCGAGCAGGCGTTCGTCACCACCGCTAATGAAACCACAGGAACCTCATGACCAAGCCCATCACCAGAGAATTTGTCGGCATCACCGACGACGCAGTAGACAATCTCCGCAAACGCATCGGCATTCGCATCGAGAATACGCTCGAACCTTGGTGCCATGAAGCGACGCGCGACAACATCCGCCACTATGCGCAGGGCATCGGCGACGACAACCCGTTGTGGTGTGATCCGGACTATGCGCGCAATACCCGTTATGGCGACGTGATCGCGCCGCCGTCTTTCATCTTTGCCTGCAGCAGAATCGTGAGCGGCTATGTGGGCGGTTTGCCCGGCGTACATGCGATGTTCGCGGGTTGCGATTTCACGTGGCATAAGCCGATCCGCCGCAATACCCAGATCTCGACTCAAGCGTATCTGAAGGATCTCGTCGAATTCGACACGCGCTTCGCAGGGCGCTCGATCCAGCAAATCTACCATGTCGACTTCTACAACGAGACCGGCGATCCGTTGGCAAATGCCGATTCCTGGTGCTTTCGCACCGACCGCGATATCGCGCGCGAACAGGGTACCAAGTACACCGTGCGCGAGCGCGAGGACACGCGGGTCTACACCGAAGAAGAGCTCGCCCATCACAATGCCTTGTATGCTGCGGAAACGCTCCGCGGCGACACCCCGCAATACTATGAAGATGTGGTGGTCGGCACGTTGTTGCCGCGCATGGCCAAAGGCCCGATGACCATCACGGGTTTCATTTGTTACCTACAGGGCTGGGGCGGGTTGTACGTGCGCGCTCACAAACTCGCCTGGCAGATGATCGATCGCCACCCGGCGACCGGCATCAAGAACAAATACGGTATTCCAGATTGCCCGGAGCGTGTGCACTGGGACGAAGACTTCGCACGCAAGGTCGGGGCGCCGCGCGCGTATGACTATGGCCCCGAGCGTTGCTCCTGGATGTCACACATCGTGACTAACTGGATCGGCGATGATGCGCAACTCGTGCATCTCTACACCGAAGTTCGGCGCCACAACCCAGAGGGCGATTTGCTCACGATCGACGGCAAGATCAGCGGCAAGCGGGTAGAAGGTGCCCGGCATCTCGTCGATTTTGAGTTGGTGGCACGTAATCAGGATGGCGAACTCTCCGCCCACGGACATGCCACAGCGGAGTTGCCGGCGCGCGCCGTAAAGTAGGCGCGCTTGCGCAGGATCTCGCGAATAGTTCGCGGCCGTCCCAGAGCCATGTCTGGGTGGTGAATAGTGAATAGGGCGGAAAAGCGCAGCGCCTTCCGCCGATCATCTTCCGCCGCCTGAATGCCGTAGATTAAGCTGCACCGGAAAGATCAAGGATGATCCCGCCATGCCCAATTACCGTCGCCACCGCGCGCCCGGTGGCACTTACTTCTTCACCGTGAACCTGTTGGAACGCCAGCGCCGTTTGTTCGTGACAGAGATCGAGACCTTGCGCGAGGCCGTGCGCAAGGTTCGCGCGGCGCGCCCGTTTTTCATCGATTGTTGGGTTGTGTTACCTGATTACCTGCATTGTGTTTGGACGTTGCCACTTGACGATGCGGATTACCCAGCGCGTTGGAAGGCGATCAAGATCGCATTCTCAAAATCGATCCCGAAAACAGAACACCTGTCTGCCGTACGTTTGGCCAACGGCGAGCGCGGCATTTGGCAGCGACACTATTGGGCACATTCAATTCGGGACGACTTGGATGACGCGCGCCATGTTGATTATGTGCATTTCAATCCAGTGAAACATGGACACGTCGCGCGGGTGCGTGATGGGCCGTATTCCTCGTTTTCGCGGTATGTCGCGGCGGGGATTTATCCCATCGACTGGGCAAGCGATGACGGCGAGAAAATGCTGGTTGGTGAGCGTGGTTGTATTTTTATGTGCCGGAAGGCGGAAGGCGCTACGCTATTCCGCCCTATGGGCTAAGCAACAGCGCGGCGACGTGCCATTGCAAAGCGCCCAATAGCCGGTATTGCCGATTCGTCTGAAATGGAGAGAATGTTGTCGTCACCGCCGATGTATTTATCCGTCGTGGGCGCATGGCTTGGGACGAACAACATCTGCGAAAAACGGTGAATGAAAGGTGAAATTAAATCGCCATCGATAGCGGCAGTCTGACGAAAGAAAGGGTCAGAGCCGAATGGCACTTACTTAAGCAGAAATGCCACAAAAATGCGTAATCCTGCGCCCTCGACATTCCGGCGAAAGCCGGAATCCAGTGGGATCTCGAACTTATCTTTTACTGGACCCCTTGTCGGAACACGGAGTGAAGGGGTAAATCGCCTTAAGTAGTCGTCTCTGAAAAAGTCGCTTCTAGCGCCGCCAAAGCGCATGCGGGCAGCGTGTTCAAGGTAGGTTGGGGTGAGCTTGCGAACCCCAACAACCCGTAGGTCAAGGGGCAGTCGTTGCCCGACGCGCTCACCGTTACCGCCACTTATGCGAGCGAACGCGCAGCAATCCAGTCAAACAATCGGGTCGATGCGCGCGAACTCGAAACCGGAGAGGTGCACGAGTCCCTGCTCAATTTCTGCCAGTTCCTGCCCTCCATAAGCACGCGTTCCCACCAGGTGCCCCCACGCGGCCTGCGGCCAGCAGCAATCGTCGGTGCGCCGGCCGATCACATGCAGATGCAGTTGCGGAACGATGTTGCCAATCGCGGCGACATTGATTTTGTCACACGCGAAATACATTTTGACGAAGCGCGCGAGGAGATCAGCGCGCGTGTCGAGTTCGCGCCGCAGGGTCGGGCCTAATTCGTAGAGTTCCAACGCGTTAGTCTCAGGCACCAACAGGAACCACGGCAATATGGCATTGCGTCGTAGGAGGACCTGCAGATTGCCGCTGTGTCCCAAGACGTAAAAATCGGCCGCGAGCTGTGGGTGCAGAGTGAATGCCATATGCTTTAAATATATCCGAGACCGAGATTTCCGGGCGACAGAATACCGCGCGGATCGATGCAGGCTTTAAGTTCGGTCAATGCCAGATGATAGGCCGTAAAGCCGCGAACTTCATTCGCCCAGATTTTACCGGTCTTGTAGGGCACACAGCCGGCCGCCACCAAGGTCGCCGCCGCCGCCTGGGCCGCCGCCTGGGCCGCCGGCCACTCGTGTGCTTCATCGTAGAAAGCGAGCACGCCCCCATGCAGGCCACGGCGACAGATAACCACCGCGCCGCCCCATGCGAATTGCGCGTGGTCGCGCCGCAATTCGTCGAGCGCCGCCAGGAACGCCGGCATCTTAGAGGTCGGCAGCGAGCTCATCAAGATCACGCAGCGCGAGCGCGTGAAATACCCGGCATAGCCGTACCAATAAATTTCTTCGTTGCGCAGATGACGGAAATACACCTCATCGAACAGCGGATACGGCGCGCCGCCCTGCGCCTCACACAAAGCTTCGATCAACGCCTGATCGTGGCGCACCAGCACTTCTTCACCGCCATAATCGAGGCCAACACAGAACTGCGGCAGGCTGGCCACCTCGGTGGCTGGGTAGGCCGCCATCACGCGACCTTTCACCACGGCGCCTTCGTAGCCGCTGGCATACCACACGTGCCGTGTGAGTTCACGCGCTTGCAACGCGATGATGAACTGCGCGGCCGCCGTCGGGGACGGGAACCCGTAGCATAGGGTGGTGCGATAGGCGGGGATCGGATGCAGCCACATCGCGAGTGCGGTGATCACGCCGAGGGTCGCATCCCCTCCGAGAAACAGGCCGGTGAGATCCGGCCCGATGCCGAAGCGATGAAAGAACCCGATCTCCCCGGCCGCGGCCGATCCGGTACGCATCACGCGCCCGTCCGGCAAGACGACTTCGAGGCCCACCACTTCATCGGCGAAACTCTGGAACTTCGCGGATCCCGTGCCTAGCGCATGCGCCGAGGCCGCGCCACCGAGCGTAGCGGTCGGACCCGTGACGGGAATGATGCCGATCGTCATGCCATGGATCTGCAAGGCCTTGCTCAACGTGCCGAAGCGCACGCCGGGTTCCACAATCACCACACCCCGATCGAGATCAATATCGAGAATACGATCCATGCCAGTCATGTCGAGCACGATGCCACCGGCGTGCGGATTCACACCCCCGGCATACATGGTCCCCGCGCCGCGCACATACACCGGGGTGCCGTGCTGGGTGGCGGATCTCAGTACGGCGATCACGTCCTCGCGCGTGCTTGGCCGCACCATGGTCTCTGCATGCCCGGGGCGAATAACCGAACAATCGCGCTGATAGGTCAGCATATCGATCGGTTCCACCACCTGGGCGAGCGTAGAGGGTAAGTTCATGCGACGCGGATCGATCATGGCGCGTCTGTGAAAAATGTGTGTAGAAATTCGGCGATACCGAAAATCCGCGCATCCGGCGTTGCACGGCGCAGGTGTGCGACACAGCGAGGATCAGCACTCACGAAAACTGCCGATGTCGCCTGCCCATGAAGTCTCGCGGTGGCCATGCGCGCGGCCGATTCTGGCGCCATCTGCGGCATCCCGCCCGCCGCGCCACAGCACACCACATGGCGCGCGGACGTGATAGCAGGCGCCACCTTAACCTCGAGTAATGCACAAAGCTTGTGCAGTGCCTGGGCGGGTCCGGCGGCCCGGGTTTGGCAGCTGTCCAGCAGATGGATTTCGCGCGGGGCCTGCGCGCGCGCAACGAGTTGCAGCCGGCCCGTGTGTATCTGCACGACCAGCCATTCGGCGACGCTGCGCGGCACCTCGCCGTGCAGCCGGCGTTGCCAACTGCACGCGCATTCGAGCCCTGAGATCACGATTTCACTGCGCGCTGCGACCTTCGCGGCGAGCGCCTCGCGCATGAGTGCCGCCTCTGTCTCGAGACCAAGCTCGAACAGGGGTGCGCCACAGCAGGTGTCCTGCTCACCCAGGGTTTCCACGACAAAACCCGCCGCTTGTATCAACGCCACTGCGGCCCGTGCTTCGGCCGGTTGGGCTGCGGCCGCCGCACAACCGGGCAGATAGAGCACTTTCTCTGCCTGCGCGTCATGCGGTGACCACCCAGCCTGCCAAGCAGCGCGCGCGGCGCGCGTCACGCCATGCGGATTGCCGTCGCGCCGCATCGCTTCGTGCAACGCGCGCGCAGGTGCGGGGATTGTATCGCGTGCCCACAACTCGCCGCGCAAGGCGCGCCCCACCTGGGTTGGGCGCAGCCCGATCGGACATACCGTTTCACAGTGACTGCAGGTGGTGCACGTAAAAACACGATCGCCAAGCACCGCGAGATCAAGCGGTGTGCCTTCGATCCAGGCGCGCGCTGCGGCAATGTAACCGCGGCCCGCATAACTCGTAACCGGTGAATGCGACTGCATCGTCGGGCACACGTGCTCGATCCCGCGCTCCGCCCACACCGCATCGACGCAATAATTGCAGTCCGCGCAGTGGTAGAGATCTTTCCTGAAAGCCTCAAGCAGAGGCAACATGATGTTCACGCATCTCGCGTTTTCCTGAGCCAACGTTCGACATTGCGCTGATGCGTGGTGAGATACGCGCCCGGCGCATAAAACTTATCGTAGAAGTCCGTTTCCAGCCGATGCGCTTGGGTATAGAAACGCGTAAAAATGGTCGGCACAGTGCCCGGAAACTTGCCGTAGGTTCGATAAATGTAATCCGCGATCGCAACGACCGCATCGACCAATTCCGGCTCCGGGGGCACGGCCGCACGCTTCGTCTCCGCATTGTCGCGGAACGGACCGGGCGAGGTCGGATCGTAAGTGCCGCCCTTAGCGAACTTTAGATCGTAGTAAGCCTGCACGGCTGCGCGCATATCCGGATAATAAGGCGGGCAATAGCCTTGATATACACCCTCCAACCCGACTGGATTCGGCACTCCCCATTGCGGATTCGTCTCGAATGTGAAGCCGAGACCGGGAATGCCTTTGCCGGCGGCAGCACCCATTAACGCGAACGGACTGATGCCGGAAAAGAACCAACCGCCAAGGCCGATCGTCTGCAACGCCAGCGACATGTTATGACCCATGTCGCCCATCTCGACCGCGCAGCAGGTCAGGATGTACTGCTCCAAATAGGTGTGTGGATACTTCTTTTCTGGATTGAGCAGACCGCTCTTGAAAAAACGATCCAGATCGCCAGCGGGTCGGCCTGCGCGATCGTCCCACACCGTGTAACCAGAACCCGCCACGATGAACAGAAACCCGAGCAGTTCTTCTGACACGTTAGCGATCGGAATGAATACCGTTGAGCCCGGCACGTTGGCATTCCAATTGTTATGCGCGCTGTAGTTCGGTTCGCCGCGTGGCAGCTCCACACGTTTATCGCTGAGTTGGCGCGTATGGGTTTTGACGGTGGCGATCAGGCGTTCGGCATCGCTCATGCGCGCGTCGGCCCAGGTGCCATCCGTCCCGGCATCGCGCGTACTCACAAAATAGGCGCCACTGTCTTCGGTGTAGAACAGATCGGCATTGCCGATGCCGGCGGCGGATGGGAATGTGCGCCCCGTAAAGCGCGCGGAATAAGTGCATAACCCCGCTTCGGCATCCGAGTAGGGAATGCCATTGTGCCAGCCCGATACGCCTAGACCCGCCGCAATCAGCAGCGAACGTTCGAAGTCATCCAACGCGACCGGGGCTTTCTCGGATTTGAATTTGAGCGGCCCCTGCGGGATCTCCATACCCCACCCAAAGCGCCGCGAACGACGGCCGAACAACGCACTGAAAAGCGGAAAGTCAGTCGCTTCCTTGAGCAGGGCGTTCCATTCGGAGAGTTGCGCGGTGCTGGGTGTGACATTGAGCGTAGCGGCTTTCCCGGCGCGACCAACGGCCAGCGCCACGAGACTCGAAAGATACAGAAACGCCCGGCGCGTCAGCCGAGTCTTGTGATCAGGCGCCATGATTCCTCTCCGGTAGACGTTGTCGGGCACGCTTGCTCGATATTACTGTGGAGCGCCCTTAGGCGCGATTACCTGATCCTGCTAGCGCGACTTGATCCCGGTAATTCCCGCGAGTGCGCTAGGCAAAAAAAATCTCGGTCTGTCCTCGTTCGTGCGCAAGCAGCCATTGCTTGCGCGGCAGACCGCTGCCATAACCCGTCAGCGCACCGTTGCTGCCGATGACCCGATGACAGGGCACCACCACCCCGATGGCGTTCGCGCCGTTCGCGAGGCCGACCGCGCGCACGGCTTGGGGGCGACCAATCTGCGCGGCCAGCGCACCATAGGAAAGCGTGGTGCCACACGGAATCGTGCGCAAGGCCTGCCAGACTTCACGCTGAAACGCGGTGCCGCCAGGGTTAACCGGCAGGCTATCAATGATGTGTAAGTCACCCGCGAAGTAGGCCTGCAGCGTAGTCGTGAAGCCGTGCGGATCCGCGTGCGCCACCAGGGTCACAGCCCCCCAACGCAAACTCAGCAACCGTTCTAGGCGCGCCACGTGATCGACCCAATCGATGCCGCATAAATGACCGCTGCGATCGGCCACGATCATCATTTCCCCGAGTGGCGTCGCGAGACTATCGCGCAAAAATTCCACTGCCTTGGCCATTTCGCTACTCCTCTTCGTGCCCAGTCGCCGCCGACCACAGGTGCTGAGCAGCATACGCCCGCCAGGGCCGCCAAGCTTCCGCGCGTTTCGTGAGCTCGACAGGCGTGGGCCGTTGCCCGTCGCTCGCGGCCGCGCGTAGCAGCCCGATATCCGACGCCGGAAACGCATCGTTAGCGCGCAGCGCGCGGAGCGCGATGTAGTGCGCAGTCCAAGCGCCTATCCCTGGGATTTTCTGCCAATCACCGACTGCCGCATCTAGCGTGTGATGCGGCAGCAGAAGGGTCGGTTTCGCCATGACTGCGCGTGCCACTGCCTGCAGGGTGCGTTTGCGTGCCTGTGGCATGCCGATCGCTGATAAATCTGCATCGGCGACACCCCCTGCGGTTGGAAATAGATGGGTCAGCGGGGCGGCGCAAGACACACGCTCGCCGCACTGTTCGACCAGCCGCGCGGTAAGCTTGCGTGCCGCGAGCACTGTGATTTGTTGCCCCAGCACCGCACGGACCGCGAGTTCGAACCCGGTCCAGGCACCGGGCGGCCGCAAGCCCGGCCGCCGTGCAATGCACTGCGCGAGCAGCGGATCGCGTGCCAGATGTCGTTCGATCGGGGCCAGATCGCTCGTCAGGTCGAAGACCTCGCCAATCCGCGCCAAGCACGGCCGGACCAGCGCTGGTTCGCCGGTTTCAATCATCACGACCAAGCGTTGCCGTGCGGCATCGTGGCTGACCTCCAGCATCGCGTGGCTTGTGCCGCATCCGAGCAGGCGACGATAAATGCCCGCAGCCACCCGTTCGACGCCGGGCACGGCGCGCGCGGCGAAAAAACCCAACATCGCTTCCCACGCAAGGGGCGGTCGATAGTTCAGATAGTGTGTACTTCGCTGCATTGATGTTCTCACACGTATCCGGGCGCAATAGCGCGCGAGTGATGCGGTCGTGTGGCGCGCGTTCGCGGGCCGCCTAGGGGCAGCGGGTTTAAGGGCGGGGTAGCAAAAACCGCTTCACTCTGAGTCCGCAGCGCCTAAAGTCCGGCCAGAATCTCTCGTGCACGTTCGAACATGTTCGGCAGGCACAGCCCCATCGATTCCCAGATCGGATCGTGGCGTTGTCCCTTGCGGTGAAGCTTCACATTCAGGCAACCGATGCTGGCCAAGCGATAGCCCGCAAACGCCTGGTACCACGGGATGGCCGGATACGACTGCCCCATCCGCGACTCGTAGAGGTCGCGAATCTCGGCGATGGTCGGCGGATAGATAGCGCGCCAGCCATCGACCCAATTACCCTGATCGGCCACCATCATGAGCCAACCGATATCGAGCAGTACATCGCCGATCCCGGAGATCTCCCAATCGATCACGCCGGTCAATTGGCCATTCTCGTAGAGGATATTCCCGGGCTGGTAGTCGCCGTGATAGAGCCCTACAGGCGTGCCGCTCGGCATGGTCTCCAACAGCAGGGCTTCGACCGTTTCCGCCTGCTCGATCCACTTCGGCTCCGGCGCCTGCAGATAAATCTTGCGCCAGCGCGAGACCTGCTCGTCCAAGGGCTCCGGCGCTTGCCAGTCGGGGAGCGCGCGTTGCCAGTCGAACTGATGGAAGCGCGGCAGCACTTCGACCGCCTGACACCATAGCGGCTCGGCAGCCGCCGCGGTTCGCGTAAAGCTAGGCAGGGGATCCCACACAAAAAAAGTTCGCCCTGGCAGTCTTTCCATCACGATGTAGGGCACCCCGAAGAGATCTTCGTCGGCGCTCGCATACGGCACACGGGGCACCGGCAAGCCTGCGTCGTGCAACGCGCGCATCAGCGGCGCCTGACGATACACATCAGTATTGCCGCGACGCGCGACCCCCTTGGGCGGGATCTTCAGTACATAGCGGCCGGCGCTGTCGTGCGTGCGACGGTGGCGCGTCTCAAATAAAAACGTGAGACCGGCATGGCCATCGGAATCGGTGACGTCTGAGAGTTCGAGATCAGCACCCAAATGCGTCACGACAAAGCGCGCGAGGTTGTCGGTAAGTTCTGCGGTGACCATAAATTTCGAGACCGGTTCTACTGAGGCGGCGTGAACAAATCCGGGGCTTCGAGGGCAGCTTTGGCGTTATTGGTCCAATAGCGCTTGGCCCAGATCCCCTGATATTTTTCATCGTTCCGCGGCATCCGCCAGGTCTTGACTTCGGCGTCAGCCAACGTCACCGCGCAAAGTGCGCGCGGTTGATCATCGGTCACATCGACATAGCTATTGGCGTCCTTGTTTGGCAGGTAGCGAGTCGCGATGCGGCGATAGCGATCGCGCCAGATATCGTCCTGGCCGACCTCGTGCACCACCCGCGCATGCCCTTGCACAATCACCTTGCGATAGGGCAGCGCCAATTCATCAATACACAGCGCAACGCGAGAATCGCGACGGATATTGCCCAACCACTCTGAGTGCTGGCGCGGCGTGAACCAGATCGTGCCCGCTTCAAACACATACCAAATAGGACAGACTGCGGGCCAGCCGTCACCGTCCAAGGTCGCGATATCCATGAGTAGGCCTGGTTCGTCAAGAAAGCTTGTGCATTCGGCGTCGGTCAGTTTGGGCATGTCATTTTCTCCATCCGCGAGTGGCTGATGACATAATACCCGCCAATCGATGTCATAACCGCAAGGACCCTCTGTGATTGACCGTAAATTCATCGGCTATGCCTCGCCGCGTTACACGCTCGAGGTCGAGAAAGGTAGGCTACGGCAATTTGCCCATGCGATCGGCCAGACGGCGTCGGTATATGTCGATGAAACGGCCGCGCATGCGGCAGGCTATCGATCTTTGCCGGTCCCGCCCACCTTCTTGTTTTGTCTGGAAATGGACCGACCCAACCCCTATGGGTGGTTCGATGAAGTCGGCATCCCGCTGCCGAAGATTCTGCACGCCGAGCAAAAATTTACTTATCACACCATGGCGTTTGCCGGCGATTTCTTGACCTTCGAAGCCAGAATTGTCGACATCTACGAGAAAAAAGACGGCCTACTCGAGTTTGTGGCGCAGGACAATCGCATCACTAATCAGCACCAGCAACTCGTGGCCGAGTTTCAACGCACCCTCGTGATTCGTCACGGTTGAGGACTCCACCATGCCAAGCCCCGTGTTCAAAACTCTTGAGATCGGCGACGAACTGCCGAGCCTCACCGTGCCGCCGATCACCCGCCAGACACTCGCCATCTACTGTGGTGCGTCCGGCGACCATAACCCCGTGCATGTGGACATCGATTTCGCGCGCAACGCCGGACTTGGCGATGTGCTTGCGCACGGCATGTTAATCATGGCCTACATGAGTCGGTGCCTGACCGATTGGATCACGCCGGAGGCGATCCGCAGTTTTGACACGCGTTTCATGGCGATCACGCGGGTGGGCGACCAGATCACCTGCGAGGCCCGCGTGATCGACAAGCTACTGCACAACGGTGAACAACGCGTACGGGTCGCGGTGACCGCGCGCGATCAGCGCGGCGAAATTAAAACCCACGGCGAGGCCGTGCTGGCACTCGCGTAATCACCCGCGCCACACGGCCCTGAGCGCCCTGGTTTGTCGCCACCCAAAAGGACTGTGACCCCATGACTGAACCCACTCCTCCCTCGATCGGACAGTACCTGATCGACCGACTCTGCGCGGCCGGCGCGCGCCATTGCTTCGGAGTGCCAGGGGATTACATCCTCGGCTTCTACGATTTGATGGCGCACAGCGAATTGCAGCACATCGGCACCACTCGCGAAGAAACCGCAGCCTTTGCGGCCGATGGTTATGCGCGACTGCAGGGTCTTGGCGCGGTCGCGGTCACTTATGGCGTGGGCGCGCTCAACGTGGTCAATGCCGTAGCCGGCGCGTATGCGGAAAATTCGCCCGTAGTGGTCATCAGTGGTGCCCCGGGAGTCAGCGAAACAGTGGATGATCCCTTGCTGCACCACCGCTTCGGACCGTTCTCGTTTCAACGCGAAATCTTCCAGCGCATCACGTGTGCCCAAGCCGTGCTAGACGATCCTGTGATCGCGTTCCGACAAATCGATCGGGCGCTGGCGACCGCGCAGCGCGAGCGGCTGCCGGTCTACATCGAGCTGCCGCGCGATAGGGTACGTGTGCCGGGTTATCCGTTGCCGCTCGATGCGGAAATCGAACCACCGAGCGA
>JAYTEX010000343.1:0-4435 GCA_043734785.1 Pseudomonadota bacterium | reverse complement strand
GGGGGTCTCCCATGCGCACGGCCGAGTTCGCAACGGCAACCGAATCCTGGCAGGACATCTGCCCGGCGAGCACGCTGATCGATAATGTTGGCGTGTGCGCGCTGGTCAACGCGCGCCAGGTAGCGATCTTTCGCCTATCGCTAAGCCAAGAAATATTTGCAATCGATAACTACGACCCTTTCAGCAACGCCTCGGTATTGTCGCGCGGCGTGGTAGGCGATTTAAAAGGTCAACCAGTGGTCGCATCGCCGATCTACAAACACCATTTCAATCTACAAACCGGGTCTTGCTTGGAAGACTCCACGGTTAAAGTGGCCACCTACCCGGTGCGCATCGCCAACGGGGTGTTGCAGGTCATGGTCCATGATTAGCGCAACGCAGAGGGATTAAGCATGCTGTTCGGCCGCCGTATTAAAAACCCGATCAAGATCGCCGACAAGGGCGTGGTGGACTGGAAGTACACCACCTGCGGCTACTGCTCGACCGGCTGCTCCATTGAAGTGGGCCTGAACGCGGCGGGTAAGGCGGTTGCCGCGCGCGGTGTCGGCGACGCACCGGTTAACCAGGGCAAGCTGTGTATCAAGGGCATCTTCGAGCACGAACTGTTCAATTCCGCTAACCGCGGCGAGCAGCCGCTGCTGCGCGAACGCCCCATCGACGGCTACCGTGCAGCGAGTTGGGATGAGGCGCTCGATTTCACTGCGGCAGAGATCACCCGCATTCAGCGCCAATATGGACGCGACAGTGTCGCCATTGTCTCTACCGGGCAGATTTTAACCGAGGAGTTTTATACGCTCGGCAAGCTTACGCGGGGCGTCATCGGCACCAATAATTACGACGGCAATACCACGCTCTGTATGGCTTCTGCGGTCTCCGGCTACAAGCGCTCGTTCGGCTCCGACGGTCCGCCCGGCTGCTACGACGATTTCAGTCACACCGAGTGCTTGATCGCCTTCGGTTCTAACCTGCCTGAGCAGCACCCGATCATCTATTGGCGCCTGAAAATGGCGCTCGAGGAGCGCAAGTTTCCAGTCATCGTGGTCGATCCGCGGGTCACCATGTTCGCGCAGATGGCGGATATTCATCTGCCCATCACCCCGGGCACCGATCTGGTGTTGCTCAACAGCCTGGCCCACGTGATATTGAAGGAGGGACTGCAGGATCAGGCGTACATCGATGCGCATACCAACGGCTTCGATGAGTTCTCCAAGCTGGTGGCGCGTTACGACCCCACCACTGCGGCAGGGATCTGCGGCATCGACGAGGACACCATCCGCCATGTCGCGCGCGTGTATGCCAAGGCCGGTGCGGCGATGTCTATCTGGACCATGGGCATCAATCAGAGCACGCACGGCTCCGACGGCGTGGTCGCGATCAACAGCCTGAATCTCATCACCGGCAATATCGGCAAGCCCGGCGGCACCAGTCTCTCCATCACGGGTCAGTGCAATGCGATGGGCACGCGCGAGTGGTCCTCCTGTTCCGGTCTGCCGGGCTATCGCACGCTGGAGAAGGCCCACGACCGCGAGGAGATCGCGCGCTTCTGGGGGATCGATGAGGCATTTTTCCCGGCCAAGCGCGGCCTCTTCATGACCGACATCTTCCCGGCCATCGAGACCGGCCAGATCAAGGCGTTATGGTTGGTCGCCACCAACCCGATGACCTCGATGCCAAATACCCCGCGCATCCGCAAAACGCTGCAGAAACTCGAATTCCTGGCGGTACAGGATGCCTATTCCGATGTCGAGACCACCCGCTATGCGCATGTCTATCTGCCCGCCGCCTTGTGGGGCGAAAAGGAAGGCGTGTTCACCAACACCGAGCGGCGCGTAAACCTGGTGCGCAAGGTGATGGAGCCCCACGGCGATTGCAAACCTGACCTCTGGATCTTCAACCAACTGGCGAAGCGCTTCGCGCAAGGGCAAAAAATCCGCTTTCCCGAAACCCCGGCTGAGGTGTTCGACGAGATGCGTGAACTGTCCAAGGGGCGCATGTTGAATTATGCCGGCATGACTCACGACAAGATCGAGGCACAGCGCGGCATCCAATGGCCGTGTCCGGAGGGGGCCGATACCGGTGCGCCCCGGCTCTACGTCGATGGCGTGTTTCAGTATCCGGACGGCAAGGCGAAGTTGATCCCGCTGCCGTTTATCGACAACAACGAGCGACCGGACGATGAGTATCCCTTCTGGTTGAACAGCGGGCGCGTGGTCGAGCATTTCCACACGCGTACGCGCACCGGCAAGCTCGGTAACCTCAACAAGTTTAGTCCGACGCCCTACATGGAAATGAATCCGGATGCCGCGAAGTCACTCGGCATTGGACACATGACCTATGCGCGGCTGGTGTCGCGACGTGGCGATGCCGTGGTCCTGGTCCAGCTGACCCAGCGAGTGCCGCCGAACATGGTGTTCATCCCGTTCCACTTCCACGAGTGCGTGAACCGCTTATCTCTGGGGCTGCTCGATCCGCATTCGCGCCAGCCCGCCTACAAACAGTGTGCAGTCAAGATCGAAGCGGCGGCCGATCAACGGGCTGCCGCTGCCGAGAACATCGCCGCTCGCAATTTCTGAGGAGAAGAGCCCCCATGTTTACCGTACGTGCCGATGAGAACGGCATCCGATATCTGCCGACCGGCGCAAGCAGTGAAGCCGATCTCAGTGCTACGCCCGCGTTCAAGACCCGCACCAACGAACCGGCGTATGCCCGGCTCCCGCCTTCAAACGGGACGGCCGTCAATCAGTGGGGCAAACAGATCGCGCTCGTCGCGGACCATGATGTGCTCGCCGGGCACAGCCTCAAGATCAACCATAGCGCCGCGATCAGCGACAATCCAGACCGCTACAAGCAACACGGTTTTCATTTCACCGCCGATAACTGCATCGGTTGCCATGCCTGCGAAGCCGCGTGTAGCGAGAAGAACGACCTGCCAGCACACATCAGCTTTCGCTCGGTCGGTTATGTGGAGGGCGGCACCTATCCAGATTTTCGGCGTCTCAATATTTCGATGGCGTGCAATCACTGCGACGACCCGGTGTGTCTCACCGGTTGTCCGACCCGCGCCTACACCAAGTTCGCGGAGTACGGCGCCGTACTCCAGGATTCCGACATCTGTTTCGGGTGCGGCTATTGCACCTGGGTGTGCCCTTATAACGCGCCGCAACTCGATCAGGAAAAGGGCGAGGTTTCGAAGTGCAACATGTGCGTCGATCGCCTTGAGGTCGGCTTGAAACCGGCCTGTGTCGCCGCCTGTCTGGCAGGGGCGCTTGATTTTGGCGTGATCGAGACGCCGCCGGCAAAACGCGAGCAGATCAAGCTATCGATTCCGGGATTTCCAGATCCCGGAATCACCCATCCCAACATCCGCTTTCAACAGACGCACGATCTACCGCGCGAGATGCATCGCACGGACAGCATGCCGCTGGTCTACCTGAAAAAAGATCGCGCCGATATCAGTGAAAATCAATATCACTCGGCCGTCGCGGATAAGCCTGGGGCACAACGCCATTGGAACCTGCGCAAGCTGCATTCGCGGGAAGATCCGCTGGTGTTCTTCACCCTCATTTCGCAAACGGTGGTGGGCGCATTCCTGGTGCTGTTCCTGGGGCCGCTGTTCGGGCTGGCGGTCCTGTCGCCCACCGCACATCCGATTGCCCATCCGGCGTTGCTATTCGGCCTGCTCGGATTGGAAACGCTCGCGCTGGTTATTTCTACCATGCACCTAGGCAAGCCGCATCGCTTCTACCGCGCTTTCTACAATCTGCGCTATTCGCCAGTGAGTCGAGAGGTGGCCGGGATCGCGGTGTTCTATAACGCGATGGGGCTCTACACCTTGTTGCTGGCATTCGCCGGCTGGGTGCCGTGGGTGCCACCCGGTTGGCTGCACAGCGCACAAACGTTCGCTGGCTGGCTGGCGGTAGTGTCTGGCCCGGTGGCATTGTTCGCGATGTACCGCATTTATCGTATCAAGGCGCGTCCGTTCTGGGATCACTGGCAGGCGGCCACCTCGTTCTACGGATCGATGCTCACGCTGGGCACGCTCGTGGTCGCACTGGTCTATGCCGGCGTGCTGCTGGCACAAGGCGCGGCGTATTCAACTCTCCTCGCCGCGCTAGCGGTGCCGATGGTGCTCGGTCTCTTGCTTGAGGGCCTGGGTCTGGTCGTGCATGCACGGGATCTCAAACGTCGCGGCGGCGAAGCGGCCGCCTCGCACCAAGCGCAATGCACCACCTTCGGCAAGACCTATTGGTTGCGTAATGCGGGCGTGGCGCTCGGCGTCGTCCTGGTCGCGAGTCTCGGCGCGGTTCAACCCGCGGGCGCGGTGGGTTATGTCGCGTGGCTGGCCGCGGCCGGGGTCTTGTTAATCACGGCAATCCTCGGCCGCGCGCTGTTCTACGCGCTGGTGATCCCCACCACCATGCCCGGCGCTTTCTTC